>NZ_JBHXTM010000012.1:28096-161846 GCF_042677325.1 Streptomyces sp. NPDC127117
GGGGCCTCGCGCGCGCCCGGGGTACCCCCGGGCGGACCGTCGGGGTTTACCATGCCGGGGTTTGCGGGGGCGGGGGGGGGCGCGTGTCACGCCCCACACCGGCGCCGCGCGGAACGTCACCACAGAAACGATCACTCCGCTCCCCCGGATGGTGGTCGATGCCGCCGGCTCCGGTCTCTGTCCGGTTCCTGCGGAGGGGCCGGGCTCCGAACGATCCGGAAGGTTGCGTCCTTCATCGAGGTGAGCGGGTTGGTCGAGGCGCGTGAATCATGAATGTGGCCGGCGGAACGATTCACCGCCGCGCGCCCGCGCGCCCCGGTGCTCCGTCTCGGACGGCCACCGCGTAGTCGGGCAGCACCAGCGCCGAGTGCGCCGCGCGTCCTTCTTCGGCGCTCGCCGTCTTCCTCCCCGACTGCGGGTCACGCACCACGGCATTGCGGGCGTCGAGCTGCTCCTGCGTCGTCGGGGTCACGATGGTGCCACCCTCGGTGGCCAGCGCCTGGTTGCGTTCCGCGAAGGGCCGCATCCGGCGCTCGTAGGCGGCGAAAGCGTCCCCGTGATCCGCGTGCGTGGCCAGTTCGCCCGCCAGGACGTACGCGCCGACCAGCGAGACACTCGACCCGTGGCCGGAGAGGAACGAGGTCGCGTGCGCGGCGTCGCCCGCCAGCGCGACGCGGCCGCGGGACCACGCAGGCATGTGGATCCGGCTCACGATGTCGAAGAAGCGGCCCGACGCGTTCGGTCTTGCCCTCAACGTAACGCGCAGGTCCGACAGCTCCTGCCGACCGCTCAGACGATGACGGGGATGGCCTCGGCGCGGTTGGTGGCCCAGTTGGTGACGATGGGCTTGTCGACGTTGGTGGCCTCGGGGAGCTTGAGCTCGGCGGGGTTGGGATCGTCCTCGGTGGTGGCGATGATGACGTTCTCGAATTCCTTGCCGTCATCGGTGTTGGTGGTCTTGGGGCTGATACCGGTGTACGCGACTGCGGAACCGGTGAGCTTGATGGGGTCTTCGCCGCCCTGTCCGACGGGCGAGGCGACACCGTCGGCACCGGAGCCGAAGGACACGGTGGGGGTGTTGGTGTCCAGGTAGCAGGTGATGCCGGACTTGGCCTTGGCGGTGACGAGGTAGTAGCCGCCGGCCTGGGACTCCGAAGTGACTGTGAATTCCAGGTCGTTGGTGCCGCAGGACTGCCCGTAACCGCTCTTCTCGCCGTCACCGGAGCCGGAACCTGAGCCGGTCTTGGCGCCGGAGTCGCTCTTCTTGTCGCTGGAGCCACCGGTGGAGGGGCTGTCGCTGGAGGAGTTGTCACCGCCGGCGGAAGCGACGGCGGAGGGGGCCGTGGAACTGCCGGCGTCCTCGATGTCCTCTGGTCCACAGGCAGTGGCGGTGGCGGCGAGGGCCGTCACGGCCGCGGCGGCCAGGACGAGGCGGGCGGAACGGGCGGCGAGATGCGAACGCATCGTGAACTCCAGCGGCTGTCGATTGCGGTGTTTCCTGCTGACACCAATGACACTAGGGCCGGGTCGATCCTGAAATGATCCTGCCGATGTCCGGGTTCTGTCTCAGCGACTTCGGTTCCAGAAAACAGCGTTGGCTTGTAACAACCCCAGCTCAAGGGGCATGTCCGGGTTCGCCCGGGAAATGGCCCGCGTGGTGGGCAACGCCGGTCCGGGACCGGTCGCAGGTGCACCAGTACGGCTGAAGCGTCCGACGCCGGTTCTCCCGGGGCCGTGTCTCCCTTCACGGGATCGCCGCCTGGGACACCTCGATCAGCTGCGGGATGATCGCGCCATGAATGAGTTCGACACAACGTCCGCCGCAGTGACTCGTTGCTGGTCGACGCACGCCGACGGGGCCCCGAAGGCGCCTTCGCGTACCTGAGGGACGGCGCGCTGGACCGGCTGCTCAAGGCCAGGCGATGATGAACGCGGATCCGGAGGAGAGCGAGGGCGCCTGCCACACCCACGCCGCCCTCAACATCGGCGAGGAAGCCCGCTCCGACCGGAAGCTACTGGGCTCTGGCCACCGGGAAGACCGCGGCCCTCTACGGCCCGAAGGAGATCGCCCCGAGCCGACATCGTACGGGTGAGGGCTGACCAGGCGGCCGGTCCCGGGGGATGCGGTCCCTGAACTCGGCTCTCCGCTCGGCTCGTTGGCCGGTCCGGCTCAATCGCCGGGGGAAAGCCGTTGCGGCGCGCGAGTTCGATGCCGCGGCCCTGACCGAGCTGTGGGACGCGGCGCTGGGTGCCCCGGAACGGGACCGCCCTCCGGTCTGGTTCCACGGCTACTTCCACACCGGCGATCCGCTGACCGTCGATGGCCGTCTCAGCGCGGTCATCGATTTCGGGGTGGGCTCGGCATCGGCGACCCGGCCTGCGACCTGACCATCGCGTTCACCCTGATGTCGGCCGCGAGCCGGGCTGCGTTCCGGGCCGCGCTCGGCGTGGACGACGCCACCTGGGCCCGGGGCCGCGGCTGGGCCCTGGCCACCGCTCTGAACGCCTACACCTCCTACGCAGCGGCCGACCCACGGGTCGCCGCGCAGACCACCCGGCAGATCACCGAGGCACTGGTCGGCCGAGCAAGCGATTCAAGTGCCAGGCGTACGGGTTCATGAGGGGCACGGCACGCCGGAGCCGCTGCCTGAGTCAAGGGCGGGCTCGCCGGCGGACCCGACGCCGGAGCCGAGGGCATGACGGTGCGGCCGAGGAGGTGGCCGACGGCCGATCAACCTGCGGCGCATCAGCGGCGGCTCAGGGCCCACCACGTACCGCAGGAAGGCGCACTCCCGTTCGAGCATCCGTCCACGTGGCGATGCCGATGCGAGCCGCCGACTCGACGCCGGAAGCGGATGACATCAAGCCCGCCGCGTGAGCAGGTCATCGAGCTCGGCTGCGAAGAGCAGGGCGGGGTCGAGGCCCATTCCGGCGAAGTGGCCCGCGAGTTCCAGAGACAGGACGCCGTGCAGCCGGGTCCAGAAGTTCAGGGCCTGATGGAGGGCCGCGGGCGTGGCGGGGTGACCTTCGGCCCAGTCCCGGTGTTCTTCCAGGTGGGCGCCGAACGGTGTCGTGGGACCGTCCGGCGTGAGGGTCGCACACGCGTCGAGCAGGATGGCCATGATCCGGGAGGAGATCCGGGTGGTGTCCTCGGGGGCGTGGTAGCCGGGCACGGGGGTGCCGTAGATGAGGAAGTAGCGCTGGGGATCCTCCAGGGCCCAGTCGCGCAGGGCATGCGCCAGACCGGTCACGTCGGCGCCGGCGGCGAGGGCCTTGCGGAAGGTGTCGGCGAGGCTCTGGTACGCGTCCCGGATGAGCTCGGTGATGAGTTCGTCGCGGCCGGCGAAGTAACGGTAGAGCGCGGGGCCGCTCACGCCCATCTGTTTGGCGACCGCGTTGAGGGAGAGCGCGGGCACTCCTGCCGTGGCGATCTGTTCCCAGGCGTGCTCCTTGATCTCCGCACGGACCTGGGCGCGGTAGCGCTCCCGCGGGGTCTTCGGATCCGGCTCGGCCACGGCCCGCCACCTTCCTTCCCTACCCGATCCGCTACATCTTCAAGGTTTCGTTAGAACCTATCATGCAACGTCTTGACCCTCCATCAACTCGCGAGTTATAACCTCTAACGAACACATGAGCTTATAGCTCATTCGGGAGGCGTCACGCGGCCGTCCCGCTCTCTCCCCCGTCCGACGATCCGACGACAGACATCCGCCCGACAGTCACGGCGCACTCAACAGGCAGCTCCCATCCGGCATCTGACAAACAAGGGGAACACCATGTCCGGTATCCGCACCGCCCTGTTCACCGTTCCGCTCGCCCTCGCCGTCCTCGGCACCGCGGCCGCACCCGCCGGGGCCGCTCACCACCACCCCGGCACGTCCCTCACCTGCCGCGGGGCAGGCGTCGACCCCGACGCGCGTGTTCGCCACAGGACCGAGACCTTGATCCACGCGCCGTTGCGCACCGTCTGGAAACTGCAGACGGACGTGGCGCGGTGGCCGTCCTGGCAGGCCGCCGTCAAGACCGCGGAACGCCTCGACCACGGCCCCCTCCGGAAGGGCTCGTCGTTCCGGTGGACGACTCCGATACCCCCCAACCCCGCGACTCCGGCGACCGAGTTGGACATCACCTCGACCGTCGAGCAGCTCAGGCCCGGCTCCTGCATCCGCTGGACCGGCCCCGCGCTCGGTGAGGGACTGCGCATCGACGGCGTCCACGTATGGAACTTCACCGCGGTCGAGGGCGGCGTCCGCGTGAACACCGAGGAGACCCACACCGGTGCCCAGGTCGACGCGGATGTGCCCACCGCGACGGAGATACTTCGCCAGGGCCTCGAAGCATGGCTGCACGACCTGAAGACCGCCGCCGAGGCCCGCGCCGACGCCCGGCGGAACTGAAGGGTGCCGACGGAACCGAACAGGTGAACGCATGCGGGCCCCCGGGTCCATGTCCCGGGGGCCCGGGGGCCCGCATGGGTTTCACCGCGTGGCGTCGTGAGGCGAGTCGTTCGCACCACCGGCCGACGGCCGGAATGTTCGGTCAGTGCTCCCAGCCGAAGATGCCGGCGTTGTCGTGGCATTCGTCGGTCTCACGTGCTTCCAGGGTGAGTTCGTGCCGACTGGCCTCGATCCGTCCGGTGAGCGTGACCGACGACTCGATGTCCTGTTCAGGTGCGGGGCGTTCGGCGGCATGGCGCAGGATTCCCTCCAGGAGACCGATCCTGCTGGTGCGGCAGCAAGCGGTCTCGGTGGCGTCCAGACGGCCGGTCTCGAAGTGCTTGCTGGTCGCCTGCCCACCGCGGCAGTAGCTGAAGTGCTCGTACTGAGTACGGCAGTCGGCGATGCCGGCCATGGCTTCGGCCACCCACGGCCCCTGCTCCGCGCGGGCCGCGAGAACTGAATGCGGGGTACGCAGGACGTTGCCCGTGGTGAACGGGCCGTGGTGGGGCGTCCCGCACGGTCGCGAGGCGTTCGCCGCACCGGGACCATCGATACTCACTGTCGCTTGGACAGGGACCTACGAAAACACCCAGCACCACACGTCGTCGACGCGGGTCGCCTTCGTCGTCACCTCGTGGGCCACCGAATGCGACTGGCATAGCCGGCCGACTCGATCGGCATCCTGATCCAGGACGCGACGACGAACGTCAGGGAGCCGCCGTGCGTCACGATGATCTGGTGCTCGCAAGGATTCTGCAGAATGTCGTCCATGGCCACGTAGATGCGCTGCGCGCACGCCGCCTTGGTCTCCGCACCCTCCACACCCTCGTCGTGGTCCATCCGCTCCCCGACAGCAGGCGGTGGGATGAAACGCCTGTCCAACCACTCCTGGGGCATTCCCCCGCCTGCCCGTAGGACTTCTCCCGCAGCCTGCGATCCAAGGTCGGCTTCACGCCGAACAGTTCGGCCACCTCCTCGGCCGTCCGCAGGGTGCGCCGCAGATCCGAGGAGAACAGCTCCACCTCGGCTCCGTCCGGGATCCGGGACCGAAGCGCCCTGGCGATGGAGACCGCCGCACGGACGCCGGCGGGCGTCAGCTGCGAATCGTGCCATCCACCGACGACTCCCTCGATGTGGTGCGTGGCCTCCGGATGGGTGACTACGTAGAGAGTGCGCATGGATGCGTGCCTTCCTCTGGGTGGCGTCCTGCCCGGCCACAGCCCGCAACCACCGCGGTCCGCAATTGGTGCGGGTTTCGATGACGGTGCGGTTGAAGGTGAACCGGTCGTCACGCCTCTCCAGGCTGCTTTCGGTTCGTTCGAACACCGGTGGGGTTGCCGTTGCCGAAGGGCCATGCCTCGATGTCGCGGTAGTGGATCGGCCCTCGGCTGCGGCCTGCGTTGCTGCCGACCAGGTGCAGACGTTCGGCGGACCACTGACGTCCGGTGAATCCGTCGAGCCTTTCGGCGATCTCTTCTGCCGAGGTTCGATCTCCTCGGCGGGCACGCGCCAGCGTCAGATGGGGGCGCAGTGGCCGGTCCTCGAAGACGACACCGCAGTTCTTGACGGCGGCACGCACATCGGCCGCGAGCATGTGCAGCCCATCGAGGTCTCCGTCGATTCCGCTCCACAGCACCCGGTCGTCGAAGTTCCCGCTGCCGCGCAATGCCAGACAGAGTGGCCGGTGGTTCGCCGCGAGGTCGGCGAGGGGCGGGCGCAGGAGCGGAACTGTCCCGACCGGAAGCTCCCCGAGGAACGCCAGAGTGATGTGCCAGTCCTCGATGCGGTTCCATCGCATCCGAGGGTGCGAGTCATAGGCGGGGCGCAGTTCCCGGGCGAGTTCCTCTTTCGCGTGGTCGGGCGGGGCGAGCGCGATGAACACGCGGACGGTCGCGGGCTGAGTCTGATCGTTCACATCGGACTTCGTACCGCACGCGGTGGTGGATGCAACGACCCGGGTACGGCAGGATGCCTCGACCGGTAGGTCGGTGAGCGCATCCGGACGAGACCGGCTCATGGCCCGGTTCGACACGGTGCAGTGACACCAGCCGCGAGTGTGTATCACCCCGCTCGCCGAGGGGCGGGTGCTGGGACTGGGACTGCTGTTGGAGGCGGTGGGGCCGTGCCGGGAGCGGGGCCCGGCGCCGGGCAGCCGCCGTACGAAGGTCGACCCCTTCTCCAGGCGCGCGGCTCGGCCCTACTAGAGTCCGATCGCGGACAGATGATCAGCGAGGCTCGTTGCACCGGCCGCGGCGCCCGGGCGTCGCATCGCACGGCAGCGCGCCGGCTCACGCTCGACACGGAAGGCACTGCACCATGGAGGGCAGCAACGCTGTCGTACTCGACGACCCGGTGGGCGCGTCGCTCCGAGGCCACCACGCGCACCTCGCCCGCGGGTACGGCCGGGCCCTCACCTACCTGCCGGGAGTCGCGACCTTCTCCGCAGTGCCCGCCCAACCGGGACCGGCGGAGTGGGCCGACCTCACCCAACTGCTGGGGCCGGACGGGTTCGCGGACATGTTCGACTGCCCGTCGATCCCGCCGTCGCACTGGGAACCCGTCTTCGTCCTCGAAGGGCGTCAGATGATCTGGCCGGGCCCCGGCTCGCCCGTCCCTTCCCGGGCCGAGGGCGGAACCGACGTGGTCGAACTGGGCCCGGGCGATGTGCCCGAGATGCTCGACCTGGCCGGGCGAACCAAGCCCGGACCGTTCTGGGCGCGCACCCCCGAACTCGGCACGTACCTCGGCATCCGCGACAACGGCACTCTGGTGGCGATGGCCGGGGAACGGCTACGGCCTCCGGGATGGACCGAGATCAGCGCGGTCTGCACCGCCCCCGAAGCCCGCGGGCGAGGCTGTGCCGCCCGCCTGGTGAGCGCGCTCTCCGCGCGCATCGTGGCCCGGTACGAACGTCCCTTCCTGCACGTGGCCGACAGCAACACCGCCGCCGTCGCGCTCTACGAACGCCTGGGCTTCGAGACCCGCAGGCCGGTGACGTTCCGCGGGTTCCGCACCCCGGCCGACTCGTAGCGCTCGTGCTGCGCCCTCGGTGTGTCCGGCGTCCCCGGCGTGCCCAGGCACTGTCTCGGGCGACGCACGGTGCAACCGGCCCTGTTACGCACCCGGCCGCGCACCGCCGACGGGTCGGCACGACGGTTCCCGGCGCCGTTTCACATCCCACTCGGCCACTCGGCCGCTCGGCCGCTGGGCCGCTCGGCCGCTGGGTCAGGCGACCGGGTTGATGCCCTGAAGGACGTCCCGGGCATGGAGGTGAAGTTCACTCGCGCCCGTGCCCGTGAGGACGAGGCGAGCGGCGTGGGGCGGATCCACTTCGGTGACCGTCACCCGGGGATAGCGTCGGATCTCCGTCAGGGTCAGGTCGACGGCTCGGCCGTGCGGGCTCACGCAGTGGAAGCGGGCGCCCAGCCTTGTTGTCGCCAGACACCTCACCACGATGGCGAGCAGATCGGTCCCGAGGATGTCCACCTCCACGATCTGGACCTCGGGCTGCGGATCGACGTAGGGCACGGTCACGCTGCCATGTTCTCAGAACGTCTCGACCGGCCGGATCGACGGTCCAACGCCTCGCCCGAGAGCGGACCGGCACGACCGCCATCGGCCGTCGGCCGACCCGCTCGGTGACCGGCCTCGGCCTGCACCAGGCGCTGGCCTTGACCGAACTCGGCCCGCTCGAAGCAGCGCGGAAGGCGTGCGATCGCCCCCTCCCCTCGCGCCGACGGGGCTGCGGCGGGGAGCCCGCGGACCTCTTCGGATCCCTGCCGGCTCCGGCCTTGATCAAGGCTCTGAAGGATCTGCCACGGCGCCACAGCGGCCCGAGCCCGCCGGGAACGTCTCCGCCTTTCCGTACGGCGCGTTCGGGGACCACGAGTACGTGGTGCCGTCATGACGGTCGGCGTTGATCCCGATGCCTGGTCGCGGGCGTGATCAGCGGCCGGCCGTTGCGATCAGGCGTCGCAGTGCGGCGTGGGCGGGTGTGCCCCAGGTGGGCTTGCCGCCGGGGCGGCCGTGGACGCCGGCGTCTCCGATGAGGATGCCGGCGAGGGCGCGCAGCACCGCCCAGCCACGGGCGCGGCGCAAGGTCGCGGCGTCCGGGGTCGGCTGGTAGCCCTCGTAGAAGCGGTCGGCGGCGCCGTCCGGCAGCAGAATCCAAGGGGCGGCGAGGTCGCCGGCCGGATCGCCCGCGCAGAGGTCGCCGAAGTCGATCACGCCGCAGAGGGTGCCGTCCGCGGTGAGAACGTTGGCCGGATGCAGGTCACCGTGGAGCCAGAGCGCCGGGCCCGCCCATTCCGGCGCGGCGGCGGCGTCCTCCCAGACCGCGCGGACGGCGTCCGGGTCGGGGATCAGACCCAGCTCGGTGGCCGAGGCGAGCCCGTCGGTGAACTCGTCGGCGTGGTCGGCCAGCGGTCCCCCGCGGCCACGGCCGACGGGCGCTCCATCGGGAGCGGGTCGGTGCAGAGCGGTCAGGAAGGCGGCCAAGGTGTCGGCCGCGTCCGCAGCGCGCGTGGCGGGGGCGCGGTCGGCCGGCTCGCCCTGCACCCAGGTGGTGACGATCCAGGGCCTCGGAAACCGCTCGGAGGGCTCGCCGAGACGCTGTGGGACGGGGACCGGCAGCGGAAGGTGCGGGGCGAGGGCGGGAAGCCAGGCGTGTTCCTTGCGCAGCAGCTCGTCCGCGGACTGTGTTGCCCAGGGCAACCGGACGGCGAGGTCGTCGCCGAGCCGCCACATCTGGCTGTCCCAGCCACGCGCGCCGAGCTTCAAGGGGTGATCGGCCAGGTCGGGGTGCTGATCTCGCAGCAGGTCACGGACCAACTCCGCGGTGATGTCGATCTCGGTGTGGGTCATGCGGAGCAACCGTAGTCGGAAGGTGCTTCACCGTTTTATGACGCCCATCACTCTGCGCCGCTCGCTCAGGGGCTGAAATGACTCGAATCCTTGCTGCCGCGCCACCTCCCGTATGGCGCAGCCGACCGGCCCTTATGCGATCGGCCACGGTCTGGCGGCGGCCTGTCGCCGAGCAGCTGACCGAGCTCGCCGCCGCCGTCCGGGGTGCCGGTCCGAAGTCCCGGATGCGCTGCTCGCCGCGCACCGGCGGATCCTGGCCGGTCTCGCGCCATCCGCGTTCTACCTGTACGAGATCGTCGAGCGGGCCGGCTCACCGTCGGCGGGAGGAAACGCACCGGACCTGGTCCGAAGGGCCGGGCCCGAACCGGACCGTGCGGGTCGTGCCGATCCGCGTAACGCGACCGGGACGCCGAGACGGGGCACGCGAGAAACGAATCGAGGCCCTTCCCCGGCAGGGGGAAGGGCCTCGCGATCGAGCGCTGGGCAGGCCTTGCACCTGCATTTCCCCGCGGGAAGCGGGGCGTCTTTCCTTGGACCACCAACGCGAGGTCGTTCGCCGTGGGTTGCGGCGAACTCTCAAGATCAACTATAGCGTATGAGTCCGGGCGCCTGCGACGGCAGCAGCGAAGGCCGAAGCGAAGGCGGCGTCGGAATCCACCATCCGCCGCAGCGGCCACCACGACCGGCCTTCACGAGTGGTCACCGCGACCGTCACCACGACCGGTCACCACGACCGGTCACCGCCCCGCGAAGCCGATGAAGGCGTAGCCGAAACCCTCGCCCTCGCGTGGCGCCCGGGTCCAGGACCGGGTGGTGAAGGTGCGGAGCCTGCCTCGGGTCAGCGCGAAACGCGGGAGCGAGAGCCCGAATTCTGTATGCAGGGCCTCCAGCACACGCAGCTCGCACTCCAGCTCGGTGTCCTCCGGGCGGAACAGTCGTACGGGGTCCAGGGCCTCGGGTATCGCGCCGGAGCGCTGGATCTCCGTGCCCCGCACGGTGAACGCGTAAAGCTCCTCGCCCTGTTCGGCCACCGACAGATGGAACGCGGTCGGGTGGTCACCCGGGGACGAACGCCTCGGATCGCGCCACACCACCACCGCGCGGCCGGAAGAGGAGGCGGCCTGAGCGGGGGACAGGAACAGCTTGCTCAGATGGCAGGAGTGGCCTTCGAAGGCGAAGGCCCACGCTTCCGCGGTGCGACCGACGGCGACCACGGCCCGGTCCTCCCAGAGTTCCACACCCTCTCGTTCGTGGGGCCTGGGTGCCCGCCAGGACGCCTTGCCCGGTTCCGTGGGCGCGCTCAGTTCGGCGCCCTCCTCGCCGATCAGGGCGGGCAGACGGGACGGGTCGGCTCCTTCGACCCAGACACAGCGGTATCCGTCGAGCGGCCACTGGTTCGCCGCGGGCTCCGTCAGCCAGGCGAGCCCCGGCGGGTCGAGATCGGGCGCCTGCCCGGGAACGGGGCCCGTTTCCCCGGCCCGTGGTGTCGCGAGGATCTCCCGCCCGCGCTCCGGGGTGATCAGCGGACCCAGGACCGGATCGGCGAGCAGGCCGATCGGGGCGATCAGCGAGGGACCGGGCGTCTCCCACAGCGGGAGCGCCTCCCGCAGCACCCGCCACGCGGCGTCGGTCGCCCCCCAGCAGGCCGACTCCCGGGCCTCGGCGACGGCCCGGCCCCATGCGCCGGGAGGCGCGTAGCGATGAGTGCCGTCCCGCATCGCGCTCAGTACGGCTTCGGCGGTCTTCCGGGCGGCCCCGCGGGCGGCCATCATCCCGAGCCAGTGGTCGTCCCCGCCCAGCCGCCATTCGCCACGTGCCGGCGACATGGCCTCCACGGGCAGAATCTCCGGCAGGTAACGCGGGTCGGCCACCAGATTGCCGTAACTCCGGAAGCTGCGCGAAGTCAGCAGATGCCGGATCTGGTTCAGCAGGACGGCGCTCCGCGGCCGTCCGAAGGACAGCGCTTCCTCAAGCAGGGGCAGAGCCTCCTCGTAGCGTCCGCGCAGGGCCAGCAGGCGGGCCTCCTCCACATGGGCGTCCTGGGCGCGCGTCGTCGCGTTCTCGAAGTCGGGTCTCTCCACCCGGACGGAGTGGAAACCGCGGTACATGGCCTCCATGTACGCGCGGAACGACGGGTATCGGTCCGGCAGCTCACCGCCCCAGCCCTTGTAGACGTAGAGCGCCCATTCGCCGTCCTGGTCGCTGTCGCCCGGGTCGAGCAGGGCGTACGACATGTCGGAGTCCGTCTCCAGCCGTAGCGCCCGCTGCCACATCCCGGCCAGCAGGACGTCCTCCTCGCGCGGGTTGTCGCCCAGGTGCTCCTCGTACATCGGGGTCATGTCGTACGGATCCTGGAACCAGCCGATGTCCGCGGCGCCGCCGAGCTGATAGATCCCTGCCATCTGGTCCACGTGCCACCCGTCGCTCGCGGACAGGAACTCCCGGTACGAGGGCGGCAGCCGGCGCCCGAGCCGCTCCTCGGCCGCAGCGATCGCCGCCTCGTCCGCCCCGGGCCTGCCCAGAGGGGCGACGGCCTGCCCGCCGTCCTCGTTCTCGTCGTCTTCCTCGCGCGGAACCCACTCCTTCTGCCAACGTCCGAGGAATTCGTGCCAGTTGAAAGAATCGCCGCTCATGTCCGGATGATGTCATCCGGCACTGACAACGAGGGGGCCTCCGCCTTGGCGTCCCCGATGGGTGGTTGGCCGGGCGAGTGCCCCTCCGGGCGTCACCGGTCATGCCCGGTGACGCGCAATCATGGGGTTCGTGATGCGGCGTTGTGAGCCGACGTACGGGTATGTATGGGCTTTGCCGAGCCGTTGTTGGCGCCGGTGCCCTTCGGCCCGGCTGCCGGGCCGGCGGGCTTTGCCGAGCCGTTGTTGGCGCCGGTGCCCTTCGGCCCGGCTGCCGGGCCGGCGGGCCGCCGCGGGCCCGGTCGCGGTCTACAGGTCGTACGCGCCGAGGCGCCCTGGACCACCGGATCGTGGGCAGGGGTGAATCCTTCCGCGCCCGGCGCGCCTCTCATATGCGTGCGGACGACCGCGTCCGCCCTGCACCCCACCGGGAGGACCCCATGACCACCGTCGTCATCGCCGCCGCGGCCGCCGCGCTGCTACTGTGCGCGTGCACCGTCACGCTGCTGCGCCGCCGGAGGCGTCAGCGTGGCTGACCGCACTTGGCCCGGCGCGACCCTGATCGGCGCGGCACAACGCGGCGATGTCGAGGCGCTCACCGCGTTGGTGTACGGCTCCTACCCGCACGTGCACCGGTTCGCGCACACGCTGTGCGCCACACCCCAGGACGCCGAGGATGCCGCCCAGGAAGCGCTGATCATCCTCTACCGCAAGATCGGCATGCTGCGCGCCTCCGGGGCGCTGGCGTCGTGGATGTTCCGGATCGTCCGCAACGAGTGCCTGCGCCGCACCCGCGCCCTGCGCCACCGGGAACCGATCGGCGAAGAGGGGAGGCTCGGCACATCGGGCCGGTTCGACGCGTTCGGCGGCACCGCGCGGTCCGCCGAGGAGGACGTCCTGCTGCGCCTGGAGGCCGAACGCGTCGCGGCAGCCGTCGCCGCCCTGCCCGTGGACCAGCGGCAGGTGCTGGTCATGCGGGACGTCCAGGGCCTGCCCGGCCGCACCGTCGCCGACCGGCTCGGTCTGAGCAACGCCGCGATGAAGTCCCGTCTGCACCGGGCCCGTTCAGCCGTACGCGAGGCGCTGCGGGACGATCCGGCCGGGATGATGAGAGGAACCGACGATGACAACTGACACGATCACGGCGACACGCACCGCCACGCCCGGTTCCGTACCCGGTTCCCCGCCCAGCTCCGTACCCGGCACCGCTGGTGTACGCAAGGCGTCGGCGCGCGGCGGCTTCGCCGGCGACACCGTCCCGCGCCATCTTGCCCGCGGCGCCGTCGGGTTCGGTGCGCTCGCCGGGGCGCTGACTCTGTTGCCGGTCGTCGGGCCGGCGAGCCTTCTGCTCGCCCCGGTCGGCCTGATCGCGCTGCGCGGCTGCCCGATGTGCTGGGTGATCGGTCTTGTGGAGACCATCTCGGCCGGGCGGCTGCGTCGGTCCTGTTCGGAGGGGAGGTGCGAGCTGACCCGCGCCAGGCATTAGAGGTCGTTCTTCTCCCAGTGGGCTGCTTCAGCTTCGCCGCTCCGGAGTGAGGATGTCCTTGGCGATTTGACGTCATGCGGTTGGGGCCGCATCGGGATCTGCGGAAGACGCGCCAGGACTTCACCCTCGCGACGCCGCGTTCGACTGGCGCTCGTGCTGCGGCCAGTGCCTGGTTGCGAGCTCTCTCGGTGGGGGTGAGTTCTTGCCGGGGCCTGCGCTCGATACCGGTGGTCAGCCACGGGCCGGCGCCCTGGTGGGCGAGATCGGCCAGGATGGGTACCGCCGCCTGCGAACACCATTCCGGAACGAGCAGTTGAGGACGGATGCCGAGTGGCCATGTGGCTGTGCCCAGTTGCCATGTGGCTCTCGGCCTGAGCGTCCGGGTCTGAGGAGACCCGAGCCTCGGGAGGCCCGGACGCTCAGGAAGCCCGGACCTCAGAGGTCCGAGCCTCAGGAAGACGTCGCAGCGCGATCGGATTCGCTGCGCAGGACACAGAATTCGTTGCCTTCGGGATCGGCGAGGACGGCCCAGCCCGCGCCGTCGGGCTCCCGGCGATCAGTGACCAGGGTGGCGCCGAGAGCCAACAGCCGCTCGATCTCCTCCTCGCGCGAGGTCGTCGGGCGCAGGCACAAGTGGATCCGGTTCTTGATCGTCTTCGGTTCCGGCACCTGGTTGAAGTACAGCAGCGGGCCCTCCGGAAGCATCACCTGGGTCTCCCGGCTGCCCCGTCCGTCCTCCGGATGCAGTGGGCAACCGGTCACCTCACTCCAGAACCGGGCCAGCTCATAGGCACCCGAACAGTCGATCGCCACGTTCTGCACTACCGAAACCATGCAGCTCAGCCTGCCTGAGCACGGCGCGGTCCGCCACCAAGACCGCGAGCCTCCGGATCAGCCCCTGTGGTCCGGGCCGGCTGAGATCTGCTGCATGAGGGAGCTCATGTCCGGAGCCACCCATTCCTCGGCGATCTTGTCCCCTTCGAAGCGGTAGAGCTCGATACTGCGGAAGCTCACCTGCCGCTGCGTCGCCTCGATGCCCTGGAAGGCGCCCTGGTGGGTGCCGCGGAAGTGGACACGCACCGCCACTCTGTCGTCGGCGCCGAAAATGTCCTCGACCTCGATCCGAAGGTCGGGGAATCCTTCGAGCATGGCCCGGGTGCCCAGCTTCCAGACCTCCCGCCCGATCAGCGGGTCGGGCGCTCCGGGGACATTGGCGATGAAGTCGTCCGTCAGCAGTTCCGCGCCCGCGTCGACGTCGCGGCTCTGCATCGCCTGGTAGGCGGTACGCATCAGGGCCATGTTCTTCTCGGGGTTCATGCTCATGCCCCCAGTGAAGACCGTGCCGTCGTGTCAAGGTCAATCGGGCCGAAGCCGGTCCGGTGACATGACTCCGCCGTGGCCCCATGGGAACGGTGTACGGATTCAGTCGGTGATGTACCAATCATTCTTGAGGTACTCCAGGGTGCAGCTTCCGAGTTCGCTCTCGGAGAAGGTGACGGAGGCCCTGACCGCTGCGGTCGGCATCTCGATCTTGTCGGGCGTGCTCACGACGATGCGCCGCGGGTCGACCGTCGCGGTTTGCAGGGCTTTCTTCTGCACGGGCGAGATCATCTGGAACACGACGGGGTACGTCGCCGTGCACGGGCCGAGCCCCTCGTCCTGTGCCTTCTTCGCGGCGGGTCCGGCCACTTCGCAGACCGTGTCGAGGTCCTCGTGGCCCACGGCGTGCAGGTACTGCTCGTACCGCTGGATCGCGCCCTGCGTCGTCCTGGGCGCGGGCCGACCACCCGTCTGGGCGGCCGGCGGCTTCTCGGTCCGACCGGATACGGACGGCGTGGCCGACGGCTCTTCGGCCTGCGTGGATGCGGACGGCTGCGAAGGCCGCGCGTCGGTGTCCTCCTTCGTCTTCTCCGGACCGCATGCGCACGCCACCAGCACCACACAGGCCGATACCGCCACGCCCACAATCGTCCGCGCTCTCATCCGGTCCCCTCGATCACATCACCAGCCGACAACACATCAAGACATCAAGACGCCACGCAGGATCCGGGTGAACGGTTCCCTAGCCGGTCCGGGCGTCGTGATCGGATCCGTGCGATCGATCGGCCTGTGCCCGGCTCACACCCAGTCGTTCTCCGGAGTTGCCGCCCGCAGCACCTCGTTCGCGCCCTTGAGCACCGGTTCGCCGTGCGGGACGCACAGCGCTTCCACCTCGAGCGACGCCAGTCGCCGGAAGGAGGCAATGGCCTGCTCCCTGTCCACGTTGAACGGGCCGAGGATCGCCCGGCCCTCCGCGGTGGCGATGATGTCGCCCGGGAAAAGCACGCCGCTGGAGGGCAGGTGCAGCGCGATGCTTCCCGGGGTGTGTCCGGGCACGTGCAGGACGTGGACAGGCTCGCCCCAGTCGCCGATGCTGTCGCCGTCGTGCAGTTCCACATCCACCGGCACATGTTGCAGGGGCTGGACGTCCGCTTCGGCGAAGCCCGCCATGATCTGCTCGTGAAGCGCGCGTTCCGGGGTTGTGTACGTCGGCTGGGGTTCGGGTGCGGTACCGCGGATGAACGGGGCGTCCACGGCTCCCGCCAGGACGCGGGCGCCGGTGGCCTCGACGAGATCCGCGGCCGAGCCCATGTGGTCGATGTGGGAGTGGGTGAGCACGATCTGCCGCAGATCTTCCGGGCGGCCGCCGAGCCGCGTCAGGGCATCGAGGATCGCGGGGGCGGACCCCGGGACGGCGGTGTCGATCAGAGCGTAACCGTCCGGCAGGCGCACGAAGTGGACGTGCCCGACCGGGAAGGCCAGCTGCCAGACAGCAGGGTTGACCTGGGAAAGTTCCATGATTGCGACGCTAGGCAAGGGGCCGGCGAGTGTCCAGGTTCTTATGCCGACGGTGAATTGAGCGCAGCGCGAACGAGCTCGGTCAGCCGCCGATGAACGAACCGCCCGTCTGCGCGACCGCCAAGTCGCCGGCTCCTTTCGACCGGCAGACAACGTGCAGACGTCCCGGGGCACGGATGGTTTCGTCAGTGGAACCAGACCAGGACCGAGACGCGTATCTCCTTGGCTTCCCGCACGACCATGTACTCGATGATGACCGGTTCACCGGGGACTTCGAGGGAGTATCGGACCTCGAAGTCGTCCATCGCGTCGCCGGGCGGTTTCCTGCCCAGGTTGATCGCGCCACCGGCCTCGATGGCCAGGGCTCGCAGGAAGTTCGCCGTCTTTCTGCGGAGTTCGACGGGCATGTCGAGCACGGTCTGTGCCGGGATCTCCTCCGTCCAGACGGTCCAGCTCACCGCGGCTCGTCCACGAGCAGTTCCTCGACGGAGACGAGAGAGCGACCGGCCGCGGCATTGGCGCGGCTCTGAACCGCGGCGGGGGCACGGTGCAGCATCGCCGTCTTCCACCAGCGGCGCATCACGCCCAGCACTTCGCCCTCTTCGGCGGCCAGGACCTCGGTGTAGAACCGGGCACGCTCGGCACCGGTCAATGCGTCACCGATCGCGTTGATGGTGTGCGGGACAGCGGTGACCCGGGGGCCGGCGGGGTGCTCGGGCTGAGCCGTCACATCTCTCTCCTTCGTTCTGCTGACCCGAGTGTCCTACGCCGGGGCCCGGATCGGGAACCGGGCGGGTGAACTCGCCCCTCGCGGCCGGCTCGGTGGCGAGGTGGGCGCGGTCGGGGGCCCGGGGGGCACGCCGGCCGAGGAAGTCCAGGTCGCCCCAGGGCCGCTCGGCCAGGTCGCGAGGGACGGACAGGCGCTTCGCCTCGCCCTTGGTGCAGTTCACGAACACGGTACGGATCTCCTGCTCGGTCAGCGGCTTCATGAGAGAGAGGCCCATTTGCCTATAAGCTTTAGGCAAATGCATAATAGGTATCGGCAAACAGGAGGAAGCTTATGGTCAGAGTGGGGTTGACCCCGGAGCGTCTGACGCTGGCGGGGGCTGAGCTGGCCGACGAGGTCGGCTTCGATCAGGTGACCGTTTCGGCGCTCGCCCGGCGGTTCGACGTGAAGGCCGCGAGTCTGTACTCACACCTGAAGAACTCCCAGGAACTCAAGACCAGGATCGCCCTGTTCGCCCTGGAGGAACTCGCCGACCGGGTCGCCGACGCCGTGGCCGGGCGTGCCGGCAAGGACGCCCTGGCCGCCTTCGCGGATGCCTACCGCGATTACGCCCGGGAGCACCCTGGCCGGTACGCCGCCGCGCGGCTCCGGCTCGATCCCGAGACGGCGGCCGCCAGCGCCGGGGTGCGGCACGCACAGATGACGCGGGCGATCCTGCGCGGCTACGACCTGACCGGGCCGGACCAGACGCACGCGGTCCGGATGCTGGGCAGCGTCTTCCACGGCTACGTCAGCCTGGAGCTGGCCGGAGGCTTCGAGCACAGCTCCCCCGACTCGCAGGAGTCCTGGGTCTGGATCGTGGACTCCCTCGACGCCCTGCTGCGGAACCGGGCCACGCCCTGACCAGCGGGGTGCCGCACCACCGGAGGCGGTCCGAAGCTCCCCGCACCGGCGCATCCAGAACATTCCGAGAACCTTGATCAACAGGCTGAGGCGCTGAGGCAATGAACACCGAGCACGACACGATCACCACACCCGTCACCACGGACCTCCTGCGCGGCTTCCTCGATGTGGAAACGACCGCGCACGGGCTGCTGCCGCATCGGCTGCCCGCCGGAGCACGCCGGCAGATCCCCGACGACCAATTGGCGGTGGCCGAGGCCCAGCCCTCCGGCGTACGGCTGGCCTTCCGTACCCGGGCCACCACGATCGAGCTGGACACCCTGCCCACCAAGCGGGTCTACCGAGGTCTCCCGGCCCCGGCCGACGGCGTGTACGACCTGCTGGTCGATGGCCGTCTCACCGCCCGGGCCACGGTGGCCGGCGGCAACGTACGCACGATCACCGACATGCTCACCCAGTCCTCCGAGCTGTCGGAGGGGCCGGCCGGCACCGCCCGGTTCACCGGTCTTCCGGCCGGTGACAAGGACATCGAGATCTGGCTCCCGCACACGGAGATCACCGAGCTGATCGCCCTGCGCACCGACGCCCCCGTCGAGCAGGCACCGGACGACGGGCGCAGGGTCTGGCTGCACCACGGCAGCTCCATCAGCCACGGCTCGAACGCCACTCGTCCGACCGCCATCTGGCCGGCCCTGGCAGCGGCCCGGGGCGGAGTGGAGCTGGTCAACATGGGGTTCGGTGGCGGCGCGCTGCTGGATCCGTTCACCGCACGGGCGATGCGGGACGCGCCCGCGGACCTGATCAGCGTCAAGGTCGGCATCAATGTCGTCAACTCCGACGCGATGCGCCTGCGCGCCTTCGGCCCCGCGGTCCACGGCTTCCTCGACACCATCCGCGAGGGGCATCCGGCCACGCCGCTGCTGGTCGTGTCCCCCATCCTGTGTCCGGTCCAGGAGGACACCCCCGGCCCTCTCGCCCCCGACTTCGACGGCGGCACCCTGCGGTTCAAGGCGACCGGCGATCCCGCCGAACGCGCCGCCGGGCGTCTGACGCTCAATGTCATCCGTGACGAACTCGCCCGGATCGTCGAGCAGCGGGCGGCCGACGACCCGAACCTGCACTACCTCGACGGCCGTGACCTGTACGGCGAGCGGGACTACGCCGAATTCCCGCTGCCCGACGAGGTCCACCCCGACCCGGCGGGACACCGACGCATCGGCGAGAACTTCGCGCGGCTCGCGTTCGGCGACGGCGGCCCCTTCGCCGTCAGGACCGGCTGATCGCGGTGCCGGGACTCGTACTGGAGAAGATGTAGCGCACCCGCGTTCCGCGGGCGATCTGGCGGCGGTCGCGGGACAGGGTCCGTTCGGGGATCTCGCGGCTGTGGCTGATCTGGGTCTGCAGCGCGCAGAGGTCGTGCTCCACGGTCTCGGTGATGCCCTCCAGGACCTGCTGGATGCGCCGGTAGTCGGTGATGACTTCGACCTCGGCGGACGGTGCGAGGACCTCGGCGCGCAGGAACCGGGTGGCCAACGACTCCAGCCGGCCGTTGACCTCCTCGGCGTGGCGCAGGTCCTCGGCGAGGCGGCCCCGTTCGCTCTCCAGGAGCTTGATCAGTGCCATTTCGGGGCTGACCACGGCGACCGTGTCGGACTCCGCCTCGGGTGCGCTGCCGGAGGCGAGTGCGAGACCGTTGTCGTGCTCGGTGCCCGTGGGCACGATCAGGCCCGGGTTCAGGAGATCGCGCCGGCAGCGCTCGCGCTCGTTCGGGCCGAGGTTCAGTTCGGCGACGGCCTCGTCGAAGCCGGCCGCGCCACGGAGCCGGAGTTCCTGGCAGAGCGCGAGTGCCGGGTCGTCGGGGCGTGTCCCCATCGTGCTCGCTCTGGCAGCGGTGACCGCGCAGCCCCCCTCGGAGATCCACGAAGCGAAGCCCCCCTTCGCGTGGGATGTTGTCCGATTCCATGAGGTGGGTCGGTTCCGAGATCATGCCGCCCGGCACCGGCGACGGTCAGTTCTCCCTGTCGCCGAGGGCGGCGACCTCACGTACGGCATCGGCGATGGCCGGGAAGTCCTTCTTCAGGATCGCGCCGTGGTTGCTGGCGACCTTCGCGCCGAGCCGGATGTTCGAGTTGCGCTCGTAGACCCGGTCGAGGCCCGCGCGAATTCGTTCCTGCTCGTCGCCCTTGCTTCCGAGGGACGTCCCCGAAGCGACCACGTACCGTACCGGGACGGTGATGTTGTCCAGCACGGGGCCGAGCTCGCGCTCGCGGGAGATCACGCCGATCTCGATGTTGCTGTCCGCCTGCTGTTCGGCGGTCATCCGCGGTGCCAGGCCCGTCGGGCGCAGCAGCGGCAGGAACCAGCCCATCCGCCGGAACATCTTCCGGATCCGCTGTTCCATGGCTTCGTCGAGCCAGTCGTACGGGAACGCTCCGTCGACCATGACCGCACCCAGGGCTCGGTCCGGGTTCCGGCCTGCCCAGTGCGCCGCGACGAACGCTCCGTAGGACCAGCCCACCACCAGCGCCCGGTCCACGCCCCTGGCGTCGAGAACGGCGTCGACGTCCCGGACGGCGGCGGCGAAGGAGTAGTCCGCCGAACGCTTCGACTTTCTGCCCCGGGCCCGCTCGTCGTAGGTGATGTGCCGCCATCCCCCGCCCAGTTCGGCGATGGTGCGCCGCCAGTACCCCTGGGTGGCGAACTGGCCGTTGAGATAGACCACGGGGATACCGGGACCGCCGGTGTCGGTGACGGCCAGGGCCGTATCGTCGACCGGCACCATGCCGGTCCACTCCTCGTCGGTCGGGGACGTGCTGTTTTCCACCATGATCAGTTCTCCTCAGGGGTTGTGGATGTCGGTGGCTTCGGGTCAGAGGCCGCGGGCGGTGATATCGCCGTGGGCGGTGGTCGCGTGGATGTTCAGGTCGGCGGCGGCACCGTCGCCGTTCTTGAGCGAGTTGTGGATCCGGCCGTGGCCGGTGCCCGCGTCCAGCGATGCGGAGACTCCTCGGGCGGCTCCGACCGACACGTCGCCGGACTCGGTGCGCAGCACGACCGTGCCGCGCGTGGCCTCGGCGATGTGGATGTCGCCCTTCGGGGTGCTGATCTCCGCGGGGCCGCCCAGGCGGCCGACCGAGATGTCACCGGCGAGGGCGGTGAGGCGGACGCTGGTGGCCTCGTCGATCCTGGTCGCTCCGTGCGCGCCGTCGAAGGCGACGTCGCCGAGCCGGCCGACGGCCCGGAATTCGGCGCCGGATGCCTTCGCCTCGACGCGGGAGCCGGCCGGCAGCTTGATGGTCACCTCGACGGATCCGGAGGGGCCGAGGATCTGGTGCTTCGTCACCGGGGCCGCGATCCGCAGGACACCGTCGGCGTATTCGACCTCGGTCTGCTCCGCGGCCTTCACGTCGCGGCTCTTCGAGGCGTCCGCGGGCAGGATCTCGACCGAGGTGTCGGACCGGTCGGCGGCGATGAGCTGGATGCGTCCCGCGGTGATGTCGAGGACGGCGGAGATCGGGGTGGGGGTGTCGTACTTCTGCATCGTGCTCTCCTCTTGCGCTTGTTGTTTCCGACACCAGAAACGCTACGTAGCGTTCACTGATTACGCAACGAGTTCATTGCCAATGAATTACATAAATGCAGGTGAGCGCCGTCATATCGTTGCAATGCACATGACGGTAACGCAACGTCAGGCACTCGGTTCGTTGCATTGGGAAGGCGTGAACGCTACGCTGACGATGCCGGAAAACGTGAAGGGAGATGTCGATGCCGGGAGGCAGACTCACTCAGCAGGAGCGTCAGCAGATCGCGCTGGGGTTGGCCGACGGCCTCGCCTACGCGGAGATCGCCAGACGTCTCGACCGCCCCACCTCGACGATCACGCGTGAGGTGATGCGCAACGGCGGCCCCACCGTCTACCGCGCCGACCTGGCCCACCGCGCCACCGAACGCCGCACCCACCGCCGACGGCAGACCACACCCCCGGGACCTCACACCCCCGCACAGGCCGATGGACGCGACATCGAGGCGGTGCGCGAGTACGAGGAGACCTTCACCACCCTCCTCATGCAGTCGGGTCTGCCCAAGATGATGGCCCGCGTGCTGACCTGCCTCTTCACCACCGACGCCGGCAGCCTCACCGCGTCCGAACTCTCCCAGCGCCTACAGGTCAGCCCGGCATCCGTCTCCAAGGCGATCACACTGCTCGAAGGCCAGGGCCTCGTACGCCGGGAACGCGACGAGCGCCGCCGCGAGCGCTACATCGCCGACGGCGACGTCTGGTACCAGGCGACACTGGCCAGCGCCCGGGCCAACACCCAACTCGCCGAGACCGCACGGCAGGGTGTCGCCGTCCTCGGCCGCGACACCCCGGCCGCCGCCCGCCTGGAGAACATCGCCCGCTTCGTCGACTTCATCGGCGAGAGCATCACCCGAGCCGCGGAACAGGCCCGCGAGATCCTTTTCACCCATCCCGACCCGCCCTCGGACGGCACCGCCGGGTCGGAGTCGGATCGCGGATAGACAGCCTCCGGCGGCGCCCCACCCGCGTCGGAGGTACGACCGTGGCCGGCCTTCACCGCCACGGGCCCGGCCACCACGGAAACCAGGCCGGATGTCGGGGTTGAAGTTGTCGCTGCGGCAGCTTCTACCGTCCTGACCAGGGCCGGAAAGACCGGCCCTGGATGCGATCGTGAAGGAGGCGGCAATGGACTGGCCCATCGCGGAGGTCGCCCGGATGTCGGGCGTGACCGCCCGGACCCTGCGGCACTACGACGAGATCGGACTGCTGCCGCCCGCCCGGATCGGAGCGAACGGCCACCGCTACTACGAGGAGCGCCAGCTCCTGCTGCTCCAGCAGATTCTCGTTCTGCGGGCGTTGGGGCTGGGACTGCCGGAGATCGGCCGGGTCCTGGCCGATCAGGTCGACGAGGTGGAAGCCCTGCGCGGCCACCACCGGTGGCTGCTCGCCGAGCGGGACCGGCTCGACGCCCTGGCCGGCACCGTTTCCCGCACGATCGCCGAACTGGAACAGTCCAGGAAGGACGGCACACCCATGACCGCCATCAACCGCCCGGAGAACCTGTTCGAGGGCGTCCGGCCCTCCCAGTACCAGGAGAGCCTGCGGGACTTTCCCGAGCACGCCCAGGAGGTCGACCGCCGGGTCGCCGCGATGACCCCGCAGGAGGTCGTCGCCGGGCAGCGCGAGCGCACGGCGCAGATGATCCGGCTGGCCGAGCTGATGGCCGCCGGCCTCCCCGCCGACGCCGAGCCCGTGCAGGCCGAGATCGACGCCCAGCACCGGACCCTGACCGGACTGCGGGCCGTCTCCGTCGACGAGTACCGCGCCATCGGGCGCTCCTGCGTGGACAACGACGCCTGGCGCGCCGCGTACGAGGCGATCGCACCGGGGCTGGCCGCGTACCAGCGCGACGCCATCGAGGCGTACGCCAACACCCGGCTGAGCTGACCCGGGGTGGTGGGCCGGCCGGCCGTCGTCCGGGCCGTCGAGCACGGCACCGGTGGACGTCTGCCGGCCGGCCCGACCACTGTGTCATTCCGCTGTGTCATTCCGTCGGGTCACTCTTCGAGGTCCTTGACCTCCCGCGTGCGGCCGGCCCGCGAACGGCGCCGGCCGGCCCACCACCCCGCGACGGCCGCCGTCGCGAGGCTGGTGATCAGCTGGGCCGGCAGTTCGGTGAGCAGGGCCTCGGCCAGGGCTGTCAGAGCGTGGGTGAACAGTTCGGGCATGGTGGGGTTCCGTCCGTGATGGCGATCGTTTTGTTCACACCACGCTGAATGTGCTGGGATGTTGCGGTCCACTTGTCCGCCGGACGAGCGGGACAAGGCCGAACAAGCCCTGCTTGTCCACCAGTTGCCCGGGAGGGACGTTGACCGAGGGGCGACGGCGCACTCGCCCGTGGGCCGCCTTGAAAGGGCCGACCGCGCTGGACAACGACCTCGCGTCGTTGCTGCGCGGTTGGATGGACCATGCCGACCTGACGATCGACCTCCTGAGGGAGCGTCTGACGGCCGATCACTTCCCCGACGGGCGGATCCCCAGCCGTACGACTCTCGCCAACCGGTTCTCCGGTGTCGCACTGGACGACGCATTCGTCCAGGCCGTGGCCGACGCCTGTTCCCGCGACGCCGACGAGCAGCGGATGCTGCTGGCCCAGGCACACGAACTGAAGACGCGCGGGGCCGGCGTACCCGCAACGGCCGCGCCGCCCGAGGCTTCCCGCCTGCCGTCACCGACGGACTGGGGGTCGATCGCGCGGGCGGGCGCCGAACTCATCGCGCTGCAGCACAAATACGTGGCCACCCAGGACCGTCTCGTCCGCGCGGTCGAGCGTTCGGCGGAACTGGAACGCGAACGCTCCAGCGCCAATCAGCTGGTCCTGGTCCTGCTCGCCCTCGTCGACAAACTCCACCGCGACATCGACGACCTCCACAACGAGCAGGCCCCGGGCAACAGCCGGAGGCTCACTCGGCGGCCCCTCGACGAGATCCGTGCGCAGCTGTCACGCAGCGAGCAGCAGCGGATGGCCGCGGACGCGGAACTGGTGCGTGCTCGATCGGAGCGGCGCAAGGCCGACCAGCTCGCCAGGGAGGCGGCCGAGCAGGTCGCGGCGCTGCGCGCGGAGGTCGAGGAGTTGCGCCGTGGCCCGTCGGTCCCGGACGGCAGGCCCGCGCACGCGGGCGCGAGCGCCGGGCGGGAGGTGATCGAACCGCATCCGGCGGACGCGACGGCGGACGACGTCGATTCCGCGTTGGCCAAGGCGGCCCGGCACCTGGACGAGAAGGCCGACCGTCTCGATCTGCTGGCCGACGAACTCCACCAGGACAACTCGCCGGACAACTCCCCCACCGGCATCGACAGGCCGGACAATTCGCCGCACGTCGACGTCACGGACGTCACCGCTACCGACAACGACGATGAGGACGCGGACGAAGCCGGGGACGAGGAGGAGAACCTCGCACGGCAGCGGGCGATGAAGCAGATGAAGCAGCAGATCCTGCTCCGTTACTACGAACTCAGGGCGGACCCCGAGGCCTACCGCCGTGTCCTTTCACGGTTCTCGCCGGCCGACGCGTTCGAACTGGGGCTGTTGATGTACGAGATCGCCACCCCTGAAGAAGGCGAACGGGTCTGGAGCACGTACGGCTCGACCGTGATGTCCGACGACCTGCTCGCCCTCGTCGAGAGGCTGGACCGGTCGGGCTGGCCGGATCATGCCTCGGACATCCTGATCTCCGCCGCACGCGGCCGCGAGGTGCCCGGACTGCTCCAGCTCATCAACGAAATGGAGGAAGCCGGTGCCGACCGGACGTCCGTGCTCGCCGACATCGCCCTGTGCCGGGCCGCGCGCGACATCCCTCTCGTCATGGCGAACCTCAGCATGCGGGACAGACGCACCATCCTGAACATGTTCCGCACACACCGGAGCATCGGCGAGAAGCAGGAGCTGGTGCGCGCCATGTACGCCGCCGGCCGCCCCGACTGGGAAATCTCCGACCTGGAGCTGACACTGGGCCCGGTCCCTTTCGAACCGGCCCCCACGGCCGCGGACACACACCCCACTCTGCGTCTCCGCTTCCCACAACAACCGCCCGTGCCGGGATTTCGGCACGACTGAGCCTCGGGGCTCGGGGCTCGGGGCTTACCTATGCTGCCGTCATGGGGCTGGATCTCACACTGTTCATGGCGGACTGGAAACAGTTGCGCGCCCTCCCCGTCGAGCACCGGACCGACGCGTTGGACGACGCGGTCCGGCCACCGGAACCCGACGAGGCGTACCGCTGCGGGCGCCGTCCGGCCGGTGGCCTGCTGTGGCCTCCGGACCCGGCGGTGGCGTGGTGTGCCGAGTACGTCTTCGCCACCACCGGTGCCTACAGCCCCCATGGCCGCACGGGCGCGGCATGGGCGGACATGCGGCTGCTCGTCGACGCGTCCGTGCGTGAGGCGATGGACACCTTTCTCGTCGGCCTGATCCCGGAAGCGGATCCGGCCGTCGGTCCTGCGTCGACCGGGGGCGGGATCTTCCCGCCTGCCGCCGACCGACGGCAGGCGGGGATCCTTCTCGTGTGCCCGCCGGAGGTGCTGCCGGGCAAGGCCCGTGCCTGGGAGCGGGCGGAGCCGCGCATCGATGAGTTGCGCGGGCCGTTCGCCGCCGAGTGCGAGGGCTGGGCGGGCCGTCCGGACACCTTCGAGGACTTCGTCGCGCTGCTGCGTGAATGGGGCCACGTGACGGCGGAGGCCGCTCGCCGCGGCTGGGGCCTCGTGGGGCTGCCCTGATGCGTCAGGCCGCCGTCTGCCGCGCGGCGAGTGCGGCGGGCTCGCGCAGGTGGGCGGCGGCCGTCCGCCAGGCGGTGGTCACCGCGGTGCGGGCCCGTGCCGTACGGACGGCCCGGTCGCCGGTCAACTCCACTGGCGCGCCCACGTGTACGTGGAGTTCCGGTCGGCGCAGTGGGGCCGTGACCAGGCCGGCGAGCTGCTTGACGGGGCTGCCCGAGGTGATCCGGCGGGCTCCGGCCTGGCCCACGGGTACGACGGGGGCGCCGGTGCGTTCGACGAGCCGGGCCAGGCCGCTGCGGAAGGTGCCGGGTACGGCTTCCGCGGCGTCCCTGCGGCGGGGCAGGCCCCCTTCGGCGTAGATGAGGACCAGCCGCCCCTGCTCCAGGGCTTCCGCCGCGGCGTCCAGCGCGGCTGCGGCGCGCCGGTCTCCGCGGATGACGGGTATGTGCCCCTCGCGGGCGAGCGCACGGCCGAGCACCGGGACGCGCCACAGCCCCGCGGCCGCCATGATGACCGGCTCGGCGCCGAGCCGGTGCAGGGCGGCGGTCACGATCGCGGGATCGGCCAAGGACGTGTGGTTCGCGGCGACGATGCTGCCGGGCGCGAGTTCGGTGCCGGGGTCGGTGGTCACCGTCAGGCGGCCGACGGCGGGCACCAGGACGTCGGCGATGCGGCTGAGCATGAACGGTCTCCCGGTCTCGACGATGTTGGTCCTCATCGTCGGGGGCGGGCGTCGGCCGGGGCGTGAGTCGTCGTACTCATCTTCTCGGCAGGGCCTTCGCCACGTCGGTGCCGGCCGGGTTCACGTCGGGGCCGGGGCCCCGGATTCCGTTGGCGGCGGTATCCACGACCGGCGCGTCGTCCCCTCAACAGGCGCTCCGGTCCTGCCTCTTGGCCGGGCGGACCGGCCGGGCGGGGCGGACGGGCGGGGCGGTCGGGCGGGTGGCGCCCCTCTCGGTGAGTGCCCAGATGATGAGTGCGAGGCCGCTGAATCCGGCGCCCAGCACACACACCGCGCTCCAGCCCGCGGTGGCGTACAGGGTTGTCGCGGCGAGGGCTCCGACGGCGCTGCCGATCGAGTAGAAGACCATGTAGCCACCGATGAGCCGGCTGCCCGCCTCGGGGTGCAGCGCGTGGATCAGGCTCTGGTTGGTGACGTGCACGGCCTGTACGGCGAGGTCGAGGAGGACCACTCCGGCCGCGAGGGCCCACAGCGACTGCCGGGTGAGGGCGAGGGGCAGCCACGAGAGGGTCAGCAGGGCCAGGCCGATGCCGGTGGTCCGGTTCGCGTGGCCGCGGTCGTTGAGGCGGCCCGCGACGTTCGCGGCGAGCGCTCCGGCGGCGCCGAGCAGTCCGAACGCGCCGATCGCGGTGGACGACAGGGCCATGGGGGGATCGCTGAGGACCAGAGTGACGCTGCTCCACAAGGTGCTGAACGCGGCGAAGACGAGGAGTGCGAACAGCGCGCGCAGTCGTGGCAGGCGTTCGCGCGTGAACAGGCGGACGGTGGAGGTGAGCAGGCGCCCGTATCCCAGCGTGGGCGCCGGTGTGTCGCGCCGGGGTATGACGCGGTGGAGGGCGAGGGCCGCCGCGCAGGTCAGTGCCGCCGAGGTGAGGTAGACCGAGCGCCAGCCCGCGAGGTCGCCGAGCAGTCCGGAGACGGTACGGGCGAGCAGGATGCCGGTGACGACGCCGCTGGTGACTGCACCGACGACGCGGCCGCGCCGGGCGGGCTCGGTGAAGGATGCGGCGCAGGCGACGAGGGACTGTGTCACGACCGCGAGCAGCCCCACTGAGGCCATCCCGGCGAGGAGTGCCGCGCTGCTGGTCGCGGTCGCGACGAGGAGGAGCGCGGCGGCCAGCAGGATCAGTTGCGCCGTGATCAGGCGACGGGGGTCGAGCCGGTCGCCGAGCGGAACGATGAGGAAGAGGCCGAGTCCGTACCCGATCTGCGTGAGGGTGACGACGGCGCCGAGCGCCGCCGGGGCGATCGCGAACTCGTTGCCGAGGGCCACCAGGAGCGGCTGGGCGAAGTAGACGTTGGCGACCGCGGTTCCGCAGGCGACCGCGAACAGTGCGGTGGCGCCGCGGGGCAGTACGGCGGTGGGTGTCGCCCGGTGCATGGTGGACCCTCCAGCAGTTCGGTTGCATGTTGCCACCGGTGACCGTAGCGGCGACTGGTAGCATGTTGCAACCGCCACGGGATGGCCGGTCGGCCGCGGAGGAGGACATCGCGGCGGGGGAACATCGTGGCGAGGAGGACATCGTGGTGAAACGGACCAGGTTCGACGACAGCGACTGCCCGGTCGCGCGATCGGTCGACGCGATCGGCGACTGGTGGTCACTGCTGATCGTGCGCGACGCCTTCGACGGGAGCCGGCGCTTCGGCGAGTTCCAGCGCAGCCTCGGGGTGGCCAAGAACATCCTGAGCGCCCGGCTGCGCACCCTGGTCGCGGGCGGAATCCTGGAATCGGTGCCGGCGCCCGACGGCGGAGCACACAACGAGTACGAACTGACGGACAAGGGCCGGGAGCTCTTCCCCGTCATCGTGGCGCTGCGTCAGTGGGGCGAGGCGCGGTTCTTCGAACCCGGCGAACCCCATTCGGAACTGACCGACCGCCGCCTGGGCCTCCCCCTGCTCCCGCTGGAGGTCCGCGCGCACGACGGCCGGCCCCTCACACCGGACGAGACGGTCGTCACCAAACTCGACGGCACCACGACGCCCCACCGCCCGCCGGGCCGGTAGGCGCGGACGGCCCGGCGCGGCCGTCGGGTGCGCGGTGCACGCCGGGCGGGCCGGCGCGTTCGGGCTACGCCCGCCGCTCCGGCGCGGCCGAGTCGGCGGTATTGCCGGTATCGGCGGCATCGGCAGCACCGGCAGCGGGGCCGTCCGCCGGGTTGCGCGCCGCCACGAGCGCCTCCAGCCCGTCCAGGATGCGCTGGAGGCCGAACTCGAAGTGGTCGAAGCTGTTGCCGAAGGACTCCTCGGACAAGGAGGCCATGACGGGGTACCGGCCACTGGCCATGGCTTCTTCCAGGACCGGCTGGTGCGCCTCCCAGAACTTCGCGTCCGTCAGACCGGAGGTGCGCTCGATCTCCTCCTGGTGCACCTGCGTGCGGGCGGCCCCCGCCACGTACCCGTCGATCAGGATGATCACCGATACCAGTTCGGGGTCACGCAGGCCCATCGGCCTGATCCGGCCGAGCACCTTCTCCATGCCGTCGAGCGCGTTCGGGCCGAGGATGGGGCGGGACTGGTTGACCTCCAGCAGCCAGGGGTGACGGCGGTGGAGGGCGAGGGTGGCCCGGCCCAGGGCCTGCAGGGCCGAGCGCCAGCCGCCGTCGCCCAGGTCGGCCGGGTCGTCGGACACGCGCTGGACGCGGTCCAGCATCAGGTCGAGCAGCTCGCCCTTGCCGGGGACGTAGCGGTACAGCGACATCGTGCCGGTGCCCAGTTCCGTGGCGATCCGGCGCATCGAGACCGCGCCGAGCCCCTCCCGGTCGGCGACATCGACGGCGGCGGCCACGATCCGCTCCAGCGTCAGGCCCGGTTTGGGGCCCCGGCTGGGCCGGCGGCCGGTGTCCCACAGCAGTTCGAGGGTCCGGTTGATGTCGCCGCTGCCACTGGTCTGCGTACTGCTCGTCATGCAAGCAGTTTAGTTCCGCGCGAAAAAACCGGGTACGGTGTACGCGCAATCGGGTACGGTGTACCCAGTCAGAGAGTGGGAGGGGGTACCCATGAGCGACGGAAGCGACGGTTACGCGGTACGGGCCGAGGGTCTGGAGAAGCGGTACGGAGAGAAACGCGCCCTGGACGGCTTCGATCTGACCGTCCGTACGGGCACCGTGCACGGCCTGCTCGGGCCGAACGGCGCCGGCAAGACCACCGCCGTACGCATCCTGGCCACGCTGCTGCGGCTGGACGGCGGGCGGGCGCAGGTGGCCGGCCTGGACGTCGCCCGGCAGGCGCACGCGGTGCGCGGGCGGATCGGGCTCACCGGGCAGTACGCGGCCGTGGACGAGGTGCTCACCGGCCGGCAGAACCTGGAGATGTTCGGCCGGCTGTTCCACCTGGGCGGGCGGCGGGCCCGGGCGCGCGCCGTTGAGCTGCTGGAGCAGTTCGACCTGACCGACGCCGCCGACCGGGGCGTCGACAAGTACAGCGGTGGCATGCGGCGCCGCCTCGACCTCGCCGCCTCGATGATCCTCGCGCCGTCCGTGCTCTTCCTGGACGAGCCGACGACCGGACTGGACCCCCGCAGCCGGGGCGAGGTCTGGGATTCCGTCCGGGCCCTGGTGGCGAGCGGCACGACCGTGCTGCTGACCACGCAGTACCTGGAGGAGGCCGACAAGCTGGCCTCCCGTATCACTGTCATCGACGGGGGCAGGGCCATCGCCGATGACACTCCGGACGGGCTGAAGGACCTGGTCGGCGGCGACCGTGTCGAGGTCGTGGTCACCGAGCGGGCCGAGATTCCCCGGGTGGTGAAGATGGTCGCCCGCGTCTGCGAGGGCGAACCCGAGACCGACGAGGAGGGGTTGCGGGTGTACGCCCCGGTCACCGACCGGGTGGCCGCCCTGACCGAGGTGGCACGCGCCCTTCAGGACGAGGGCGTCGGGGTCGCGGACATCGGACTGCGCAGGCCGAGCCTGGACGACGTGTTCCTGCGCCTGACCGGGCACCGGGCCGAGAAGCGGAAGAACGAGGAGGCGGCGGCATGAGCGCGCTCGACCTGACCGGGACGGTCGGCCGCGGACGGCTGTACTGGCTGTTCGCCGACTGCGGCAACATCGTCCGCCGAGGTCTGACGCACTACCGGCGCCAGCCCGTCAACATCGCCTGGCAGCTCGGCTTCCCGATCCTTTCCGTCCTCCTCTACGGGTACGTCTTCGGCAGCGCGATGACCGTGCCAGGCGGCGGGGACTACAAGGACTTCCTGATGCCCGGCATGTTCGCGATGACGATGGCGTTCGGCTTCATCAACACCGCGACCATCATCGTGCACGACTCCACCAAGGGCGTCATCGACCGCTTCCGCTCCATGCCGATGGCCTCCTCCGCGGTGGTGGCCGGGCGCGGCGTCACCGACCTCGTGGTCGCCTGCGCCGAGCTGGCGATCATGATGCTCACCGCGATGGCCATGGGCTGGCGGCCGGACGGGGGTTGGGGCTTCCTGGCCGCGTTCGGGCTGCTGCTGTGGCTGAGGTTCGCGCTGATCTGGGTCGGGGTGTGGCTCGGTCTGCTGGTGCCCAACCCGGAGGCGGCGGGCGGGCTGTTCGCGGTGGCGTTCCCGTTGACAATGGTCTCCAGCATCTTCGTCGCCCCGCAGCTCATGCCCGGCTGGCTCGGCTGGGTGGCGGCCTGGAACCCCATCTCCTCCACGTCCACGGCCACCCGGGAACTGTTCGGTACACCGGTCGGAGGCGGCGGCTCCTGGATCGAACAGCACGCGCTGCTGATGGCGGTGGTGTGGCCGGTACTGCTGACGGCGGTCTTCCTGCCCCTGGCGGTACGGCGGTTCAAGAGGCTCAGCCGATAGCCGCTGGTGGGAGGGGGTGCGGGAGCGGGGAAGCCGTACTGGGGGCAGGCGCTCCCGGGGCCCCGGGACTCGTAGGATTGCTCTCCTTGGAGGTGGGTCGTGTTCGACAGCGTTCGTACCGTGATGACCTTCGCCCCGGATCCCGAGGCGTCGGCCCGCTGGTGGGGGGAGCTGTTGGGTGTCCCCGTGGAGGTGGACGTCAGCGATGCCGGAGACGTCTACGCCTGGGTGGAGATCGGCGGGGTCGAGCTCGGGTTCCACCCCGCCGACGACGAGCGCAATCCGCGTGGCGGCAGCCCGGTCGTGTACTGGGGAGTGGCGGATGTCGACCGGGCGCGGGAGCGGCTGCTGGCGGCCGGGTGTGAGCATCACCGGGGTCCGCTGGTGATCGGGCCGGGGCGGCGGATCGCCCAGTTGCGTGATCCGTTCGGGACCGTCGTCGGCATCGAGGGGCCATAGGCGCGTCGGCACGTGTCACTCCGGATCGTTCCGGATGCCTGGTCCGGCGCTCCCGCCATTACCTTTTCGACGGCGCCCGCCAGAACGACCAGCCCGGAGCCCGGGGAGCAGCGATGCCGACGACCGTCACGACCCGCCGGCCGACCGCCGCAGCGCTGGAGCGTCAGGAGCGCAAGGTGCTCCACGCGGTCGGCTGCGGTCTGCGGGACGACGAGATCGCCGCCGCTCTTGCCGTCTCCGAGGACGTCGTGGCCGGGCATCTGGCGCGGATCCTCGTGAAGCTAGGGCTGCGCGACCGGGCCGCCGCCGTTGTCCATGCCTTCGACTGCGGCCTGGTCGTGCCCGGTTGCGGGCCCCGTCCGCAGGCGGCGGACCCGGTGGTGCGGTCGGCGGGCGGGCCGAAGGTGGAGATCTCCCTGCTCGGGCCGCTGGAGGTGCGGCTGGGCGGGCGGGAGCTGGATCCGGGGCATCTGCGCCGGCAGGCCGTACTGGCGGCACTGGCGCTGTGCACAGGGCGGGCGGTCAGTCAGCAGGAGCTGCTCGACGGGGTGTGGGGGATGGAGCCGCCGGTCACGAATGTGGTGCCGGTGTACATCTACCGGTTGCGCAGGACACTGTGCCCCGGGGGCGGCCCGGAGTCGGTGATCGAGCACGGCCGGTGCGGATACCGGCTGGCCGCCGGTGGGGTCGAGGTGGACGTGGCGCGTATGGAGGCACTGGTCAGCGATGCCTCGGCGGCCGATCGGGCGGGCGAGACGGCGGAGGCGGTCCGGCTGTGCTCCCGGGCGTTGGGGCTGTTCCGCGGGGAGCCCCTGGCCGGTCTGCCCGGTCCGTTCGCCGAGCTGGAGCGGCTGCGGCTCACCGAGCGCAGGATCGCCGTGGTGCAGCGGAAGTCGGAGTGGCAGTTGCGGCTCGGCCGGCACTGCGAAGCGATCGCCGAGCTGTCCGCCTTCGCCGCGGCGCATCCCCTGAACGAGTCGGTGGCGGCGATGCTGATGCGCGCGCTCTACCGCGGTGGCCGGCAGGCCGACGCGTTGACCGTGTTCGATCGTGCCAGCCGTCGGCTGGCCGACGACCTGGGGGTTCGTCCCGGTCGGATGCTGCGGCGGACGTGCCAGATGATTCTGCGTGGGGACGAGGCCGGGCTCGGTCCCGGGCTCGGCAGTGCCGCGCCGTGACCGGACCTGGACGCCGGTGGGTGATCACCACCTGCCGGTGGCCGGTGGGCCCGGCAGTCGACAGGTGGTGAACGGGGCGTCCGTGGTTACGCGGGGTACCAGGCGCCGTTGTACCACTGCTCGTTGGCGCCGTCGTCGTGGTGGTCCATGTTGAAGTCTTCGGGGTAGTTGTTGACGTGGTTGGCCGGGTACGTCCAGATGCCGGCGGACTCGTCGCAGACGTAGTCCCAGTGGCAGATGGTCTTGACCGGCACGTTGCCGAAGAACTTGTCGGCACCGGCGAGCGGTGCGCCGACGATCCCGCCGAACGGCACGGATCCGCCGTTGGCGCCGGGGTTGCCCTGGCGCTTGGGGTCCGCGATGAGGATGGCGTTGACGTTGCCGAACGTCTGCCAGTTCTCGGTGACCCAGACGTGCACCACCGCGGCGCCCAGGGAGTATCCGGCCATCTTGACGTGCTGGCCGGGGCAGGCTGCCCGCTGGTCGCGGACCAGCCGGTTCAGCTCGTTGACGCCCGCCCGGGCGCTCGCGCCGTTGGGGATCTGGGTGGGGTAGCCGACGTGCTGCTGGATGTTGCCGTAGAAGCCGTCGTTGTTCCAGGAGCTGCCCGTGCCCCCGACCACGATCGTGTAGGTGCCCTCGCACGGCGCCGCCGCCTGTGCCGTGGTCCCCTGTGCCACCGAAAGCCCGGCGGTCAGCAGCAGTCCGGCTGCCGCGGCCGCGATCCTTCTTGTTCGCATTCCGTCCTCCCCATGTGGTTGGCCGGCGCGGCCGCGTTTCCGGTTGCGGTACGCGGTCGGCCCGGGTCATCGACGACAGTGGCAGCGGTCGATGACATCGCGATGAAACCCGGCTCCGGCGGGCGGTATCGGCGTCCGGCCGCCGGCGATAACCCATGGATAAGGGTGCCGCCTAACTTCGGAGTTCATGCAGGAGGCTCAGACCTGAAAGGGGTTTGCCGCATGGACTTCCGGATTCTCGGGCCGGTGGAGGCCCGGCGTGACGGGGACTGGATCGCGTTGTCCGGTTCCAAGGTGCATACGGTCCTTGCCGCGATGCTGCTCGCACACGGGCGGGTCGTCTCGGACTCCAGACTCGGCGCGCTGCTGTGGGGCTGGGAGCCGCCGGTCACAGCGAGCGCGCAGATCTATACGTACATGTCCCGGCTGCGCAAGCTGCTCGGTGACGAGGTGGAGATCGTGCGGCGGCAGCCCGGCTACGTGCTGCGGGCGCCCGGGGCCCGGATCGACGTCGTCGAGTTCGAGCGGCTCGACCGGCTCGGCCGTGAGGCGCTGCGGGAGCGGCGTTTCGCCGACGCGCAGGCGCTGCTGACCGAGGCGCTCGGATGGTGGCGCGGTCCGGCCCTGTCGAACGTGACCGAGTTCCTTCTGGAGGCGGAGCTGCCGCAGCTGGAGGAGGCGCGGATGCTGGCGCTGGAGAACCGCATAGAGGCGGATCTCGCGCTGGGCATGCACGAGCAGGTGACGGCCGAGCTGACGGGCCTGGTCGCCGAACATCCCGTACGGGAGCGGCTGCGCGCCCAGCTGATGACCGCGCTGTACCGGTGCGGGCGGCAGGCCGATGCCCTCCAGACGTACTACGAGGGTCGCAAGGTGCTCGTCGATCAGCTGGGGGTGGACCCGGGCGAGGTGCTCGGGGCGACGTACCAGGCCGTGCTGGGCGGGGAGTTGGGGTTGCGAGGTGCAGGGGCAGCGCGGGGGCGGTCCGATGTACCCACCATGCTTCCGGCGGCGGAGGACGGCTTCGTCGGCCGGTCCGCGGAACTGTCCCTGCTGACGGCGCGGTTGGCGGCCGGGACGAACCGGCCCCGGCGGCTGCTGGTGACCGGGATGGCCGGGGTGGGCAAGACCGCGCTCGCCGTGCGCGCCGCCGAGGAGAGCGCCGGGCACTTCCCCGACGGCCAGCTCTTCGCCGAGCTGTGCGATCAGGACGGCACGCCCAAGGACGCCGGCGAGGTGCTGGTGCGGTTGCTGCGGGCGCTGGGCGAGCCCGGTCTCGACGGCAGTTCCCCGCGCGCCGCCGACCGCGACGAGCTGGTCCGGCTCTACCGTGCGCGGACCTCCGGCAAGCGGCTCCTCGTCGTCCTCGACGACGCGGTCGGCGACCTCCAGGTCGCGCCGCTGCTGCCGGCGAGCCCGCAGGCGGCCGTGCTGATCACCAGCCGGGCCCGGCTGGCCCGGGTGACCGGGGCGGACACCGTGGCCCTGGCGCCGCTGGACGACGACGAGTCCCTGGCGATGCTCGCGGCGGCGGGCGGTGCGGAGCGGCTGAGGGACGACCCGGACTCCGCCGATGACCTGGTCGCGTACTGCGGGGGGCTGCCGTTGGCGCTTGCCGTGGTGGGAGCGCGGCTCGCGGCGCGGCCGTCGTGGCCGGCCCGCCGGTTCGCGGCCCGGCTCGCGGATCCGGCGGAGCGGCTCGCCGAGCTGTCGTTCGGCGATCTGGATGTGCGCGGGGCGCTGCTGCCGTCGGTGCGGCGCATGGCCGCCGGGGGCCCGTTGGCGCTCGGCGCGCTGTCCGGTGCCGGTACGGAGCCGTTCTCGGCCCGGGACGCCTCGGTGCGTCTCGCGGTGTCGGAGGACGAGGCCGAGCGGGTGCTGGAGTCGCTGGTGGACGCCGCGCTGCTGGACCTCTCGGGCCTCGATCCGCAGGGGCTGCCGCTGTACCGGTGCCATGAGCTGGTCCTGCTGTACGCGGCATCGCTCGACGCGGCGGACCCGGCCGCCGCCGCGCACGACAGCGCCACCGCGGTCGGGTGACCGCGGTGGCCGGGGAGTCGCCGTCGTCCGTTCCGTCACCACGTTCCGCGGGTCCAGGAGTACGTCGGGATCTCGGGGACGAGCGCGGGGGCGATGGTCTCGCGGACCACGGTCCACGCGTCCGCGACCACGCGTTCGCGGGGCGGCCGGGCCGCGGAGCCGAAGGCGGTCGCGGTGACCGCCCACATCGCGGCGACCGCGGCGACGGCCCGGACCTCGGCGGAGGGCTTGGCCGGTACGGCGCGGCCCCTGCCGACGTCGATCCGGAAGCCGAGCTCGGCGGCCTGGCCGGCCCGCACCTCGTGGGCGACCGGGCCGGCGGGCCCGCCGAACGCGGCGGCGGACAAGGGGTGTTCGTAGGCGGTGCGGACCCAGACGGAGACCCGGACGCGCTCGCGCTCCTCCCAGCCGCCGCGGGCGGCGGGCCCGGGGTCCGCCTGCTCGACGGCGGCGGCGAGCTCGGCGAAGTATCCGGTCAGTTCGGTGTCGTCGAGCTGTCCGGGCGCGCCGGTCCGGGGTGCCGGAACGGTCGGGGCCATCGGGGCGGTCTCCAGGGGCTGCGTCGTCATGATGGTCGGCCTCCTTCGGTGTCGGGTGCGTCGGCCTCCTCGGGCGGGCCGAGTACGCAGTGGATGTGAACGGGACCGGGCGGGGCACCGCCGGGCGGACGGGCGATGGCGGCGGCGACCCGGTCGTTGAGCCGCAGGTCCTGGACCGACCAGACGGTGGTGCGGCCGGAGTGCGTGTGCAGTACGCGGACCGGTCCGTGCCGGGCCGGCCAGGTCTCCAGCCGGTTCAGCGCGGTGCCCACCAGTCCCAGCCCGGCCGCCTTCACTACGGCTTCCTTGCGCGTCCAGACGCGGTGGAACCCCGCGTCGCGTACCGGTCCGGGCGGAAGCGACACCAGGTGGGCGCGTTCGTTGTCGGTCAGCACCGAGTCGTACAGCGAGGCCTGGCGCATGGGCCGTACTGCTTCGACGTCGACCCCGATGGCGGGTCCGTCGCCGAGCGCGAAGACCCCGCAGCCCGCGGTGCGGGAGAGGCTGATCGCCCACGGCACCTCGGGGTACTCGATCATCGGCGGGCCGTGCCCGAAGTCCCCGCAGCCGGGGCACTGTCGCCGCCCCAGCTCGATGGACTGCGGTGCCACGAGCAGTAGTTCGGACAGGGCGCGGCGCGCCCCGGCCCTGGTGTGCACGAAGGCGGCCACGTCCCGCTCGGCCAGCAGGGTGAGCGCGCGGTGGAACTCGTCGGTGCCGAGCAGCGCGAGGTCGTCGGGGACGACCCGCTGCGGCGGCTGCCACCACCAGACGTGGGCCGCACCGGCGAGATCCGGTGTCCCGGGCGCTGCCCGGGAAGGCTGCTGTGTCCCGGTGCTCTTCGGTGTTCCGGGTACGAACGCCATGGACTGCCCCCATTCGTTGTTCCTCGACGGTCCTTGTCGACCTCTCGTGGTTTCCCGTGGCCTCCGGTTCCTCCGCACGGCCTGCCGTGCGGACAGAAATGCCACGGTGCGATCGTCCGCCCGGCGGCTACGGGCCGTCTATATATGCCTCGGCGGGAATTCACCGTAGGGGCGCGATAGCACTTCCTCGGAGACTGGGACGGTAATTTCCGACCGACCCGAGGATGTCCACATGTCCGAGACCCATACGCTTTCCCTGCCGATTTCGGCAGCGGCGGCCGGCACCGTCGTGGAATTGACGGAGGCCGAGCAGAAGGCGCTCGTCGCCGTCGCCGAGCAGCTGACCCCGAAGGGGGTGGCGGACGGCAGGATCGACGATCTCCGCTGGCTGGACGCCGCACGTGACGCCTCCGTACAGCTTCCGCGCCGGCTGCTCTCGGCGCTGCGCGCGTTCCGTCACGACGCGGGCCCCGACGGGGTCCTGCTGCTGCGCAACCTGCCGGTGGTGGCGGACGACCCGCTGCTTCCGACGCCGGCCGTGAAGGGGTCGGTGGAGCGTGTTCCCACGGTCGCCGCTTCCGTCATCACCACCGCGATGCTGAATCTCGGGGAGGTCATAGCATTCCGCAACGAAAAGACAGGTGCGCTGGTTCAGAATGTCGTTCCGGTTCCCGGGAGCGAGGCCTCGCAGAGCAATGCGGGTTCCGTTCTCCTGGAACTCCACATCGAAAACGCATTCCATGACAACCGCCCGGATTTCGTGGGTCTGCTGTGTGTGCGGGAGGACCCGACGGGTGATGCGAAGCTGTGCACGTCGTCCATCCGCCGGGCGCTTCCGCTGCTCTCCGAGAAGGCGCGGACGGTGCTCTGCGAGCCGCGGTTCCTGACCGAGCCGCCGCCGTCCTTCGGCGCTCTGGACAGCGTGACGCCCGCCCACGCGGTGCTGAACGGCGACCCGGAGGACCCCAATGTGCTGGTGGACTTCTCCGCCACGCATCCGCTGGACGACGAGGCGCGGCACGCCATGGCGGAGCTGCGGAGCGCGTTCATGGAGACGATGTCGGCTCTGGCGCTGCGCGTCGGCGACCTGGCCGTGGTCGACAACCGCCTCGCGGTGCACGGCCGTACGTCGTTCACGCCGTCCTACGACGGTGCGGACCGCTGGCTGCACCGGGTGTACGCGCACCTGGACCACCGGCGCAGCCGGGTGGACCGGGCGGGCGACGGCGCGGTCCTCGGCTGAGCGGGGCCACGCACACGACGTCCGTATCCGCCAGGCAGGCCGAGGGGCCGGCCCCCGCACAGGGGGCCGGCCCCTCGGCCGTGCGCAGGCACCGCGCACATGCGGCAATCAGGGGTGTACGGGAGCGGAACTCCCGCACACCCCTGGGGTGTTGGCGTGGCGCGTCCGCCTACTGGCGGGCGCTGATGACGTCCGCCGGGCGGCCGCCGAGTGCGACGCGGCCGGGGACCAGCGTCGCCACCGCGGTGAGCACCGCGGCGAAGCCGAGGACCCCGAGGAACATCGGCAGGTCGACGGAGGGCTGGGCGGCGCCCGTCATCCCGACACTGAAGGCGGTGAGCACCGCGAGCGAGATGGCCGTGCCGAGCACCGCGGCGACCAGGACGATCAGGGCGGACTCGATCCTCAGCATCGACATCACCTGGCGGCGGGTCGTGCCGACGAGCCGCAGCAGGGCGAACTCACGGGTGCGGTCGGATACCGACATGGCCAGGGTGTTGACCACGGCGATCGCGGTGAACGCGATGATCAGGCCCATCGCGAGGTAGTTGACCTCGGCGTTGGACTGCTGGACCTCGGCCTGGACATCGTCGACCTGGGTGCGGTCGAGGACACCGATGCCCGGGAAGCGCTTGAGGGCGCCGGTCAGCTGCTCGCGGCCCGCCTTGCCGTCGCCGGCCGTCTTGACGAGTACGGAGGAGGCGAGCGGGTTGTCGACGTGCCGGGCGACCAGGTCGTGCGACATGGTCAGGTCGCCGAAGCCGAGGCCGCGTTCGTAGACGGCGGCGACCTTCAGCCGGACCACGGTGGCGTCGCCGAGCGTCACCTTGAGCGTGTCGCCGGGCTTCTTGCCGAGGTGGTCGGCGGAGACGTCGCTCATCGCGATGCTCTTGTCCCCGAAGCCCTTGAGGCTGCCCCGTGAGACGTCCGGATCCCAGTTCGTGGTGAGGCCCTGCGCGGAGATGCCCTGCGCCGGGTACTTGTCGAGGCCGACGCGGACCTGGGTCCGGACGATCTCGGTGACCTGGGTGACGCCCGGTACGTCGCGCAGCGCTTCCGTCGCCCCGGCGGGGACACCGGGGCCGTTCGAGGCGACCACCCAGTCGGCCTTGTTGCCCGCCTTGGCCTGGGCCGAGGCGGCGTCGCCCATGGTGGTCTGCACGAACAGGACGGTGCAGGCCATGCCGATGAGCAGGACCAGCGGGGTGACGGCCGCGGCCATCCGCTTGGCGTTGGCGCGGGCGTTGGCGGTCGCGAGGTGGCCGCCGACGCGCGAGAACTTCAGCGGGATCCCGAGGATCGCGACGGCGATCCTCGCGATGACCGGGCCGAGCAGCGAGACCGCGACGGCGAGGACCACGACGGACAGGAACGTGACGGGCTGCGAGGCGGGTTCGGTGCGCAGGAAGCCCAGCAGGACGACCACACCGATGCCGAGGGCCAGTACGAGCATCCCCACGCCGAGCCGGCCCCACGCGAAGTGGCGCTGTTCCATGGACGCCTCGGACAGTGCCTCGGCCGGGCGGATGCGGGCGGTGCGGCGGGCGGAGATGCGGGCCGCGACCCACGCCCCGAGCAGGGCGGCGCCGACGGCGGCGGCGAACGGCACGAAGCTGAAGGTGAGTTCGAGGGTGTCCGGGATGGCCTTGAAGTCGATGAACTTGCTGTGCAGCCAGTACGCGATGGGCAGGCCGGCGACCGAGCCGAGGCCGCCCGCGAGGCCGCCGATGATCAGGGCCTCGCGGCCGATCAGCTGACGGACCTGCTTGGGGGTCGCGGCGATGGCGCGCAGCAGGGCCAGCTCGCGGTAGCGCTGCTGGATGGAGAGCGCGAAGGTGCCGACGACGACGAGGATCGCGACGAGCAGCGACGTACCGCCCATCGCGCCGCCCATGGAGACGAGCTTGACCCGGGCCTTGCCCGCGTCGAGGAACTCGATGGGTCCGCGCTCACCGCCGGTGGCGATGGCGTACTTGCGGCCGTCGCCGGCGAGGGCCTTCTCGGCCTGGTCGGCGAGCTCGTCCGCGGAGACGCCGGGCTTGGGCATCAGGCCGACGGTCGTGACCTGGCCGGCCCGTCCGGAGAGGTTGCGGGCGGTCTCGTCGGAGAAGAACAGCGAGGTCTGCTGGTGCAGGTCGCCGTCCTTCGCCGCGGCGATGCCGCTGACCTTGTACGTCGTGGGGGCGCCGGTCGACTGGACGACGAGGCTGCTGCCGGTCCTGAGGCCGGTGCGGTCCGCGAGTTCCCGGTCGAGGACGACCTCGGTGGCGCCCGTGGGTGCCTTGCCGTCGGTCAGTTCGAACGGGGTCAGTGCGGCGGAGGACCAGGCGTGGCCGTAGGACGGCTTGCCGTCGATGCCGGGCACGATCTGGCCCTGGGGGCCGACCGCGTACGCCGGGAAGTTCGTCTCCGGCACCGCCTTGCGCACCCCGGGTAAGGCGGCGAGGGTCTCGGTGGTGCCCTCGGGCAGCCAGACCCGCTCGGCCAGCGGCTTCGCCTTGTGCTTCTCCTTGACCTTGCCCTTCTTCTTCTTGATGGTCGTCTGGTGGACGTTCTGGTCGGCGCCGACGATGACCGGGGCGGCGGCGTAGCGCTCGGTGGCGATGGTGCCGCGCAGGCCGGTCTCCAGGAGGATGCCGCAGGCGGTGACCAGTGCGGCGGCGCAGAACAAGGCGAGGAAGGCGCCGATGAAGCCGCCCTTCCTGGCCTTGAGGGTCTGCAGTGCGTAGCGCAGCATCAGGCCCACGCTCCCAGGTGTGTCATGCGCTCGGCGACGAGGTCGGCGGTCGGGGATTCCATCTGTCCGGCGATCTTGCCGTCGGCCAGGAAGAGGACGGTGTCGGCGTACGAGGCGGCCACCGGGTCGTGGGTGACCATGACGACGGTCTGGCCGGTCTCGTCCACGCAGGAGCGCAGCAGGGACAGGATCTCCTTGGCGGTCACGGTGTCGAGGGCGCCGGTCGGCTCGTCGCCGAAGATGACGTCGGGCCGGGTGATGAGGGCGCGGGCGATGGCGACGCGCTGCTGCTGGCCGCCGGAGAGTTCGGCGGGCCGGTGGGCGGCCCGGCCGCCGAGGCCGACGCGGCCCAGGATCTCGTCGAGCCAGTTCTTGTCGAGGCTCTCGCCCGCGAGGCGCAGAGGCAGCTCGACGTTCTGACGCACCGACAGGGACGGGATGAGGTTGAACGCCTGGAAGACGAAGCCGATGCGCTGGCGGCGCAGCTTCGTCAGCTGGGTCTCGTTCATGTCGTTGAGCTGGGTGTCACCGATGTAGGACTGCCCGGTGGTCGGCTTGTCGAGGCCGGCCGCGCAGTGCAGGAACGTCGACTTGCCGGAGCCCGACGGGCCCATCACCGCGGTGAAGGAGCCGCGCTCGATCCCCACGGAGACCCCGTCCAGGGCACGCACGCCGCGGCCGTTCCTGCCGTACACCTTGGTCACGTCGGCCAGACGAAGGGCGTGCCCCCGGTTGACCGTGTTGTAGCCGTTGTCGAGGGAAGGGCGGCTCGTCTCGGTCACCATGTTGCGACCTGTCCTCTCCATAGTGCGGTTCCGGGTCTCAAGGGGATGATTTTCGAGCGTATATGGCATCGGGTCGAGCGTGGTCCGTACTTCTATATTCGATCTACTTCGGGTCTTTTCGGTGCAGTTGACCAGGCATTCGACGCCGGGCCGGCGAGGCGGCCGGCGGCTTCGGTGTGAGTGTGTTGTGTTCGGTGACGGCCATCGGGACTCCAGGGGGTGGAGAGTACGCGGGGTCCGGGCATGGCTTCGCGCCGCAAGAAGGGGGGTTTTGGCGCCGCGAAGCCCGCTGTCACGCCGGGGCGTGGGTGTGGACCGGGCCCAGTGGGCCGGTCTCCGGGCGGGCCAGCGAGGCCGCCCAGCGGTCGCCGATGTCGACGTCCATCACCTGCCACCGCGATTCCTCACCGCGGTAGCGGTGCACCACCCGCACGGGCCCGTCCTGCGCCGGACCGACGTCCAGCGTGTTGAGCGGCATACCCAGCAGGCCGAGGCCGACGGCCTTGACCACCGCCTCCTTGCGGGTCCAGGCCCGGTGGAAAGCGGCGTCCCTGGCCGGGCCCGGGGGCAGGCCGAGGACGTGCGCGCTCTCCGAGGCGGTGAGGACCACCTCGGCCAGGCCGGCCGGTTCGACCGGCCTGAGGGCCTCCACGTCGACGCCCACCCAGCTGCCCGCCCGTACCGCGAGGGCTCCGGCCCCCGCTGTGCGGGACAGGCTGACCGCGAGCGGGACCGGTGGGTCGGAGACGGCCGGCGGGCCGTGCTCCCGGTCGCCGCAGCCGGGGCAGATCCGCCGGCCGAAGCCGACCTCCCCCGGTTCGACGCCGAGCAGCCCGGCCACGGCCCGCCGGGCACCGGCCCTGGTGGCGGTGAACGCGGCGGCGTCCGCCTCGGCGTGGAAGCGCTGGGCCCGGCCCCGCTCCACCTCGTCGAGAACGGCGTAGTCCGCCGGGTCGGTCCGTGGGCCGAGCGGCCACCACCACACGTGGATCTCGCCCGACTCCTGCATCCGGCCGACCGTTTCGACTGCCGGTCGGGGTATGCGCACCTCGCTGATCGCGGTGTTCCGCCGAGGTGTCATCTGGCCTCCTCTCGATCCTTTCGATACGGCCGGTCTCAGGCCAGTCCGTTGAGGCGCAGGAGCAGGTCCTTCACCTCGGTGGCGTGGTAGCGGTCCCGTTCCTGCCCCGGGTCGGAGCACAGCAGCAGCGGCCCGTCCCGGTGGTCCTGGGGCAGCCGTCCGTGGCTGCCCTTGACGTGGGCCGGGTCGAGCGGCACCACGTTGAGCGGTGCGCGCATCCCGGCCTTCTTGCGCAACAGGGTGAGTGCTGCCTTCGCCTTCACCGCCCTGTCGGCGGGGTCGAAGAAGAGTTCGGCCGGGTCGTAGCCCGGTTTGCGGTGGATCTCGACGCCGCGTGCGAAGTCGGGGGCGCGGGTGTCGTCGAGCCAGTAGTAGTACGTGAACCAGGCGTCCGGTTCGGCGACGGCGACCAGCTCGCCCGCGTTGGGGTGGTCGATGCCGTAGGTGGCCTGTTCGGTGCGGTCCCAGACCTCGTCGACGCCCTCGGTGTGCTTCAGGACGTCGCGGACGCGCGGGATGTCGGCAGGGTCGGCGACGTACACATGGGCGGCCTGGTGGTCGGCCACGGCGAACGCGCGGGAGGTGCAGGGGTCCAGGTACTCCATGCCGCGCTGGCTGTACACCGAGAGGAGTCCCTCGCGGCGCAGCGCGCGGTTGATGTCGACGGGCCGGGAGACGGGGCCGATGCCGTACTCGCTGAGGGCGACGACGGTGGTGCCGCGGTCGCGCAGGTCGCCGAGGAGCGGGGCGAGCGCGGCATCGGCCTCGCGGGCGGCGCGCACCGCCCGGGGGCTGTCGGGCCCGTACCGCTGGAGGTCGTAGTCCAGGTGGGGCACGTAGATGAACGACAGGTCGGGGCGGCGGGTGTCGACGACATGGCGGGCGGCGCCGGCGATCCATCGGGTGGAGGCGATGGAGGCGGTCGGACCCCAGTAGTTGAAGAGGGGGAACTCGCCCTGGCGGGCGGTGAGTTCGTCGCGCAGACCGGCCGGCACGGTGTAGCAGTCGGGGGACTTGCGGCCGTCGTAGTGGTAGACGGGTCGCGGCGTCAGCACGGTGTCGACGTCCGCGCCCATGGCCCACCACCAGCACAGGTACGCGGTGGTGTGGTCGGGGTCCTGCTTCCGGGCGGCCTGCCACACCTTCTCGCCCCGGACGAGGGCGTTGTGCTGGCGCCACATCATGACCTCGCCGTGGTCACGGTGGTACCAGCCGTTGGCGACGGCTCCGTGGTCGCGGGGCAGCAGGCCGGTGGTGAGGGTGGCGTGGACGGTGGCGGTGACGGCGGGGAAGACGGTGTCGAGGCGGGCGGTGAAGCCCTCCTGGCCGATGGCCGCGACGTGCGGCATCTCGCCGAGCAGACGTGGGGTGAGGCCGACGGTGCACAGCACCGCGACCTGGCGGTCGGTCATGGTTTTGCTCCGGACTGCTCGGTGAGGCCGAGACGGATCAACTCGCCGTGTGTCCACTCCAGTTCGGTGGCGATCCCGGCGGCGATGCCGGCCGCTCCGGTGGGCCGGAGCCCGGCGGGCAGGACGTCCCAGGTGTACGTCTCGACCTCGACGTGGTCGGTGAGGGCGCGCTCCCCGCCGAGCGTCGCCCGCAGGGTCTCCTGGAGGGAGTCGCTGGTGTTGCGCAGCGGCGCCTCGGGCTGGTCGTGCAGCGGTACGTGGTAGTGGATGCGCCAGGGCGCGTCGCCGGGCAGGGCGCCGGCGAGGGCGGGGGCGAGGTCGTCGGAGCCGTGCAGGGTGCCGTCGGGGCCCTGTTCGCGGACCTGGTGCAGGAAGCGGGGTTCGGCGAAGGGGCGCAGCGCCTCGCGGGACTCGGCGTCGGCGGGGGTGTCGGCGACGAGGGCGGAGGACGCCTGGAGCTTGACGATGGGCACGCCTTCGGTGACGAGGGCGGCGACGGCGCTTCGCGGGTCCTCGTGCTGGACGGCGAGGTGGCAGGCGTCCAGGCACAGGCCGATCCAGTCGTGGTCGGCGCCGGCGATGGCCCGGGCGGCCTGGGCGGTGGTCTCGGCGACGCAACCGGGTTCGGGTTCCAGGCCGACGCGGATGGTGCGGCCGGTCTCGGCCTCGATCTGCTTGAGTCCGGCGGCCAGGTCGTCGAGGTGCCGGGCGGCGGTGGAGCGCTGCACGCCGGTCCAGGGGGTGCGCCAGGCCAGCGGCAGGGTGGATATGGAGCCGCGGGCGGCGTCCTCGGGGAGCAGTCCGGCGAGCACCTTGGCGAGGTTGAGGGTGTAGGTCAGGCGGGACGGCTCGGACCAGTCGGGGAAGTACACGCCGCGTTTGACGACGGGGGTGTGGAAGCCCCGGTAGGGGAAGCCGTTGAGGGTGACGGTCTCCAGGCCCCGGGCGGTCAGGGCCCGGCGCAGTTCGGCGGTGTCGGCCGGGTGGTCGGCGAGGTGGTGGGCGACGTCGGCGGGGAGCCAGAGGCCGAGGCCGACGAGGTCGGTGCCGAGGTGCTGGCGTACCTGTTCCGCGTGGTCGGTGAGCTGGGCCGTGATCCCGTCGAGGGTCTCCGCCGGATGCACGTTGGTGCAGTAGGCGAGGTGGATGGTGGTGGAGTCCGAGTGGTGCAGACGCATGATGTATCGACCTCAACTGCCGCCGCGGGCGATCGAATTTCCGGCGTACAGCCCCGCGGCCTGCACATCGTTGTAACCGTCCAGGTCAAGCCTGCCCGACTGCCCGTAGAACGTGAGCGGGTTGCGCCACATGACGCGGTCGACATCATCCTCGTCGAAACCGGCTTCGAGCATGGTTTCCGCGGTGATCCTGGTGAGCAGGGGATCGCTGTGTCCCCAGTCCGCCGCCGAGTTAACGAGCATGTGCTCCGTTCCGTACTTTTTGAGGATGTCGACCATCCGCTGCGGGGTCATCTTGGTGTCCGGATAGATGGAGAACCCCATCCAGCAGCCGGTTCCGATCACCTCGGTGACGGTTACCTCATTGAGATGGTCGAGGACGACGTGGCCGGGGTCGATGCCGGATTCCTCGATGACGGCCAGGGAGCGGGCGGTGCCGCCGGCCTTGTCGCGGTGCGGGGTGTGGACCAGTGCGGGCAGCCCGAATTCGACGGCGAGGTCGAGCTGTGCGGCGAACGCGTGCTCCTCCGCGTCGGTCATGGTGTCGTAGCCGATCTCCCCGACCGCTACGACGGAGTCCTTGGCGAGGTAGCGCGGCAGCAGGTCGAGCACGGGGGTGCAGCGCGGGTCGTTGGCCTCCTTCGGGTTGAGCCCGATGGTGCAGTGGTGCCGGATGCCGAACTGGGCGGCGCGGTAGGGCTCCCAGCCGAGCAGGGCGTCGAAGTAGTCGGCGAAGCTGGCCGGGTGGGTGCGTGGCTGGCCGAGCCAGAAGGCCGGTTCCACCAGGGCGCGTACACCTGCGTCGTACATGGCCCGGTAGTCGTCGGTGGTCCGGGACGTCATGTGGATGTGCGGGTCGAATATACGCATGGCCAATCTCCGTCGGTGTGTGGCCCGGCTCCGTTGCGGGCCGGGTGCGGTGCTCAGCTGTCGTGGGTGGCGACCAGCCACAGGTCGGCGGGTACGGTACGGCCCGCCGCTCGGCGCTCGGTCGCGAAGCCGACGGCCATCCGGGCCAGCTCGGCGTCCCGGCGTTCGTGCAGTCCGGCCACCTTGGCCAGCGGGATGCCGGTGAAGAGGCACTTGAGGACGGCCTGGCGCCAGCGGTACTGGTCGAGGTGGGCCCGTGCGTAGGGGCCGAGCGCGGCGGCGATGAGCCGGTTGTCGTTGGTGCGCAGCGCGTCGTCGGTGAGGTGTACGGCGTGCGGTCCGAGCGGCAGGAAGGGCAGGGCGCACAGGACGCCGCGCCGCTCCGCCGCGTCGCCGTTGCGGTAGCGCTCCGTGGCCTCCTGCGCCAACTCCGGGCCTTCGAGCTTCAGTTGGCCGAGGAGTCTGGTGCGTACGCCGTCCTCGACGCTCCAGCCCGCCCAGCCGGGCAGCCTGCCCCTGCCGTAGACGCGGCCGGCGGCGGGGAAGCGGCTGTCGAGGGCGGCCGGGCCCTGTTCGGCGACGGCCGCGAGGTCCTGGGCGAGGCGGGCGCGGTGCTCGTGGTCGAGGGCCGAGCCCAGTCCCTCGGTGAGGGCGCGCAGGGTGAGGGTGTGGTGCACGGTGGTCGGTGCCGCCGTGATCGTCGGTGCTGTCATACCGGTTCGGCCTCCTTCGACAGGGCTGCGGTGCGCAGGAATTCGATGCTGTGGCGGGCGGTCGCGGTCGCCGCGTGGCTGTGTCTGGGCAGCTCCACCGAGACCAGTCCCCGGTACCCGGCGGCGGCGAGGGCACGCAGTACCGGTGGGAAGTGGATCTCGCCCTCGCCGAACGGCAGGTGTTCGTGGACGCCGCGTCGCATGTCCTCGATCTGGACGTGGGCGAGGCGGTCGGATGCCAGTTCGACACAGCGGGGGACGCTGTGGGGTTCGAGGCACCGGCAGTGGCCGATGTCGAGGGTGAGACGGAAGCGGTCGGGGAGGCCCAGCTCGCGGTGCAGCCTGCGGTAGCCGGCGAGGTCGGCGACGAGCATGCCGGGCTCGGGCTCGAAGGCGAGGTCGACCCCGGTGGCGTCGGCGTGCGCGACGGTCTCCGCGCAGCCGTCGACCAGCCGCTGCCAGGCCTGTTCCGGGGTGGTGCCGGGGTCCGAGGTGCCGCTCCAGAAGTGGACGGCCCCGGCGCCGAGTTCGGCGGCGATGCCGATGGCGCGGCGCAGCAGCCCCAGGCGCAGGTCACGGCCCTCGGGCTCGGCGGAGAGCAGGGTGGGGCGGTGCTTGCGCCAGGGGTCGAGAAGGTAGCGGGCGCCGGTCTCGACGACGACGGCGAGGCCGGTGGCGTCGAGGGCGCGCCGGGTCTCGGCGATCCGCCGGGGCAGGTCGTGGGCGTAGGGGTCGAGGTGCTGGTGGTCCAGGGTGAGGGAGACGCCCCGGTAGCCGAGGTCGGCGAGGACGCGCAGCGCGTCGGGCAGCCGGTGGTCGGCGAAGCCGTTGGTGCCGTACGCGAAGCGCAGGTCCGAGGGGTCCGGGCGGTGGCTCATGTCGAGGACACCTTCCGGGCGAGCCGGCCCACCAGGGGCAGGGCGGCGGCGAGCGGCAGGGCGAGCAGGGGTGCTCCGGCGCGGGCGACCAGGGTGGCCTGGAGCGGCAGCAGTGCGTGGATGCCGGCACCGACCGCGGCGCGGACGCGCGGGGCGGAGGGGTCGCGGACGACGGCGGTCTGGGCGCGGGCGCAGGTGCCCGCGTAGGTGGCGAGGGCCGCGCCGGTGACCAGGGCGTCGACGGGCTTGCGGGCGACGGGGGCGTCCGGTGTCCCGGCGGCGGCGAGCAGTGCGGCGACGGAGGACGCGGCGGGGGCGCCGAGGTGGGCGCCGTCCGCCGCGGCGGAGAACAGCCGGGCGGGGGTGGGCGGTCGGGCGGCGTTGGCGGTTGCGGCGCGCGGGCCGGCGGTGGCCAGCAGGTGGGCAGCGCCCGCTCCGGCGATCGCGGCGGTCGTCGCCAGGGACAGCTTCGGCTCGCTCGTGGGCGCGCCGTCGACCTCGTGGCGGCTGAGCCGGGTCACCGCGAAGGTGTGCGCGGCGACGGCGGCGGCGGCCGGGAGGGCGGCGGCCGCGCGGCCGGGGCCGGTGCCGTGCAGGACGTCGAGGGCGCGGGCGGCGGCCATGGCGGCCGGGCCGAGCGGGGTCGACTTGAGGCCGAGGTCGTACGCCCAGACGGCGGCGGCCAGCGGCAGGGTGCGGCGCAGCAGGGTGCGGCGGCCGCCGGCGAGGGCGGCGAGGCCGAGGCCCGCGCCGGTGAGGCCGATGGCGGTGGCGAGGGCGGCGCTCGGGGTGAGCCGGCCGGACGGGATGGGGCGTTCGGGGCGTTCGGTGGCGTCCTCGGCGCGGTCCGCCCAGTCGTTGAGAGCCATGCCCGCCCAGTACAGGGCGACGGAGGACGCGGCGAGGCCGGTGGTGCGGCGGATGCCGGGGCGGCCCGCCGCGAGTGCCCCGGCGACGACGTCGCCGGGGACCGTGATCGCGGCGGGGGCCCGGACCAGTTCCGCGTAGGTGCGCAGGGCGGTGTTCATCGCAGGCTGCCCGTCGCGGCCGGGACCGGGGCGTTCGCCCAGGCGGTCAGGGCCTCGTACTGGAGGGTGAGGTTGTGCTCACGGGAGCCGGCCGGGTCCTTGAAGAAGAAGCCGAGTGCGGTGAGCGCGCCACGGTCGCCGCGGCGGCGGCCGTGGGCGGCCAGCCGTACGAGGTCGAGGACGAGCGGGGCGGCGAGGGCGGAGTCGCAGCCCTGCCAGGTGAACTGCATGGACATCCGGACACCGAGGAAGCCCTCGAAGGAGATGTGGTCCCAGGCGGTCTTCCACTCCCCCATCTCGGGGACGTTGTCGATGTGGACCTGGCCCTGGACGGGGTGGCCGACGGTCTCCTCCAGGCTGCGCTGCTTGGACTCGGTCTTGCTGCGGGCGGCCTCGGGGTCCTGGAGGGTGGCGCCGTCGCCGCCGCCGAGCAGGTTGGTGCCGGACCAGGAGCGCAGGCGCAGGGCGCGTTGGGTGAACATCGGGGCGAGCGCGCTCTTGACGAGGGTCTCGCCGGTCTTGCCGTCGCGCCCGGCGTGCGGGACGCCGCAGGCCCGGGCGAGTTGTTCCAGTGCGGGCAGCGAAGCGCCCGCGGACGGGGTGAAGTTGACGTAGGCGCAGCCGGCGCGGAAGGCGGCGTACGCGTACAGGGAGCTGGGCGGCAGCAGGTCGGTGCTGGTGGCGAGGATCTCGTCGAGCTCCGTGAGGTCGAGGAACGCCGGGTCGGGGTCAGGCAGCGGCTCGGTGGAGGAGACGTTGACGACGACGACCTGTTCCAGGGCGTGCCGTTCGCGGAAGGAGACGATGTCCGCCGCGAAGCGCGCGGCGGCCTCGGCCTGGGGCTCGCCGGGCCGCTGCGAGCCGTCGCGGATCTCGCGGTCGGCGGCCTCCAGTGCGCCGTGCACGCCGTCGAGGAGGGTGGCGGGCAGGACGCCCGCCCGGGCGAGTTGCCCGGCCCTCGCCGTCAGTGGGACGGACACGATGTCGTGTCCGCCGAACACGAGGTCGGCGAGGGCCGGGAGTGATGCGTCGCGGAACGGGGGAAGGTCCGTGACGCATCCGTCACAGGAGGCGCTGCCCGCGGCGATCGCGGTGGCGCCGACGGTCGCGGCCGTGGCGACCGAGCCTCGTGCGCCGATCATCCAGACGCCGATGCGGGGTGAAGTTCCGGTCGTGGCTCGCATGGTGGGCTGTGCCTCCTGAGTCGTACGGGGAGTGGGGTGCGGTCCCGGGGCGTGTGCGGGCACGCCCCGCGGACGGACGGCGCCGCGTTCGGCGGCCTCCTAGAACTTGCCCAGGTCGACCGGGTACGGGTAGGTGTCGAAGGCCGTGTCGAGCTGGTCCGGGCTGCGGTGCAGCCACTTGCGGGTGACGCCGTGCACGGTCCGCCGGGGCAGGCGCTTGTTGTCGTTCGCGTCGATGGCCGGCTGGCCGATGGACTGGAGCTCCCAGGCGACGCCCGCGAGCCGGTTGATGTGCGTCCACCACTTCACGTCGATGTCCAGGAGCCGGAAGCCGGCCAGGAAGGGGTGCCAGCGGTGGTAGGCGTGGGTGAAGTCCGGCGGCGTGAAGTTCATCATGTGGACCTTGTTGCCGGCCGAGCGGCGCGGGTCGAACAGGACGCCCTGGCCGAAGTCCTGGAAGGCGTGGACCAGCCCCTCCGGGTCGTTCCCGTAGAACTCGCGGTAGACGTCGCGCTGGGCGCCGGAGAGCAGCACGAAGGCGTCGCGGTTGGGGCGGATGAGCTCCAGGTAGCTGCGCGGGTAGCGCCCGCCGGAGCGGGTGGCGGCCCAGGCCGAGTCGACCTTGGTGAAGTCGCCGAACGGCTTGACGATGACGTCGACGGCCTCGACGAGTTCGGGCGTCGGGTTGAAGTAGAAGCGCTCGTCGTACTCGTACCAGAACTCGTTGGCGCGACGGTCGCCGACCATGCCCGGGATCTCGGGGAACGTGCTGCGGGGCCGGCCGTGTGCGGAGGCCGGCAGAGCGCCGGCCACCGTCACCGCGGCCGCCGCCCCGGCGATGCCGGCGGCGGCCCTGAGGACGCCCCGGCGGTCCATGGTGTTCTGCGGCATCGGTGGATCTCCTTCGTCAGTGGGCGGTGCGGGGATTGCGGTGATGGAACGACTCTCGCGGGCCGGACTATGTGCGTCCTATAACCGCGTCGGCAGGGCGTATTGCCTGTTCATAGGGGGTGTGATCGGCGCCGAAGCCGCCGCGATGCCGGGACGATATGGCAACGGATTACGTTCTTCCGGAAACAGATGTACGAATCACTACATCGTTTTTCGGCCATTCAAGCGGCCAGTACCGGTCACTGTCCCCACCAGTGAAGGAGTCACTGTGGTCACGCTCACGAGCGCCCGGGTCCAACGGAAGGACACCGAAGACAACGGGGGCATCCCCCGATTACATGGCCCCCTCGCCTGGTGCGCGGGGGCCATGGCACTGCTCGCGGTGACAGCCGCGGGCGGCCTGTTCCTCGACGGACGCACCGTGCTGGGTGAGGGGGTGTGGCTCAAACCCCTGAAGTTCGCGGTCTCGTTCGGCCTCTACACGATCACCCTGGCGTGGATGATCGGCCGGACGGATCGCTGGCAGCGCACCTTGCGCAGACTCGGCACCGTCACCGTGGTGCTGTTCATCGTCCCGGAGATATCGATCATCACGTTCCAGGCCGTACGGGGCGAGCGAAGTCACTTCAATGTGTCGTCCACGCTCAACGACGTACTGGTCAAGGCGATGGGCGGCGCGGCGTACATCGGCTGGACCATGACACTGCTGCTCGGGATCTTCCTGCTGTGGCAGCGCAAGGTGGACCGGCCGCTGGCCTGGGCCATCCCGATCGGGCTGTTCGTCTCACTGGCGGGCATGTCGATCGGCTATCTGATGACCACCCCCACGGCCGCGCAGCAGCGGGCTCTGGACGCCGGGGAGCATCCGGCCACACTCGGCGCGCACAGCGTCGGGGTGCTGGACGGTGGTGCCGGTCTGCCGCTGACCGACTGGGCGACCGGTGGCGGGGATCTGCGGGTGGCGCACTTCGTGGGTCTGCACGCGCTGCAGTTGCTGCCACTGGCCGCCGTGGGCCTCGGGATGCTCTCGGGGCGGCTGCCGCTGCTGCGCGGCGAGGGTACGCGTACGGCCCTGATCGTCGTCGGCGGGGCCGGCCATGCCGGGCTCACCGCACTGCTGTTGTGGCAGGCGGAGCGGGGGCAGCCACTGCTCGAACCCGACCGGCTCACCCTCACCACCGCCGCCTGGCTCGTCGGCGCGGTCGTGGTGGCGGTCGCCGTGGTGCTCGCCACGGCGTCGCGCGACCTGCGCGACTCGCCCGGAGGCTGACGCTCCCGGCACGGACGAGAAGGGGGTCACCGCTGCTGCGGTGACCCCCTCCTTCGCCTTCCGGCGTGCCGTCGGTCAGTCGGCCGCCGCGAACGGGCCCCGGCGCAGGGCCGGGGAGATCAGCGCGGCGAGGGCCGTCACGGCCATCGCGAGGCTGAGCCCCAGAATCGTCCGGGTCGGGCCGAGGCCCTCCAGGGCGAAGCCGGCCGCGACCGGGCCAGCGGCCATCGCACCGCCACCCACCAGCATGGCCAGGGAGTTGGCCCGTCCCCGCATGCTGTCCGGTGCGATCCGGACGAGATAGACCCCGCCCGCCACGTTGAACACACCGCCCACGTAGCCGCTCAGCGCGAAGATCGCACCCAGTGCGTAGGGGTCGCGGAGCACAGCGACGGGCACCATCAGCAGCGCCCACACCGCCAGTCCGCCGATCACCAGGGCGCGCATCGACAGCCGTTCGGTCCACCGGCCACCGCTGAGCGCGCCGACCAGACCGCCCGCCCCGCTGAGCGAGAGCACGACGCCCACCTGGAACTCGGTGCCGCCCGCCGACTGGATGCCGGACATCACCGCCAGGTTGAGGCCCTGGAAGAGGATGTTGGATACGGCGACGGCGGCCATCACGGCCCGCAGGAAGTGCTGGCGCCACATCCAGACGAGGCCGGCCCGGACCTCGGCGGCAAGCGCCGTCCGGGGCGCGTCCTTCCGTTCCTGCTGGAGCTTCCCCCGTACCCCGAACAGGCAGACCACGGCGGCGAGCTGACCGGCCGCCGCCGCCACGAACGGCAGCGCGGAGCCGAGCGTGACCAGTCCGCTGCCCAGTGGCTGGCCCGCGATGGCGGCCCCCCTGGTGCGGGCCTCGTTGCCGGTCATGGCGGCGCCGATCTGCTCGGGCGGCACCACGGCGGGCACGGCGGCCCGCTCGGCCAGCTGGAACAGCACACCGAGGGTGCCCTCGACGAACGCGGCGGCCAGCAGCGCCCACAGCCAGACGTGGCCGCTCAGCAGGAGCGCGGCGACCGCACCGGCCACCAACGCCTGGCCGAGTCCGGCCACCAGCATGATGCGCCGCCGGTCCCAGCGGTCGACGAGCGCACCGCCGGGCAGCTGCACCACGAGCTGTGGGAGCAGCAGCGCGGTCCCGACGAGCCCGGCGTCGCTGGGCGACCTGGTCGCCCACAGGACGGCGAGCGGATACGCGACGGCCGTGGCACGCCCGGCGAGCAGCGAGAGGCCGGCGCCGCCCCACAGCAGGCGGTAGTCACGGTTGCGCCGCAGCGGCACGGGCGGCGCGGCGGTCTCCGCGTCCGGTGCGACCTCCGTCACGGCCTGCGGCGCGCGCTCCGCGGTCGCCCGGGGCTCCTCGTCCGGCACGGCGTCGTCCCGTTGCCCGGCCAGGAGCCACGGCAGCACCGCCGGGTCGGTCGGTTCGGTCACGGAGTCGGTCGCCGGTTTCATCGCGCGGCCACCAGATCGCGGTCCGCGGCGGGGGTCGCCCCGGCCGCCGGCTCCCCGGCCTTCGGGGAGGTCTCGGCGGTGCGGACGAACTCCAGTACCGCCATCGCGCTGTGCATCTTGTTGGTGGCCTGGGCGAAGGCGATGCTGTGCGGTCCGTCCAGCACCTCGGCCGCCACCTCCTCGCCCCGGTGGGCCGGCAGGTCGTGCATGAACACGGCGTCCGGGCTGGTCTCCCAGAGGGCGGGCGTGACCTGGAACGGGGCGAAGACGGTCCGCCAGTCGGGGTCGGGCTTGCTGGTGCCGGTGGTCTGCCAGCGGGTCGTGTAGATCACGTCGTGGCCGCCGGCCAGCTCGTCCATGTCGGACCGCTCGACCAGGGTGGCGCCGGTGCGGGCGGCCTGGGCGCGGGCCCGGTGCGCGATCGCCTCGTCGAGTCCGTAGCCGGGCGGGGTGCGGACCTCGAAGTGGACGCCGGGGAAGCGGGTGAGGGCGAGCGCGAGGGCCGCCGCCGTGTTGTTGCCCTCGCCCGCGTACAGGATCCGCAGCCCGTCGATGTGGCCGAAGTGGCGCACCAGTGTGGTGAGGTCGGTGAGCGCCTGGGTGGGGTGTTCCTCGGCGGTCATGGCGTTGACGACGGACATCGTCCCCTGCCGCGCCCAGCCGCGCAGTTCGGCCTCGGGCCCGGCGGTCCGGGCGACGAGGACGTCGAGCATCCCGGACAGCACCCGGCCGGTGTCCTCGGTGGTCTCGCCGGTGTTGAGCTGGAGGTCGCCGGGTCCGTAGGCGATGAGGGAACCGCCCAGCCGCAGCGATCCGGAGGAGAAGGCGGTACGGGTGCGGGTGGAGGTCTTGGCGAAGTAGACGCCGACCACCTGGCCTTCCAGCGGGGCGGGCCGCCGGGCGAGACCGGCGGAGAACTCGGCACCGCGGTCCACGATCCGCCGCAGCTCCGCGTCGGTGAGGTCGTCGATGGAGATCAGATGACGCATGGGGTCAGCCTTCCTGGGCCGGGTCGTGGGCCGTGCGGACGTCGAGTGCGGCGGCGAGGTGTTCCACCGTGTGGTGGCGCAGCGCGGTCGCGAGGTCGAGGGGGATCCCGGCCCTGCGGGCGGCGAGCAGCAGGGGCGGTACGAGCAAGGAGTCGCCGCCGAGGTCCCTGAAGTCGTCGTGCACGCCGACCTGTTCGAGGCCGAGGACCTCGGCCCAGACGGCGGCGAGCCGTCGCTCGGTGTCGGTGCGCGGCTCCTCGTAGGGGGCGTCGGCGGCGGTGGCGGCGCGGGCCACCAGGGCGAACCGGTCGCGTTTGCCGTTCCCGCCGAGCGGGAGCGCGGGCAGCGCCGTGACGGTCGCCGGGATGACGGCGGCGGGCAGCACCGCGCGCAGCCTCTCGCGCAGGGCGGGTACGGAGACGGTGTGTCCCTCGGCGGGCACCACCCAGGCCGCGAGGCGCTTGCCGCCGTCGGCGGCGTCGACCGCCGCGACGAGGGCTTCGCGTACGGAGGGGTCGGCGGCGAGCGCGGCCTCGGCCTCGCCGGGTTCGACGCGGTGTCCCCGGATCTTGACCTGGTCGTCGGCGCGGCCGAGGAACTCCAGGGCGCCGCCGGGGAGACGGCGGGCCAGGTCTCCGGTGCGGTAGAGGCGGGCGCCCGGCAGTCCGTAGGGGTCGGGCAGGAAGGCGGCTGCGGTCAGGTCGGGGCGGCCGGCGTAGCCGCGGGCGAGCCCGTCGCCGCCGAGGTACACCTCACCGGCGATGCCGTCGGGGACCGGCCGCAGTGCGCTGTCCAGGAGCCGCAGGGTGACGCCCGGGAGCGGGGAGCCGAGGGCCACCAGGGTGCGGGGCGCGCGGGGCCGTTCGGGGGCGTGCAGGGTGTCGGCGTGCTGGAGTCCGGCCCGGACGCCGGCCGGTGCCGTGACGGGGCGCGGCGTGCTCCGGTGCCGGGGCAGGACGCGCAGCGCGGTGGCGGCGACGGTGGCCTCGGTGGGTCCGTACTCGGCGGCGAGGACCATGCCGCCGGCCCCGATGCGGGCGGCGACCCGGTCGGCCTGGGCAGCCGGGTAGGCGTCGCCCGCGCAGACGGCGAGCGCGGCCAGGGAGCCGAGTTCGGCGTCGGTCAACTGGGCTTCCAGGAGCGTCAGATGGCCGGGGGTGAGCCCGACGAAGGAGTAGGGCGCGCCCTTGAGGAGTTCGGCGCCGAACTCCTCCGGCCCGTACTCCTGCGGGAGCAGCCGTACGGTCCGACCGGTCATCAGGGGTGCGTACAGCGCGGGGATTCCGAGGTCGAAGCCGACGGAGGTGAACCACGGCGCGCCGCCGGTGCCGGCCGCCGCGTACTGCTCGACCGCCCAGTGCAGGTAGTGGGCGAGGGAGCGGTGGCTGATCTCGACGCCCTTGGGGGTGCCGGTGGAGCCGGAGGTGTGCAGGACGTACGCGAGCCGGTCCGGGTCGTGGACGGTGGCGGGCCGGGCGGGTACCGGGGCGTCGGTGAGGTCCTCGGTGACCAGGAGCGGGATCTCGCCCAGGCGGGCGGCGTGGCGGCGTTCGGTGACCGCGAGCGCGCAGCCGGTGCCGGCGATCCGGGCGTCGGGGGTGCAGGGGTCCACGGGTACCTGCGCGGCGCCCGCCTTCCAGACGCCCAGGAGTGCGGCCACCAGGTCGGGGCCCCGGTCCAGGAGCACCGCGACGCGGGTCTCGGGCCCGGCGCCGAGGGCGCGCAGCCGGTGGGCGACGGCGTCGGCGCGGGCGTCGAGCGTGGCGTAGGAGAGGGTGGCGGACCCGAAGGAGAGGGCGGGGGCGGTCGGGGTCCGGGCGGCCTGTGCCTCGAACGCGCCGAGCACGTCGGCGGGGGTGTCGGAGTGTGGCAGGGCGGGTGCGGCGAGGGCGGCGCGCTCGTACGCGTCGGGGTACGAGCCACGGGCGTCGCCGTCGGCGCCGGTGCGCGCCATGTCGGCGAAGACGGCGGTGTAGAGCGCGGCGAGGCGCTTGGCGCGGCCCCGGGAGAGGGTGCGGGTGCGGGAGGCGATGGACAGGTGGCCGCGCACGGGGGTGCCGACGACGAGCCGGAACTCGTTGGGGCTGTCGTCGCGGCTGGCCATGATGTCGATGAGCTCGGTGTCGACCTGGTGGAAGTCCAGGTAGTGGAAGAGGACGTCGATGAGGTGGGATTCGCCGCCGGGTCTGCGCATGGCGGGCATCGGGTAGCGGCGGTGCGGCCACAGCTCGACCTCGCGGGCGAAGACCTGCTGGGCGAGTTCGCCCCAGGTCGCGGCGGTGCGCTCGTACGGGAAGGGCACCGAGTTGAGGTACATGCCGGAGACGCGTTCGGCGCCCGCCTCCTCGGGGCGCGCGTCGGCGACCATGCCGCCGCGGAACCGCTCGGCGCGGGTGAGCAGCGAAAGGACCTTGCTGTGCGCGGCGTGCAGGACGCTCTTGTAGGGGACCTCGGCGGCGGTGGCGAGGGCGCGCAGGCCCGGTTCGACGTCGCCGAGCGGGACGTCGATGCGGTAGCGCTCGTCGCCCTCGTCGTCGCCCTGCCAGCCGGCCGGGACACTGAACCGCTCGTACGTGTCGACGATGTGGCGCCAGTGGTCGCGGTCGGCCGGGTCGTCCAGGGAGCGCAGTTCGCCCGCGACGAAGTCGGCGTAGCGAACGGCGGGCACCGGCGGGGCGGGCTCGGGTTCGGCGCCGGAGCGCAGTGCGCGGTAGGCGCGGAGCATCTCCATCAGCTGGGAGTGGTAGCTCCAGCCCTCGATGACGGGGTGGCACTCGGTGATGGACAGCCACCAGCTCTCGTCGTCCAGGAGGTGGACGGCCATCCGCATGAGCGGTGCGCGGGTGAGGTCGAAGAGCTCTTCGCGGTCGCGGTCGGCGAACTCCCAGAGGGCCAGTTCGCGGCGGGCGGCCGGCAGGTGGCGCAGGTCGTCGAAGACGCAGGGCATCCGCGAGGCCGCGTGGACGAGCTGGAGCGGCCGGGAGTAGCCGTCGAGGGCGAAGGAGGTCCGCATGACCTCGTGGCGTTCGACGATCAGGTCGGCGGCCCGCTGGAACGCCTCGGGGTCGAAGGGGAGTTCGTCGCGGATCCGGAAGGAGGTGATGTTGTGGTAGCGGTTCTCGGTGCTCTCGCCGTACATCTCGACGAGCATCCCGGCCTGGGTGAGCGAGACGGGGTAGGCGTCGGTGACGTCGGCGGGCAGCGCGGCCCGGTCCTGTTCGCCGATGAGGGCGAACCGGGCTACGGTGCCGCCCGGTCCGGCGCCGTCCGCGTCGCCGAGGGCGGCGCGGAGCCGGGCCACGGTGCGGTGCGCGAAGATGTCGCGGACGCTGGTCTCCCAGCCGGCCTCGCGCAGCGCGCCGACGAGGGTGACGGCGCGGATGGAGTCGCCGCCGAGTTCGAAGAAGTTGTCGTGGACGCCGACGGTGTCCCGGCCCAGGACGGTGGCCCAGATCCCGGCGATGGCGCCTTCGGTGGCGTCGCGGGCCTCGACGTAGTCGCCGACGGCGGTGGCGGCGCGGCCCGGGGCGGGCAGCGCGCGCCGGTCGAGCTTGCCGTTGGCGGTCAGCGGCAGGGCGTCGAGGGTGAGATAGGCGGCGGGCACCATGTACGGCGGGAGGGTCTCGCCGACGCGGGCGCGCAGCGCGGCCGGGGCGAGGTCGTCGGGGTCGGCGCCCTCGGCGGGGACGACGTAGGCGACGAGTTCTTTGGCGCCGGGGCTGTCCTCGCGGACGAGGGCGACGGCTTCGGAGACGGCCGGGTCCGCGGTGAGCGCGGACTCGATCTCGCCGGGCTCGATGCGGTAGCCGCGGAGTTTGACCTGGTGGTCGGCGCGGGCGACGAAGTCGAGGTTGCCGTCGGGCAGCACGCGGGCGATGTCGCCGGTGCGGTAGAGCCGGGTACCCGCCGGGCCGTAGGGGTCGGGCACGAAGCGTTCGGCGGTCAGGTCGGGGCGGCCCGCGTAGCCGCGGGCGACGCCGATGCCGCCGATCCACACCTCGCCGGGCACGCCGATGGGCAGCGGTCGCAGGTGCTCGTCGAGGACGTACATGGTGGTGTGGGGAACGGCGCGCCCGATGGGGACGAGTTCGGTGGTGACGGGCCCGTCGAGGAAGTACGCGGAGTTGCCGACGGTGATCTCGGTGGGGCCGTACTCGGCGGCGAGGCGGGTGCCGTCGGGGCCCGCCGAGGTGGTCCAGCGCTCGGCGAGCCGGGCGGTGAAGGAGTCGCCCGCGGCGATGACGAGACCGGCCAGCCCCTTGATCTGATTGTCAGTCAGTTGTTGCTGGAGCAGGTCGAGATGGCCGGGGGTGAGTTTGATGAAGGCGTACGGGGCGCCCGCGGCGAGCAGGGCGCCGAGGTCGGCGGTGTCGAAGTCCTGCGGGAGCAGGTGGACGTCGCGGCCGGTCATCAGCGGTGCGTAGAGGTCGGGTACGCCGAGGTCGAAGGCGATCGACGAGAACAGCGGGGCGCCGCCGGGGCCGGCGTCCGCGTAGGCCCGGACGGTCCAGCCGAGGTAGTTGGCCAGCCCGCGGTGGGTGACGAGGACGCCCTTGGGGCGGCCGGTGGAGCCGGAGGTGTAGATGACGTAGGCGAGTGCGTCGAGGTCGTACCCGGTGGGCAGGGCGGCGGTGGCGGCCGCGCGGGCGGCCTGCTCGGCCGGGTCGTCGGTGACCAGGACGGCGGGGCCGTCTTCGTCGGTGTCCAGGACGGCGGGGCCGTCGAAGCGGTCGGCGTAGCGGGTCTCGGTGAGGACGGTCCGGGTGCCGGTGGTGGCCAGCATGTGGCCGACGCGCTCGTCCGGGTAGCCGGGGTCGACGGGTACGTACGCGGCGCCCGCGCGCCAGATGCCGAGCAGGGCGGCGACCAGTTCCGGCGAGCGGTCCAGGAGGACGGCGACGGTGTCCTCGGGGCCGACGCCGAGCCCGGCGAGCCGGCGGGCGTGGCGCTCCGACTCCTCGGCGAGCCGGCGGTAGGTGTACGTGGTGTCGCCGTGCCGCAGGGCGGTGGCGTCGGGGGTGGCCGCGGCCTGTTCCAGGATGGTTTCCAGGACGGGGCGCAGGGCGGTGGGGTCGAGGGGGTGATCGGTGCCGACGGGGGTGGCCGGTCCGTCGAGGAGCAGGGCGCGCTCCTCGGGGCCGATCGGGTCGAGGGCGGAGAGCGGGGCGTCGGGGGCGGCGGCGATCCGGGCGAGGAGCCGGGTGTAGTGCCCGGCGATCCGGGCGGCGGTGGCCGCGTCGAAGAGGGCCGTGGCGTATTCGAGGCTGCCGTGCAGGGTGCCGTCGGCGCGTTCGGTGAGGTGCAGCGTCAGGTCGAAGCGGGCGATGGAACTCGCGGCGGGGACGGGCTCGGCGGTGATGCCGGGCAGGTCGGGGCCGTCGGCCCCCTCGCCGGACGCGAGGTCGAACATGACCTGGAAGAGCGGTGTGGTGGACAGGTCGCGCTCGGGCTCCAGCTCGTCGGCGATCCGGTCGAACGGCGTCTCCTGGTGGTCGAAGGCGTCCAGCACGGTGGTGCGGTTGGCGGCGAGGACATCCCGGAAGGCCGGGTCGGCGCCCCAACGGGCCCGTAGCACCAGGGTGTTGTACGCGTATCCGGCCATCTGCCGCAGTTCGGGGCGGGTGCGCCCGGAGACGGCGGTGCCGACCGAGACGTCCCGTTTGCCGGTGTAGCGGCCGAGCAGGGTCTGGTAGGCGGTGAGCAGGACCATGAAGAGGGTGGCGTCGCCGTCACGGGCGACCTTGCGCAGCGCGGTGGCGGTGGTGGCGGGGACGTCGAAGCCGTGCGTGGCGCCGCCCCAGGTGCGCACTGCGGGGCGGGGCCGGTCGGTGGGCAGGGCGAGCGGCTCGACGCCGGCGAGCTCCCGGCGCCACCGGTCGAGGCCGCGGTCGGCGTCGGGGCCGCTCTGCCTGCGGGCGGCCCAGGCCGCGTAGTCGGCGTACTGGACGGGCAGTTCGGGCAGCTCCTCGCCCCGGTAGAGGGCGGCGAGGTCGGCCAGGAGCAGCGGGCGGGTCAGCGCGTCGCAGGCGATGTGGTGCATGACGACGAGCAGGACGTGGTCGTCGGGGGCGAAGCGCAGCAGCCGTACCCGCAGCGGGTGGTCGGCGGCCAGGTCGAAGGTCTCGGCGGCGCGTGCCTCGGTGAAGGCGACGGCGGCCGCGTCGCGGGCGACGGCGTCCAGGCCGGGCCGGTCGGTGACGGCGAGGTCGACGGGCCCGGCCGGGTCGACGGCCTGCCGGGGGTCGGCCGCGTCCAGGACGTAGCGGGTGCGCAGGATCTCGTGGCGGGCGGCGAGCGCGTCGAACGCCTGCTGGAGGGTGCCCGGCGACAGCGGGCCGCGCAGCCGGTACGCCATCGGCAGCAGGTACTCGGGGCTCTGCGGGTCGAGCTGGTGCAGGAACCACAGCTGACGCTGCCCCGCCGAGAGTTCAAGAGGCTCGGCGCGGTCGGCGCGCGGGATCGCGGCGGTGCGGGCGGGGGTGCCGGCGCCGCGCCCGGCGCGCCCGGCGAGGCGGCGGCGCAGGAGCTCGGCGCGCAGCTCCTCCTGCGTGGGCTGCGTCGGCGCGGTGGGTGCGGTCACGGCTGGTACTCCCTGTGGGCGAGGGCGAGTTCGGCTTCGGTGAGCGTCTCTATCTCGGCCGTCACTGCCTCTTCCACGGCTTCGGCGAGCCGGGCGACGGTGGGGCGTTCGAAGACGGCGCGCAGGGGCAGTTCGACGTCGAACTCCTCCTGGATGCGGGCGACGACCTGGGCGGCACGCACGGAGTTGCCGCCGCTGCGGAAGAACCCCTGGCGGGCGCCGATCCGGTGGCCGGCGACGGCTTCCGGGCCGTGCAGCACCTCGGCCCAGATCCCGGCGATGATCTCCTCGACGGGTCCTTCGGGGGCGGTGTACGGCTCGTCGGCGAGCGCGGCGGCGAGGTCGGGCGTGGGCAGGGCCGCGGTGTCGACCTTGCCGTGCCGGGTGAGCGGCACCGCGGTGATCGGCACGAGCAGGGCGGGGACCATGTAGTCGGGCAGCTTGCGGGCGCAGTGGTCCAGGAGCGCGCTGTCACCGGGCACGGGGGTGTTGTCGGCGGCCACCCAGTAGCCGACGAGCGCGGCGTCGGAGCCGGAGCCATGGACGGCGACCACGGCCTGGGCGACTCCGGGGTGCTCGGCCAGGACGCCCTGGACCTCGCCGGTCTCCACCCGCCTGCCGCGGATCTTGACCTGGCCGTCGGCGCGCCCGGCGAACTCCAGCGTGCCGTCGGGCAGCATGCGGGCCATGTCGCCGCTGCGGTAGAGGCGGGCGCCGGGCTCGCCGTACGGGTCGGGCACGAACACGGCCGCGGTCAGGCCGGGCCTGCCGTGGTAGCCGCGGGCGAGGGCGGCCCCGCCGATGCACAGCTCGCCGGTCACCCCGTACGGCACGGGGGTGAGGTTCTCGTCCAGGACGCGGACCGTGCAGTGCGGGTAGGGGCGGCCGATCGGGGTGGACTGCGCGGTGTCGTGCGCGTCCCACCGGGTGGAGGCGATGGTCGTCTCGGTGAGTCCGTACTCGTTGATGAACCGCCGCAGCCTGCGCGAGAGGTCGCGGGCGAGGGCGGGCGGGCAGTCCTCGCCGCCGGTCTTGCCGACCAGTGGGCGGCGGCCGAAACCGGCGTCGATCAGCATCTGCCAGTGCGCGGGGGCGGCCTGGAGGTGGCTTACGCCGTGCCGGTCGAGCAGCGCCAACTGGGCGCGGTGGTCGCGCAGTTCGTGGTCCTGGGCAAGGACGACCCGGCCGCCCGCGACGAGCGGCATGACGAGTTCGGTCCAGGAGATGTCGAACGTGGGCTGGGCCAGGGCGAGGTAGGCGTCGTCGGGGCCCTGCCCGAAGTCCAGGTGGGCCTGGAAGGCGCGCAGGGTGGGCAGCAGGGTGCGGTGCTCGACGGCGACGCCCTTGGGACGGCCGGTGGAGCCGGAGGTGTACATCAGGTAGGCGAGGCGTCCGCCGTCCCCGGCGGGCAGCGGCTCGGCGTCCGTCGGCGGTGCGGCGTCCGGTTCCGTGTCCAGGGTGAGGACGGCGCCGCGGTGGATCCCGGCCAGGCGTGCGGCGCCCGCCGTGTCGGTGACGAGGACGCCCGCCCCCGAGTCGGCGAGCACATGGGCGATCCGGTCGTCGGGCGCGCCCGGGTCGAGGGGCACATGGGCGGCGCCGGCGTGCCAGCTGCCGAGGATCGTGGCGAGCAGTTCGGGGGTGCGGCCGAGCAGCACGGCGACGGTGGTCTCCGGGCCGGCGCCGAGGCCACGCAGCCGGTGGCCGAGGAATTCGGCGCGCCGGGTGAGCCGCCGGTACGTCCAGGTCTCGTCGCCGCAGACGACGGCCGGGTCGTGCGGGGAGCGCCGGGCCACCTCCGCGATCGCGGTGTGCACACCGCCGTCGGACGCTCCGGTGATGGTGTCCCCCGGGCCGGCGGGGCCGGGGCCGTGGGCGACGAGTTCGGCGCGCAGCGGGGCGGGCAGGAGGTCGGCGGTGCCCAGTCGTACCCACGGGTCGTCGGTGACCGCCTCCAGCAGGCGGGTCCAGCAGTCGGCGAACCGCTCGACGGTGGCCGGGTCGAACAGGGCGGTGGCGTACTCGGCCATGCCGAGCAGGGAGCCGTCGTCCCGGCGCTGCACGACGAACGTGAGGTCGGTGCGGGCGGCCTGCCAGGCGCCCCGGAAGGCGTCGAGGTCGCCGGCCGAGGTCGCGGTGCCGGTGCGGCCCTCCTCGTGCAGGTCGAACATCACCTGGTAGAGCGGGGTGCGGGCGGCGTCGCGGCTCTCGTCGAGTTCGGCGACGAGCCGGTCGAAGGGCAGCTCCTGGTGGGCGAAGGCCGCGCGGGCGGTGTCGCGGACCCGGACGACGGCGTCTCGGAAGGTGTCGTCGGCTGCGGCGTCGCAGCGCAGCACGAGGGTGTTGAGGAAGAACCCGACGACGTCGGCGGTCTCGGGCCGCTCGCGGCCGGCCACCGGGATGCCGACCGGGACGTCCCAGCGGCCGGTGAGGCGGGCGACGAGCGCGGAGAACGCGGTGAGCAGGGTCTGCTGGAGGGTCGCCCCGCAGCTGCGGCCGAGGGCCGCGACGCGCTCGGTGAGCGCGGCCGGGACGGTGAAGAGGTGGACGGCGCCGTGCGCGTCGCGCACCGGGGGCCGGGGCCGGTCGGTGGGCAGGTCGAGCGGGGCGATGCCGTCCAGCACCCGCTTCCAGTGGCCGAGTTCGCGCGAGAGATACGTCTCGGTGAGCCGGGCGCGCCGGTGGGCGGCGTGGTCGGCGTACTGCACCGGGAGTTCGGGCAGCCGGGCGTCGGTGCCGGTGTGCGCGGCCTCGGCGAGCGCCTTGAGGTCGCGCTCCAGGACGACGGAGGACCAGCCGTCGCAGGCGATGTGGTGCAGCGAGAGGATCACGTGCAGGTGTTCGGTCCCCCGGCGCACGGTCAGGGCCCGCCAGACGGGGCCGTGCTCCAGGTCGAAGGGGCGGGCGAACTCCTCCTGCACCAGGGCGTTCAGCTCGTCGGCGGTCGCGGCGAGCGCGGTGCGCAGTCGGGGCGGGCGGGTGCCGGGCGCGTCGGCGATCTGGACGGGCTCGGTGCCGTTCAGTACGTACCGGGTGCGCAGGATCTCGTGCCGGTCGGCGAGTGCGCCGAGGGCGGTGGCGACGGTGGCGTCGCTGTACTCGGCGGGCAGGGTGAGGAAGGCGGGGGCGTTCCACTCGCTGCTGCCGGGGCGCAGCCGGTCGAGCAGCCACATGCCTTGCTGGCCGGGCGAGAGCGGCAGGCCCTCGGGCTTGCGGGGCACGGGAAGGACCGTTTCCGCAGTGTGGTTGTCGCCGGTCGGGTCGACGGGACGGCCGATCAGCGCGGCCTGGGTCTCGACGGTGGTCGCGGTGAACAGGGCGCGCAGGGGTACGCGGGTGCCCGCCGTAGCGGAAAGCAGCTCGGAGAGCCGGGTCAGCATCAGCGAGGAGCCGCCGAGCTGGAAGAAGTCGTGGGTGGCGCCGATCTCCCCGGCGGGGATGGCGATCAGCCGTGCCCAGATCTCGGCGACGGCCCGCTCGGTGGCGTCGCGCACCGGGACGTACGCGGTCTCGGTGCGGCTCTCGGCCGGGTCGGGCAGGGCGCCCCGGTCGATCTTCCCGCTGGCGGTGAGCGGCCACTCGTCGACGGTCACGAAGACGGACGGCACCAGGACGTCGGGCAGGGTGCGGCGCAGGAAGGCGCGCAGCTCGTCGGGGCGGGGGGCCTCGCCGCGCGGCTGGACCCAGGCGGCGAGCCGGTGGCCCCCACCGGCGGGGTCGGGCACGGCGGCGGCGACGGCGGTGCGCACCCAGGGGTGGGCGGCGAGCGCGGCCTCGACCTCGCCGGGCTCGATCCGTACACCGTTGACCTTGACCTGCTGGTCGAGGCGGCCGAGGTATTCGAGGACGCCGTCGGCGCGCCAGCGCACCTTGTCCCCGGTGCGGTAGAGCCGCTGGCCCTCGTTGTGCGGGTCGGGCACGAAGCGTTCGGCGGTGAGGTCCGGGCGGCCGAGGTAGCCGAGGGCGAGTCCGATGCCGCCCGCGTGGAGTTCGCCGGGGACGCCGACGGGCACGGGCCGTCCGGCCGGGTCGAGGACGACCACGCGCATGTTGCCGATGGGTCGCCCGATGGGGACGGCACCGGTGTCCCGGTCCGGATCCCACAGGTGCTCGGTGATGTCGACGGACGCCTCGGTGGGGCCGTAGGTGTTCCAGATCCGTACGCCGGGCGCGCGTTCCAGGATGCGGCGGCACAGGTCGGCGTGGAGGGGTTCACCGGCGCTGAACACCAGTCGCAGGGCGGTGGCGCGCTCCCAGCCGGGTTCGTCGACGAGGCGCCGGTAGACGGAGGGGACGCCCTGGAGGACGGTGACGCCGTGGTCGGCGACGGCGGCGAGCAGAGTCGCGGGGTCGCGCTCGGCGCCGTCGGGGGCGAGCACGAGGGCGGCGCCGCTGACGAGCGGGGAGAACAGCTCCAGTCCGGCGGCGTCGAAGCCGACGGTGGTCTTGAGCAGCACCCGGTCGGCGGGGCCGAGCCGGTGGCGGTGGGCGAGCCAGCGCACCCGGTTGGCGATGCCCTGGTGCGGGACGACGACGCCCTTGGGGCGGCCGGTGGAACCTGAGGTGTGCAGGACGTAGGCGGGCCGGCCCGGTTCGGCGACGAACTCCGGTGCATCCACGGGCTGTTCGCCGGTGGCGGTGACGTCCTCGGCGAGCAGCACCCGGGTGGCCGCGGGCAGCTTGTCGGCGGTGGACCGCTCGGCGAGGGCCACCGGCGCCTGCGCGTCCTCCAGGACGAGGGCGATGCGGCTCTCGGGGTGGTTCGGGTCGAGCGGTACGTAGGCGCCGCCCGCCAGCCAGACGCCGAGGAGCCCGGCGACCAGGTCGGGCCCGCGGCGCAGGCACACGCCCACGAAGTCACCGGGGCGCACGCCCAGGGCGTGCAGCCGGGTGGCGAACAGCGCGGCGCGCGCACCGAGTCCGGCGTAGGTGACCACGGTTCCATCGGCGCCGATCACAGCGGGAGCGTCGGGCGTACGGGTGCGCTGGGCGGCGAACAGCGCGGGCAGCAGGGGTGCGGTCCTGGGCCGGGCAGCGGGTGCGCCGGTGTACGAACCCGACAGCGTGCGGTCGTTCACAGTCTCTCCTCCATCGGGATCGGGCGGCGCGGTGGGGGTCGGGCCCGGCCTCGGATCCGGCGGCCAGTACGGTCAGGCGGCGGTGGCGTCCATGCGGCGGCGCAGGCTCAGCGGGCGCAGGTCGGTCCAGATCTCGGTGATGCGCGCGAGGCACTCCTCGCGGGTGCCCTCGCTGCCCTCGGCGTGCCAGCCGGCCGGCAGGGCGCGGTCGGCCCACCAGATCGAATACTGCTCCTCGTCGTTGAGCACGACGCGGTACGGGGTTTCTTCGCTCTGCTGCTCGCTCATCGGTTCGGTGTCCCTTCATGTGATCGGCTATGGCCATGGTTGGACGGAGCGCTATCCGGGCCCTATGCCGGTCATGTATTCGCCGCGCCCCGCACCGAGTCCGGAACCACGACCCGAACCGAGTCCGGGGCCGCGCCCGGAACATGGCGGGGCCCCTGGCGCGGGGAGAGCGCCAGGGGCCCCTGGTCCTTTCGCACGCGGCCCGACTACACGTCAGGCCGCCTGGTGGAGTCGGCTCTGCGACCCGTCGAGGGCCGCCTCGACGTCGTGGTCGAGGACCCAGTCGACGCTCTCGGCGTCGATGCGGCGGTGCGCGGCGGCGTCCTTCGGCTGCTGCCCGGTCCGGGAGCCGAGCTGCACGCGGGTGGTGTGCGGCCGGCGCGCCTCCTCGTAGCGGCGCAGTGCGGCGGCGATGCCGTCCGCGCCGGGCTCCGCCTCTTCGAGGCAGACGGCGAGCGCCACGGCGTCCTCCACGGCCTGGTTGGCGCCCTGTCCGTGGTGCGGGAGCATCGGGTGGGCCGCGTCGCCGAGCAGGGTGGTGCGGGAGGTGCTCCACCGCGCCAGCGGCTCGCGGTCGTACAGCGCCCAGCGGCGCACCTCGCCCGCCGCGTCGGCGAGCGCGCGCACGGCGGGATCCCAGCCCGTCAGGACGGCGTCCAGGTCGGTGCGGTCGCCCGCGCTGGTCCACGACTCGGCGGCACCCTCGGCGGCCGGGGTCACCACGACGTAGGTGAACTGCCGGCCCCCGGCGACCGGGTAGAGCAGGACGCGCGCGGTGGGGCCCGCGTACATGTACATCAGCGCGGGGTCCAGGTCCGGCAGGTCGGCGGCGTCGACCACACCGCGCAGGGCGCTGTTGCCGGAGTAGACCGGGGCGTCGGCGCCCGCGACCGCGCGCCGGACCGCCGAGTGCACCCCGTCCGCGCCGATCAGCACGTCGGCGTGGGCGTCGGTGCCGTCCGCGAAGTGCAGGACGACCCCGTACACGGTCTCCTCGAACCGGACGAGCTCCTTGCCGGTGTGCACCCGCTCGGCGGGCACCCGCGAGGACAGCATCCGGTGCAGGTCGCCGCGGTGCACGGTGTAGTACGGGGCGCGGAACCGCTGCTGCCACGCCTCGCCCATCTCCTGGCGGGCCACGGTGGCGCCGTTGTGGAAGGCCCGTACCACCAGGGCCTCGGGGCGCACCGCGCACCGCTCCAACTCCGGTCCGAGGCCCAGCCGTTGGAGCAGTCGGGTGCCGTTGGGGCCGAGGTGCATGCCGACGCCCTGCTCGCGCAGATCCTCCCCCCGCTCGTAGACCTGGACGTCCAGGCCCCGGTGGTGCAGTGCGGCGGCGGCCGTCAGTCCGCCGAGTCCCGCACCCACGATCGCGATGCGCATGGTCATCGGAGTTCCCAGGAGTTCTCGAAGGATTCGAAGTCGTCGAAATCGGCGACGTCGTCGAAGGAGGTGGAGCCGAGGGCGAGCAGCGCGGCCGTCTCGTCCTGGCCGGCCAGTTCCACGTCGCCGATCCGGGTGCCCGGGTCGGCGACGGCCGCGGCGAGCATCCGCTCGTAGCCGTCCGCGAACCGCTCGACCGTGGCCCGGTCGAGCAGGTCGGTGTCGTACGAGAAGACGGCGGTGACACCGTCGGGGGTCTGCTCGATGCGCAGCAGCAGGTCCAGCTGGCCCTCCTGCTGCGGTACGTCGATCAGGGCGATGTCCAGCCCCTTGTACGCCACGGACGGGCCGATGACCTGCCCCGGCGGGACATTGGGCACCGGCGGGTCCATCCGGTCCATCTGGACCAGGAACAGCGCGGTGCGGAAAACGGTGGCCTGCGGGAAGGCCAGGGCACACGGGTAGCGGACGTTGACCATGCCCCGCATCACCCGCTCGCCGGCCAGCACGGCGGTGCTCCGGAAGGTGCTGGTGGCGTCGAACTCGGCGCGTACCGGCATGGTGTTGAGGAAGCAGCCGATCACGTCCCGCTGCGCCTTGCCCACCCTGCTGGTCGCGGGCACCCCGAGGACGAACTCCTCCTGGCCGGTCCAGCGGTGGGTGAGCGCCTGGAAGACACCGAGCAGATACGCGAACGGGGTGACGCCCGCGTCGTCGGCCGCCGCGTCGAGCCCCCGGGCGGTGGCCGGGGCGAGCACCCGGACCACGGTGCCGCCCCGGAGCGAGCGCACGACGGGTCGCGGCCGGTCCAGCGGGAGTTCCGCGGCGGGCGCCCCGGCGACCGACTCGCGCCACCGGTCCGCGCCGCGCCGCCCCGCCTCGGAGGCGATGTGGCGCAGCTCCTCGGCGGCGTGGTCGGCGTACGAACCGGGGATGGGCCGCCAGGCCGGCTCGGTGCCGGTGGAGATGCCCGCGTAGGCGTCGAGCAGGTCGCGGACGAGCAGCCAGCGCGAGGTGAAGTCGCTGACGATGTGGTGGGCGGCGGTCACGAGCGCCCACTCGTCGTCGCAGCGGCGCAGCAGCACGACCCGGAAGGCGCCGGACTCCAGGCGGAAGGGGCGGGCGCCCGCTTCCTCCGCGGCCCGTCGCAGGCCCTCCTCGTCGATGCCGTCGAGGTCCCTGAACTCCATGCGGACCAGGGCCCGTTCGGCGGCTGTGCGGACCGGGGTGCCGTCCTGCTCGGTGAAGACGGAGCGCAGCAGTTCCTGCCGGTCGCCGACGACGGTGACCGCCTCGGCCATGGCGGCCGGGTCGACGGGTCCGCGCAGCAGCAGCGGCATCACGATGTTGTAGGAGGCGCTCCGGGGTGCGACGCGGTACGCGGTCCACATCGCTTCCTGGATGGCGGTCAGCGGCAGGGTTCCCCCGGCCGTGGCGCGCTCGTCGGTGCCGGTCACGGTGCTCATCCGCAGCCTCCCGCGTGGCTCATGTCGGTGGTCCGGCCGGCGGCGGGGACGGCGGGCGGCTCGGCGGTGGCGGCCGCGGGGACGGCGGCGGGGGCGAAGGACGCGGCGAAGTCTGTGACGCGGTCCAGGCCCCAGTACGGCTCGCTGCCGTTGATGAAGTAGGGCACGCCGAAGACGCCGTCGCGGTGCACGTCGAGCAGCGCCCGTACGCCCTGTTCACGCACCAGCGGGTGGTGGGGGGCCTGGTCGACCTCCGCACCGTCCAGACCGATCTCCTCGGCCAGTCCGCGCACCACGGCCGGGTCGCAGATGTCGCGGCCCTCCAGCCAGCGGGCCCGCCCGGCGCGCTCGACCCAGGTGCGGCCGAGTCCCTCACGCTCGGCGAGGAACCAGGTCAGGTGGGCCGGCTCCCACCAGGGCTTGCGGTCCACCGGCCAGGTCAGCGCCAGGCCGCGGTCGGCGGCGAGCCTGCGCACATCGCGCAGGATGTAGAACTGCTTGGCGCGGGACATCGGGTGGAACGGGAACTCGGCGCCGGGCGAGGCCTCGGCGAGCAGCCTCTCACTGGCCGGGTCCGGCTCCCAGAACGGGCGCCATTCGACCCGGTCGAGCAGCTCCGGGTGGTCGCGCTCCAGGTCGGCGAGGGCGAAGAAGTTGTAGGGGCTGCGCAGGTTGAAGTAGAACCGGGGCGGCTTGGTGGTGCGGGCGGTCATGGCGAACTCCTTGGGATGACGGGAGGACCGGGGTGTCAGACGACCAGGCCGCCGTCGATGGAGAAGACCTGTCCGGTGATGTAGGAGGCACGGTCGGAGGCGAGGAACGCCACCAGCTCGGCGACCTCCTCGGGCTCCCCGAACCGGCCGAGCGGGATGCTCCTGGTCATGTCCTTGGCGTACTTCTCGGAGAGTCCGCCGGTCATGTCGGTACGGATGAAGCCGGGGGCCACGGTGTTGGCGCGCAGCCCGGCCCGGCCGCCCTCCTTGGCGAGGGCCCTGGTGAAGCCGATGATCCCGGCCTTGGAGGCCGAGTAGTTGGTCTGGCCGGCCTGCCCCTGGGCCGCGACCGAGGAGAGGGTGATCACCGTGCCCCGGCGGCGTTTCATCATCGGGAAGACGAGCGCCCTGGCGAAGTTGTACGTGCCGTCGAGGTTGGTGCGCACCACGGCGTCCCAGTCGTCGTCGGTGAGCGTGGCCAGGTTGCTGTCCCGGACGATCCCGGCGGCGGTGACGAGGGTGTCGACCGGGCCGAGGGTGTCCTCGGTCTCCGCGACGAAGGCGCGCACCGCGTCCCGGTCGGTGACGTCGACGCGGCCGGTCAGCGTCCGGGCCCCGTGCTCCCGGGCCGCCTTCGCGGCGAGCTCGGCCGCCTCCGCCCGGGACTGGTAGCACAGGGCCACGTCGTATCCGTCGCGGGCCAGGACCTCCACGACGGAACGCCCGATGCCGCGCGATCCACCGGTGACGAGGGCTACCGGCCTGGGAGTGTCGGACATGGTGCGTGGCCTTTCTGCGAGTGCTGCGCGGGAAGTTGGGGATTGCGGAAGGCTCGGCGGCTCAGCCGAGGCGGAGCAGGGCCGCGCCGACGGTGCCGTCCCGGTCGACCGCGGTGACCAGGGCGAGCCGGTCCACCAGCTCCGGCCGGGCGGCCGACTCGGCGAGTACGGCGGCGAGCTGGAAGGCAGCGCCGGCCGCGGTGGCGTCGCCGATGAGGGGGCGGACCGCGAGGCGGGGCGCGGCGAGGCCGTCCAGGGCCGCCGCCTCCTCCTTGCCGAAGACGCCGGGCGGGGTGCCGGGGGCGACGATCGCGATGTCGTCGGGGGTGGCCCCGGCGGCGGCCAGGACCTCGTCGACGCAGTTCCTCAGCACGGCGGAGGCACGGCCGGTGTTCCGGAAGGCCCGGAAGCGGCAGCCGAGCACGGTGGCGAGGACGGTACGGCCGCTGTCCCGGGCCGCCGCCCCGCTCTCCAGAAGGAAGAGCGCCGCGCCCTCGCCGAGCGGTTCGGCGGCGCTGCCGCCGTGGTCGGCGACCTGCTCCAGCCGGGCCCGCTGTACCGAGAACTCCTCGGCGGCGCCCGCCAGGAGTGCGGTGGCGTGGCCGCCGCGCAGCAGCCGGGAGGCGTAGTTGAGGGCGAGCAGCCCGGTGGCGGCGCCGCCGGAGACAGTGACGTTGGGGCCCTTGAGCGTGTGCCGGATGGCGCTCTGCCCGGTGGGGCAGTTCATCACGGTGTTGGGGAACCTGGCGGGGTCGACCAGGTAGGGCGCCTTTCCGGTGAGCGCGTCCCGGGTGAAGTCCATGATCGACTGGACGCTGCCGGAGGTGCCGAGCACCAGGCCGGTGCTCTCGGGGTCGGCGGCGAGGCCGGCTCCGTACTCCTCCAGGAGCATCCCCACGGTGGTGGCGGCGATGGCGGTGACCCGGTCCATGGAGCGGGTGCCCTTGCGGCCGAGGACAGCCTTGATGTCGAAGCCGGGTATGAGTCCGGCCTCCTCGTAGGGCACCGGCCACTGCTCTCTGTCGAGGGCGGCGACGGCGCGCCGCCCCTCGCGCAGTCCGGCCGTGAACCCGTCCCGGCCCAGCCCGTACGGGGAGGACACAGCCCAGCCCGAAACGACCAGGTCCTGCGCGGTGGTGACCGCGTCGGCTGACATGCCGTTCAACTCCTCTCAGGCCGCGTCGGGCCGGTTCAGGCCGCCGCTGCGGCGTCGGCGGGCAGGGTGTCGGCCGCGTTCTCGTCCCAGTGGCCGAGCATCAGTACGGCGTTGTTCCCGCCGAAGGCGAGGCCGTTGTTCTGCACGACCCGCAGCCGGGCCTCGACCGCCTCGTTGGGTACGCAGTCGACCGCGCACTCGGGGTCGGTCGTGCGGTGGTTGATGGTGGGCGGGATGAAGCCCTCCCGCAGCGCCAGGGAGCAGGCCGCGGCGGCCAGCGCGCTCGCGGCGCCCATGGTGTGGCCGATCATCGACTTGATCGACACGGTGCGCGGCAGTTCGTCGCCGAAGACCTGCCGGATCGCGCCGACCTCGGTGACGTCGTTGGCCTTGGTGCCGGTGCCGTGCGCCGAGATGAAGTCCACGTCGGACGCCTCGATGCCGGCGTTGCGGTGGGCGGCGGTGATGCAGCGCGCGATGGAGTCCCGGTCGGGCGCGACCGGGTGGCTCGCGTCGCAGGACAGCCCGTATCCGAGAACCTCCGCGTAGATGCGGGCGCCGCGCTCCAGCGCGGACTCCAGGGACTCCATCAGGAGGATCCCGGCGCCCTCGCCGGTCAGGATGCCCTGCCGGTCGGCGTCGAAGGGGCGGCACACGTCGGGGGCGATGGTGCCGAGCCGGTAGAAGCCGGTGAACGTCTTGCGGCACAGCGCGTCGGCCCCGCCGCAGAGCGCCATCTCGACGTCACCGGAGCTGATCGCGTCGTAGCCGGAGCCGACCGCGTAGTTGCCGGCCGCGCAGGCGGTGGGGACGGTGACCGTCTCCACGTCCTCCAGGCCGAGTTCGCGGACGATGCCGGCGGAGAGCCGGCCGGGCCACACCCGGCGGGCGACGGTGGCGTCGAGCCGGTCCTCGCCCTCGGTGACCTGAAGGCCGATCAGGTGGTCCAGGTCGCGGGACTCGCCGTCGGTGGTGCCGACCGAGACCAGGGTGCGCCTGGCCCGTACGTCGTCCTCGGTGAGTCCCGCGTCCGCGACCGCCATCCGGCTGCCGGCCACCGCGAACTGCGCGGCCCGGCCGAGCTCGTCGGCCGCCATGTCGCGCAGCCACTCCTCGGGGTCGAAATCGGTGATCTCGCAGGCGTTGGAGTACGCGAATCCCGTGGTGTCGAAGGCGCCGATCGGCTTGGCGCCGCTGCGCCCGGCCCGCAGGCCGTCGGCGAAGGCGTCCACCCCGGTGCCGATGCTGGTCACCACGCCGAGCCCGGTGATCACCACCCGGTGCCGGGGGGCCGTGCGCGGCGCCGTGCCGCCCGTCGCTCCGCTCACTTTCCCTCGGCCTCCGCGACCACGGCGTACACGCCCGCCAGGTTGACCATGCGGCTGAGCTCGGCCTGCTCCAGGACGAGACCGAAGTTGCGCTCCATGGAGGCGAGGATCTCGATGGTGCGCAGGGAGTCGGCGTCGTGCTCCTCCTTGAAGAGGCTGGTGTCGGTGACCTCGTCGAGTTCGAGTTCGAGGATGTCGCAGACGATCTCCTTGATCTCGGCCTTGCGCTCGGTGCTGAGGTCGGCGATCTGGGTGGTCATGTGGTGCCTCCGGGTCTCGGTTCGGGTTTCCCTGTTCGGGACTGCTCGGGTCGGGATTTCTCGGGCCGGATTTCTCGGACCTCTGGTGCTGTTCGCTGATGAGGAAATCCTGCGGTGACGCGCTATTACTGGGCTATATCGGCCAGTTGGCCCACGAACCCGGCGTCCGACGGCCCGTCCCACAGGTGGGCGACGTCCCCGAAGTGCCGCTGCACCCAGGTGTCGTCGTAGATCGTGTCGAGGTAGCGGTCGCCGCCGTCGGGCAGCACGATCACCACGTTGGAGCCGGGTGGTATGCCGGGGGCGAGCCGGGTCAGGGCCGCGACGACCGCGCCCGACGAGCCGCCGGCCAGGATCGCCTCGCGGCGCACCAGGGTGCGGCAGCCCACCACGCAGTCGAGGTCGCCGACGTGCACCACCCGGTCGGCGTCGGTCCGCCGCAGCAGCTTGGGCGCGACGGACGCGCCGTGGCCGGGCACCAGGCGGGCGCAGTCGACGGGTGAGTCGAACAGCACGCTGCCGAGGGCGTCGACCGCGTTGACGGTGGTGCCGAGGTCGTGCCGGCGGATGTACTCGGCACAGCCGCCGAGCGTGCCGCTGGTGCCGGCGGCCACGACGAGCTGGTCGACCTTGCCGTCGAGGGCTTCGGCGATCTCCCCCATCGTGGTCTCGTGGGCCCGCCGGTTGAGCGGGTTGGCGTACTGGTCGGGCCAGTAGGCGTCGGGGGTGGTGGCCACGAGTTCGGCGACCCGGTGCAGCCGGGCGGACAGCAGTTCCCCGGTGGCCGGGTCGGGCTCGGTGATGATCTCGACCTCGGCCCCGTAGGCCCGCAGGATCGCGATGTTCTGCCGGGTGGTGCGGGTGTCCACCACACAGACGAGCCGCAGGCCGTAGTAGCCGCAGATCTGCGCGAGCCCGATCGCGAGGTTTCCCGAGCTGGACTCGATGACCGTCGAACGGCCCGGGACGAGCTCCCCGGACCGGATCTTCGTGGCCACCATGTTCAGCGCCGAGCGGTCCTTGACACTACCGCCGGGATTGAAACGCTCCACCTTGGCGAACACCCGCGAGGTGAACCCCGGCATCAACCGTTCGAGCTCTACGAGCGGGGTTCCTCCCACAGTGGAAAGGATGCCTTTCAGCCCCGTCTCCGGCTCCCGTTCTGTGCACGCCATGTGATGCGGCCATCCTCTGCTGGGAGATACGAGTGTGGAATCAACAGGTCCCAGGCTGTGCCCGCGCGCTATACGCCCTCCATAAATCCCGACACCCAGCGATCTCATTCGGCCTTTTCCGCCGGGTTATAGAAGTGCCGTAGAGCTGCTGCCGACTCTGGCCATCTCCACAGTTTCGCCACCGCAACTTCGGCCAGAAGAGGGAATTCGATATGACGGGCACCTCCACCGCAACAGACAACGCCATCAAGAAGGTCGTGATCCTCGGCGGCGGTACGGCCGGCTGGATGACCGCCGCCTATCTCGGCAAGGCCCTCCAGAGCACGGTCGACGTCACGGTCCTGGAGGCGCCGAGCATTCCGCGCATCGGTGTGGGAGAGGCCACCGTGCCCAATCTGCACCGCGTTCTCTTCGACTTCCTCGGAATCGAGGAGGAGGAGTGGATGCGCGAGTGCAACGCCAGTTACAAGATGGCGGTCCGCTTCATCAACTGGCGTACTCCGGGCAAGGGCCAGAGCAGTCCGCGTGAGCTCGACAAGGGCGGTCCGGACCACTTCTACCACCCGTTCGGCATCAGCCCGGAGCACGACAACACCCCGATGTCGCACTACTGGTTCAAGAACAAGTACGAGGGAAAGACGGACGAGCCGTACGACTACGCCTGCTTCCGCGAGGCGCCGCTGATGGACGCCAACAAGGCGCCGCGGCACCTGGACGGCACCTCGCCCACCCGGTACGCGTGGCACTTCGACGCGGCGCTCGTCGCGGACTTCCTGCGCCGGTTCGCCACCGGGAAGCAGGGCGTGCACCACATCCAGGACGAGATGACGCGCGTCGAGAAGGACGAGCGGGGCTTCGTCAAGGCCCTGCACACCAAGGAGGGCCGGGTCCTCGACGCGGACCTGTTCGTGGACTGCTCCGGCTTCCGCAGCCTGCTGATGAACCAGGCGATGGAGGAGCCCTTCATCGACATGAGCGACCAGCTGCTGTGCGACCGCGCGGTCGCCACGGCCGTGCCGCACGACGACGAGGCCAACGGCGTGGAGCCGTACACCTCGGCGATCGCGATGTCCTCCGGGTGGACCTGGAAGATTCCGATGCTGGGCCGCTTCGGCACCGGTTACGTCTACTCCAGCCGCTTCACCACGCAGGAGGAGGCCACCGCCGAGTTCTGCGAGCTGTGGGGCCTGGACCCCGAGACCACCCAGTTCAACCACGTGAAGTTCCGGGTCGGCCGCAACCGCCGCGCCTGGGTGAAGAACGTCATCGGCATCGGCCTTTCCAGCGCCTTCCTGGAGCCCCTGGAGTCCACCGGCATCTACTTCATCACCGCCGCGGCCTACCAGCTGGCGAAGCACTTCCCGGACAAGACGTTCAACCCGGCCCTGGTCGACAACTTCAACAAGGAAATAGAGGTGATGTTCGACGACACCCGCGATTTCATCCAGACCCACTTCTACTTCGCGCCGCGCACCGACTCGCCCTTCTGGCGGGCCAACAAGGAACTGAAACTCGCCCCGAGCATCCGCGAGAAGATCGACGCGTACAAGGCGGGGCTTCCGGTCAATCCCGCGGCCACCGACGACACGACGTACTACGGAAACTTCGAGGCGGAATTCCGTAACTTCTGGACCAACGAGCGCTATTACTGCATCTTCGCCGGCCTCGGTCTGGAGCCGGACGCACCGCTGCCGATCCTCTACCACAAGCCGGAGTCCGTGGCCGCCGCGCAGGCCATGTTCACCAAGGTCAAGAAGGAACAGCAGGAACTCCTCAACTCCCTGCCGAGCACCTACGAGGCGCTCCGCCAGCTGCACGGCAAGTAGTCGTGCCGCACCGCGCCGCCCGGCAGCCGGGGCTCCTCTCCGGCCGGCTGCCGGGCGCGCGGCACACGTCTTCGACAGGAGAAACCATGACCGACCGGCCCGTTCCGGAAGCCGACATACGCCCGCTGATGGGCAGTTTCCCCTCCGGCGTCTCCGTGGTGACGACGCTCGACGCCGACGGCACGCCCCGCGGGATGACGTGCAGCTCACTGGCGAGCGTGGCGCTCTCCCCGCCGACGCTCGTGATCTGCCTGCGCACGGCGAGCCCCACCACCGAAGCCGTGCTCGCCGGCGGGCAGTTGGCGCTCAACCTGCTGCACGAGGGCGCGCACGCCACCTCCGACCTCTTCGCCTCCGGCAACCCCGACCGGTTCACGCTGAGCGAGTGGCGGCTGCCGCTGGGCGCGGGCGGCCCGCATCTGACGGCGGCCGCGCTCGCCATCGCCGACTGCGCGGTGGTCGGTACGCGGGAGGTCGGGGACCACACCACCGTCTTCGCCCAGGTACGGCGGTTCACCACCGACGAGTCCGCCCAGCCGCTGCTCTACGGGCGGCGCCGCTACGCACGCTGGTCGGACGCCACGGCGGCCGCCAGGGAAGGAGCCGGCCGTGTCGGCACGTGACCCCCTGCCCGATCTCCTGATCGCCATCCCGGTGGTCATCCTGGTGTGCCAGGCGGGCGCCCAGCTGTTCCGCAGGTTCGGCCAGCCGCCGGTCATCGGTGAGATCACCCTCGGCATCATGCTGGGGCCGTCGCTGCTGGGCTGGATCTCGCCCGCGGCGCAGACCTGGCTGTTCCCCGAGTCGGTGCTGCCGTTCATCAGCGCCTTCGGCAACATCGGCCTGCTGGGCTTCATGTTCCTGATCGGCCTCGAACTGGATCTCGGCACATTGCGCGGCCATCGCGGGACCGCGGTCGCGGTCAGTCAGGCGAGCATCGTCCTGCCGCTGGTTCTGGGCTCGCTGCTGGCCCTCGCGATGTTCGGCTCGTTCGCGCCGCCGGGCGTGGGCCGGCTGCCGTTCGTGCTGTTCATCGCCGTATCGATGAGCATCACCGCGTTCCCCGTACTCGCCCGGGTCCTCACCGACCGGGGCCTGATCGGTACCCGGATCGGCTCGCTGGCCATGGCGTGCGCGGCGGTCGACGACGTGACCGCCTGGTGCCTGCTGGCGGCGGTGGTCGCGGTGTCGGCGAGCGGTTCGCCGGCCGAGGCGCTGACCACGGCGGCGCTCGCCGCGGTCTTCCTCGCCGTCATGATCTACGCGCTGCGTCCGCTGCTGGCCCGCTGGGCGGAGCGGGCCGAGCGGACCGTGGACGGTGTGGTCCTCGTCGTCCTCTTCAGCGGCCTGTGCCTCTCCTCACTGGCCACCGACCGGATCGGTGTGCACGCCCTGTTCGGAGCCTTCGTCTTCGGCCTGGTCACTCCGCGGGGGTCCATGGTCATCGAACGGTGCACGGCGCGGCTGCGGGCGTTCTCGGTTCCGGTGCTGCTGCCGCTGTTCTTCGTCTCCACCGGGCTGCGCACGGATGTCTCGCTGCTGGCCGGCGACCCGGTCCAGTGGCTGTGGGCGCTGGCGGTGCTCGCCGTCGCGATGCTCGGCAAGTGGGGCGGGAGCACGGCCGGGGCACGGCTCGCGGGTCGGTCCTGGCGCGACTCCCTGGCGATCGGGGCGCTGATGAACTGCCGGGGCCTGACCGAGCTGGTGGTGCTCAACCTGGGGCTCGAACTCGGTGTGATCGGGCCCGATCTGTTCACCATGCTGGTGCTGATGGCGCTGATCACCACGGGCCTCACATCGCCGGCCCTCTCCTGGATCCGGCGCGAGAAGTTCCGCGGGTCCGCGCGGACGGAGTCCGGGCCGCCCGGCCCGGACGGCGCGGAACCGGCCGCGGCCGAGGCAGCGGGCCAGGAGCGGGGCGAGGCAGCGGGCCAGGAGCGGGGCGAGGTTCTGGCGCCCACCTCCGCCCGGTGACCGCGCGGAGGCGCCATGGCCGTACCCACCGGTCTCCCGGGAGGTACCGCCATGGCGCCGTCCACGATCCGCACCCGTCCCGGGCACCCGGTCACGCCGCCGTCGCGACCCGGGTGACCGGGGCTTCGACGACCGGGGCGCACGGCGCCGAGGTGGCCCGTACCCACCGGTCGAGGGTGTCGGCCGCGGCGCCGGAGTCGATCGCCCGGCCCACCGCTTCCACCGCCCTGCCCAGGCGTTCGGTGACGGTACGGCCCCCGGTCGGTTCGCCCGCCACGAGTGCGGCGCCCGCGGAGAGCAGCACCGCGTCCCGTACCGGGCCGCGCTCGCCGTCGAGGACCCGCCGGGCGACGGCCGCGTTGTACGCGGCGTCCTCCCCGCGCAGTGCCGCCAGCGGTGCGAGCGCGATCCCCACGTCGCGCGGGTCGAACCGCTCCTGCCGGATGTCGCCGTCGTCCACGGTCAGCACGGTGGACGTGGTGGTGACGGTGAGCTCGTCGAGCCCGTCGTCGCCCCGGAAGACCAGGCCCCGGCCGCCGGCCCGGGCCAGTGCTCCGGCGATCAGCGGCAGCAGCCGGGCGTCGGCGACCCCGACGGCCTGGGCGGTGGGTGCCGCCGGATTGGTCAGCGGGCCCAGCGCGTTGAAGACGGTCGGGATGCCGAGCTGTTTGCGCGGCCCCGCCGCGTGGCGCATCGCCGGGTGGAAGTCCGGCGCGAAGCAGAAGGTGATGCCCGCCTCGTCGACCACGGCGGCGATCCGCTCGGGCGGCAGCCGCAGGGTGACGCCCAGTGCTTCCAGTACGTCGGCGGAGCCGGAGGCCGAACTCGCCGCACGATTACCGTGCTTGACGACCCGTGCCCCCGCTCCCGCCGCGACGATCGCGGACATCGTGGAGATGTTGACCGTGCGTGCCCCGTCGCCCCCGGTGCCCACCACGTCGACGGTCCTCCCCGGCACGTCGATGTGTACGGCATGGGCCAGCATTCCGTGTACGAGCCCTTCGAGCTCGCCCACGGTCTCGCCCTTGGCCCGCAGGGCCACCAGGAAGCCGGCGATCTGTGCGTCGGTCGCCCTGCCCCGCATCACCTGGTCCATCACCCAGGCGGTGTCGACGGCGGTCAGATCCCGGCCGTCGAGCACCTGCCCCAGCAGCGGGGGCCAGGAGCGGTCCTGTTCGGGTGTCGTGGCGCTCACTGGTCTTCTCCTTCTTCGGGTCAGGCGCTCGGCGCCGGGTGCCACGGGTCGTCCAGTGTCAGTCCCTGGGCTGCCACGGGGCTGGGGTGCCACGGGTCGTCCAGCGGGGTGGCGGCGGCAGTGGTGTAGGTGCTGCCGTGGTCCGCCCGGCCGGCCTCCGAGACGCTCTGCACGGTGGCGAATATCGCCGCTCCGGCGAGCGTCACGACGACGGTCTGCTGGATCTTCCCGGTGATCGCGTTGAGCTTCATGATTTGTTTCCCCCCATTTGAACTGCTGCGGTTCGTTCCGACATCCAGAACATTAGGAAGGACCGGTTTCGAATCATTATCGCCAGGACTTCCGCCCATCACACGTGGCAATAAATTTGATATAACCGCTGATCAGCCCCATCCGGACCGGGATATTCCAGCCATCAGGAGGGGTGGACGTGGGGTGGATTTCAATTTCCGACCGATCCCGCAGGCGAGTTCCGCATATCGGTCTCCTCCCGTGCGGGGCCGGCCCGGCGGGCGGCCGTCAGAAAGTTGTCCAGGAGCCGCAGACCGCCGACGGTGGTGATGGACTCGGGGTGGAACTGCACCCCTTCCACGGCGAGCGTGCGGTGCCGCAGCCCCATCACATAGCCGTCGTCCTGGGCGTGCGCGGTGGCGATCAGCGGGGGCGGCAGCGGTTCGTCGGCGATCAGCGAGTGGTAGCGGGTGGCGGTCATCACCGGTTCCAGCCCCTCGAACACCCCGGCGCCGTCGTGGCGTACGAGGCTGGTCTTGCCGTGCTTGAGCCGCTCGGCGACCGTGACCCGGCCCCCGTAGGCCAGGCAGATCGCCTGGTGGCCCAGGCAGATGCCGAGCAGCGGTACGGACCCGGCGAAGGTGCGCACCAGCTCCACGTGGCCCGAGTCGGCCGCGTGGCCCGGTCCGGGGCCGAGGACCACCGCGTCGGGCCTCAGGCCGGCGAGCTGCTGCGGGGTGCGGGTGTGCGACCGTACGACGTCGGTGTCGGCGCCCAGGGTGCGCAGGTACTGGTCGATGATGTGGGTGAAGCTGTCGTACGCGTCGACGAGCAGGACCTTCACGGCAGCAGCTCCTCACCGGTCAGCGCCCAGTAGGCCGCGCCCATCTTGTGCAGGGTCTCGCGCCACTCGGCCCCGGGGGACGAGTCGGCGACGATGCCCGCGCAGCTCTGGGTGGAGTAGGTGCCGCTGCGGCCGTCGTGCACGATCGTGCGGATGCACAGGGCGAGTTGGCTCCAGCCGCGCAGGTCGACGAGGCCGACGGCGCCCGCGTACATGCCGCGCGGCTCGCTCTCCAGCTCCTCGATGATCTCCATGGCGCGGATCTTGGGCGCCCCGGTGACGGTGCCCGCCGGGAAGGTCGCGCGCAGCACGGACCAGGTGTCGTCCTCGGGGGCGAGGGTGCCCTCGACGGTGGAGACGAGATGGAAGACGTGCGAGTACGTCTCGACGGTCATCAGCCCGCGCGCCTCCAGCGTGCCGGGCAGACAGACCCGGCCGATGTCGTTGCGGCACAGGTCGACGAGCATGACGTGCTCGGCGCGTTCCTTCTCGTCGGCGACGAGCCGGGCGACCCGGGCCTCGTCGACGCCGGGGTCGCCGCTGCGCGGCGCGGTCCCGGCGATGGGCCGCATGACGACCTTGCCGCCCTCGGTGCGGAAGAGCACTTCGGGGCTGGCGCCGATGACGGTGCGCCCGTCGCGCGGGACGAGATACATGTACGGGGACGGGTTGCGGCCGCGCAGCCGCCGGTAGACCTCGAAGGGTTCGAGGCCGGATTCGACGTCGATGCGGTGGCCGATCTGGATCTGGTAGATGTCGCCGACACCGATGTGTTCCAGGCAGCGCCGGGCTCGCGCGAGGAAGGTCTCCTCGTCGCAGGTGTCCCGTACGGAGTGCGGCCGGGGCGCCTCGGGCAGGACCTCGGGGACCGGGCCGACGGCGGCGACCGCCCGGACGGTCTCCTCTGTCAGGTCGAGGGGCGCCGGGTCGGGGAAGGCGTCGCTGTGCGCGGTGAGTCTTCGTACGGTGCCCGGCTCCGGGCCGTACCAGACGGTCTCGCGGAACAGGCCGAGCACGATGTCGGGTTCGCCGCGGTCGCGGTCGCCCCGCTCGGGCAGGGTCTCCATGTGCCAGGCGGAGCCGTAGCCGAAGGTGGCGAGGAAGCCGAAGGCGTAGCTGTCGTGCGGCCGGCTCGTCTCCACGGTGAACAGGTCCTGGACGGCGCGCAGCAGTTGCCAGACCTGGTCGCCGTGGAGGAGACCGCGTTCGTTGCCGGGCCGGGGGGCGAGGCCGAGGCCGTCGGCGGCCGCGAGGGCCGCGGCGACGACGGCTTCGGCGCCGTCGACGGAGATCCGGTCGGCGTGCACCCGGATCTCGGCGAGCAGTCCGTGGCCGACGACGGTGGCCCCGGGGGACTGTCCGGGGCCCTCGCGGCTCTCCAGCAGGAAGACGTCGTGCGCCGACTGTTCACGCAGTGCTGCGTACAGGTCGAGCGGTTCGTGCGGGGCGAGGGAGGTTTCCGCCACCCGTACGGTGATGGGGCCCGGGCCGGGCCCTGCGGGCCGGGGCGGGCTGTCGAGCAGAGTGGTCACTGTCGTCTCATCTCAGCCGTATCGGCGCATCTCGTGGAAGAAGTCGTCCACGACGGCGAGTTGGCCGTCGGCGTGCAGGGTGTCGTAGATGTGTCTGCCGACCGCGAGGTCCAGGACGCCGAGCCCGAAGGGCGAGAAGACGACGGGCCGGTCGCCGGGGATCTTCAGCTCGCCGGTGAGCACGTCGTACAGCGTGCCGTCGATGAACTCCCGGTTCCCGCTGAGCTGTTCGGCGAGGTGCGGGGACGTGTCGGCCTTGAGGCAGTGGTCGATGTCGTCGACGATGTTGGTGGCCGCGAGGATCACCTCGGGCGACAGGTCGCGCAGCGACACGTGCAGGACCAGCGGGTTGTGGCCGAACCACGCCGGGTCGGTGACGTGCGGGGCACCGGCGACGGTCGCGAAGACGACGACGTCGCTGGAGCGGATCAGCTGTTCGGGGCCGCTGTGCAGGGTGACCGTGCCGTTGTCGCCCTCGCGCTCCAGGTGTTCGGCGAAGCCCCGGGCGTGCTCGTCCGACAGGTCGTACACCCCGGTCTCCTCGAAGCTCCAGCCGGTGCCGACGAGGTACTGGTGGATGAACCGGGCGATCAGGCCGGTGCCGAAGAAGCCGATCCGGCGCGGCCGGTCACGCCCCTCGGTGAGCCGGTCCGCGGCGAGCGCCGCCGAGGCGGCGGTGCGGGCCGCGCTGATGATGGAGCTCTCCAGGCAGGCCAGCGGGTAGCCGGTGGCCGGATCGTTGAGGATGAGCACGGCGGAGGCCCGGGGGATCCCGGCCGCCACGTTCTCGGGGAAGCTGGAGATCCATTTGATGCCGTCGACGGGTTCGTCGCCGCCGAGGGAGGCGGGCAGGGCGATGATGCGTGAGGTGGGGCGTTCGGGGAAGCGCAGGAAATAGGACGGCGGGTTGACCGTGTCACCACCGCCGTGCACGCGGTAGGCCGACTCGATCAGCCGGACCACTTCCTCGTGCCGGCCGTCGAGGACTCGGTGCACCTGCGCGCCGGGGATCACGGCGAACGAGGGCACCCCGGGGGTAGGCGGCATCACAGACTCCACAGCTCTCGGGAAACCGAATTTCTGTGACGAAGCTAGGCAACCGCCTTATCGGCGTGATATCGCCGGATTAAGCGGACCCCGCCCCACCGCCCGTGACCGGCCGCCGGAAGAATGGCCGGTCCCTTTCTTCCTATTCGCCGATACTCACCCCCGGGGAAGGCTCCGGGGAGACCTCCGGCGCGACTTCCGGGGAAATCTCCGGGGAACCGCTGAGCTCCCGGGCGACCTCCTCCTGCCAGTGCGTGGCCCCCCTGCGGGTGAACAGCTCCTTGGCGCCCAGGAGTTCGGCCCGTGCCTCCTCGTCCCGGCCCAGCTCCCGCAGGAGTACGCCGAGTTTCAGCCGGATCGATCCCTCGACCACGGGGCTGCCGAGCTCGCGGGCGACCTTGCGGCCCTGGACGTACGCGGTCTCGGCCGATTCGAGCGCGCCGAGCGCCACCCGGGCCTGGCCGAGTCCGTACAGGGCGTGCGCGAGGCCATGGGTGTCGGCCTTCGCCCGGGACAGCTCCTCCACGCGCAGGTAGGACTCCTCGGCCTCCTCCGCACGCCCGGACAGGAGCTGTGCGCTGCCCAGCCGGTACAGGCACTGGGCGAGGCTGCGCGAGGCGCCGGGGTCCATGGACTCCGCGACCCGTACCGCGTCCCGGGCGTGACCGAGGCTGGCCTCGTAGTTGCCCCGGTCCAGCTCCAGCTGGGCCATGTTCTGGAGGACGGACGACTCCGACGACAGGTCACCGGCCTCGCGGAAGATGGGCAGGGCACCGCGCAGCCGGTCCGCCGCCGCGTCGGGATCGCCCTGGAGCCGGTGGACGACCGCGAGGTTGCGCAGGACCAGGGCCCGGCCCAGTCGTTCGTCCAGGTCGCCGTAGAGCTCCAGCGCCTCCTCGGAGCGCGCCTTCGCCTCGTCCATGCTCTGCCGCATCAGCGCGGCGGCCCCGGTGTGGTGCAGCATGACCGCCTGGCCCAGGCGGTCGTCGGCGGCCCGGGCCGCGTCCAGGGCGTGCACGGCGCAGCTCTGCCAGTTCTCCACGTAGCTGCGCGTCTCGAAGAGAACGGACGCGGAACCCGTGAGGTCCCAGGCGAGATCGGCCATGCCCATCCGGGCCGCCTGCTCCACCATGCCCACCAGGCAGAGCCGCTCCGCCTCGAACCAGGCCAGCGGGTCGGCGAGCAGCTCCTCCAGCAGGTCCGTGTCGATGGCGGCCGGCTCGGTGCCGCTGTGCACGATGCTGAACTCCCCGCCGCTCTCCCTGCGGTGGGCCTCGCGGGCGATGGTCAGGGCGGTGCGGAAGACCCGGCGGCAGGCGTCGTGCCAGGCCTCGTCCGACTCCTCGTCCCGGGCGCGCTCCCCCGCGTACAGGCGCAGCAGGTTCTGGAAGCGGTAGCGCAGCCGGCCGGTCGCGTCGACGCCGACGACCTCCAGGAACTGGGTGTCCACCAGGTCCTCCAGCAGCAGCTCCGCGTCTATCACGTCGACGTCGAGCAGTGCGGCGGCCACCCAGGAGGTGAAGTCCGGTACGTCGGCGAGGCCGAGGCGGCGGTAGAGGCGGGCCGCGTCGGCGGAGAGGTAGCGGTAGCTGAGCTCGAACCCGGCCCGGACCCGGGACTCCCCCTGGCTCAGTTCGTCGAGCCTGCGCCGCTCGTCGCTGAGTCTGGCCACCAGGTGCCGTACCGACCAGTGCGGCTTGGACGCCAGGCGTGCGGCGGCGATGCGCAGGGCGAGCGGCAGCCGGTCGCAGAGCTCGACCAGGCGGGCCGCGTCCGTGCGGGCGGCGGCGGTCCGCTCCTCGCCGGCGATCTTGGCGACGAGTTCGACGGCCGCGTCGGGCGGCAGTACGCCCAGGTGGACGCGGGCCTCCTGCGGCCAGGTCACCAGTTGCTCCAGCTGATCGCGGCTGGTGACGACCACGCAGCTGGCGCCGCTGCCCGGCAGCAGCGGGGCGACCTGGGCGTGGGTGCGCACATTGTCCAGGACGATCAGCGCGCGGCGTTCGGTGAGCAGGCTGCGGTAGAGCGCGATCCGCTCCTCCAGCGCCTCCGGGATCTGCTGCCCCGGCACGCCGAGCGAGCGCAGGAAGCGTCCGAGCACATCGGCGACGGAGGCGGGCTCGTGCTGCTCGTCGTAACCGCGCAGGTCGGCGAAGAGCCGCCCGTCCGGGAAGTCGTCGGCGACCCGGTGCGCCCAGCGCAGCGCGAGGCCGGACTTGCCGACCCCGGCGACACCGGTGATCAGACCGACGGTGGGCGTCTGGAGCGCCGCCCCGGACTCGATCATCAGCGCGTCCAGGGCCGTGAGTTCGCTCTCGCGTCCGGTGAACCCCGGTACGTCCGGCGGCAGTTCGGAGGGGACCACGACGACGTCGGGCACCGCGGCCTCGGCCGCGACGGAGACCGGCCCGTCGGCCGGGGTCAGCGACGGGTCGTCGCGCAGGATCAGGTCGTGCAGTTCCTGGAGGTCCGGGCCCGGTTCGAGCCCCAGCTCCTCGATGAACTGCTCGCGCGCCTCCCGGTAGGACTCCATGGCCTCGGCGCGCCTGCCCGCCCGGTACTGGGCGAGCATCTGGTGGTACCGGGTCCGCTCGCGCAGCGGGTTCTCCTGCACGACGCCACCGAGCTCGGGCAGCAGCTCGTAGTGGCGCCCGAGCGCCAGCTGGACGGCGGTGGCGTCGTCGTAGGCGTTGAGCCGGTACTCACCGAGCCGGCCGGCCTCCTCCTCGACGAGCAGCCCGGACACCCCGGCGAGCGCGGGCCCGCGCCACAGGTCGAGGGCGCGCCGGTACCGGCCCGCCGCGTCCTCCAGGCGCTGCTCCCGCGCGTCGATCTCCGCCTGGGCGACGAGCGCGGTGAACTCCACCGAGTCGATGTAGTGGCTCTCGGCGTCGAGGAGGTAGCCCGGATGCGCGGTCACGATGGTGTCGTCGGCCGCGCCCTGCGCCTTGAACGTCTTGCGGAGCGCGGCGATGACGATGGCGATCTGGGTACGGGCGGTGGCGGGCGGATTCCCGTTCCACACTTCGTGCACCAGAGTGTCCACCGGCACCGTTCGGCCGGGATTGAGCAACAGCAGCGCGAGCGTGGTCCGTTGACGTGCCCCGCCGATGACCACCTTTCGCTCGCCCGACGTCACCATGAGTGGGCCAAGGATTTTGAATAAGAACCGTTCCCCCACCGGGCCTCCCGTGTCCCCCACCCCGAGGAATTCCGGGATCACAGTACCCGTCCAGGAGTTCGAAACGGGTGATCGGCGACGAACTCCCCTCGGCCGGTTTCCGATGCCGGGCGCGGGCACACCGTCCGGGACCGTTTACCTGTCATATGCGGTCACATCCGCACGGGTCCGATCGGCTGCGATCCGCTCCACCGGTGAGACTACTGCGGGGGGTTTCCGTGTTTGCGGGAGGGCAGGTCGGCGTGCTTGTTGCGGAGCATCGCCAAGGATTTGACGAGCACTTCCCGGGTTTCGACCGGGTCGATGACGTTGTCGACGAGCCCGCGCTCGGCGGCGTAGTACGGGTGCATCAGTTCCGCCTTGTACTCCTCGACCATGCGGGCACGCATCGCCTCCGGGTCCTCGGCGGCGGCGATCTGCCGGCGGAAGATGACATTGGCGGCACCCTCGGCACCCATCACCGCGATCTCGTTGGTGGGCCAGGCGTAGGTCAGATCCGCGCCGATGGACTGGCTGTCCATCACGATGTACGCACCGCCGTACGCCTTGCGCAGGATGAGGGAGATCCGGGGCACGGTCGCGTTGCAGTACGCGTACAGCAGCTTGGCGCCGTGCCGGATGATCCCGCCGTGCTCCTGGTCGACGCCCGGCAGGAAGCCTGGGACGTCCAGCAGCGTGATGATGGGGATGTTGAAGGCATCGCACATCTGGACGAAGCGGGCGGCCTTCTCGGACGCGCCGATGTCCAGCACCCCGGCCAGTGACTGTGGCTGGTTGGCGACGATGCCGACGACCCGGCCGTCCAGCCTGGCCATCGCGCAGATGATGTTGCGGGCCCAGCGTTCGTGGACCTCCAGGTAGTCGCCGTCGTCGACGATCTCCTCGATGACCTCGTGCATGTCGTACGGACGGTTGCCGTCGAGGGGCACGAGGTCCAGGAGCCCGTCGTTGCGCCGGTCGGCGGGGTCGCGGGTGGGCTGGACGGGCGGGTCCTGCCGGTTGTTGGAGGGCAGCATCCCGATCAGGTAGCGGACCTCGGCGATGCAGGTCTCCTCGTCGTCGTACGCGAAGTGCGCGACGCCCGAGGTCTCGGCGTGCACATCCGCGCCGCCCAGCCCGTTCTGGCTGATCTCCTCACCGGTCACGGCCTTGACCACGTCCGGTCCGGTGATGAACATCTGCGAGGTCTCGCGGACCATGAACACGAAGTCGGTCAGTGCGGGGCTGTAGGCCGCGCCGCCCGCGCACGGGCCGAGCATCACGCTGATCTGCGGGATCGCGCCCGAGGCCCGGGTGTTGCGCTGGAAGATCCCGCCGTAACCGGCGAGCGCGGAGACGCCCTCCTGGATACGGGCGCCGGCGCCGTCGTTCAGGGAGACCAGCGGGGCACCCGCCGAGATGGCCATGTCCATGATCTTGTGGATCTTCGTGGCGTGGGCCTCGCCCAGCGCACCGCCGAAGATCCGGAAGTCGTGGGCGAAGGCGAAGACGGTCCGGCCGTCGACGAGCCCCCAGCCGGTGATGACCCCGTCGGTGTACGGCCTCTTGTCCTCCAGGCCGAAGCCGGTGGCACGGTGCCGCCGCAACTGCTCGACCTCGCAGAAGGTGCCCTCGTCGAAGAGGAGCGCCAGCCGCTCGCGCGCGGTCAGTTTGCCCTTGGCGTGCTGCGCCTCGGTCGCCTTCTCGCTCGGCCCGCTGCGGGCGAGTTCCCGCAGGGCGTGCAGCTCCACGACACGCCCCCGGACATCGGTCGGGGCTGCGGCATCCGCCGAGGCGGAAGCGGTGGCGGAGGGTTCGATGGTCGTCGTCATGGCGGCCCCCTCACTGCCAGCTGAGCGGGGCGTTGTACCGGTCCGCGTGCCGCCACCACCGCGACCCGGAGACGGCCCGCGTCTGCGGCGACTGTTCCCGCTCGGCGCGCAACGCGAGCAACACCACGGTGAGCGCGGCCAGTTCCTCGTCGGTGGCCTGCCCCCGCTCGACGCACAGCGCGATCCCGGATCTGTCCGGACTGTCCATCTCACCCTCCTTCGCCTCCGGGGAGTTCACTGCGGAGAACTCCACGGCCCCTCATGGGACGACGGATTCCTTGCGGAGGACTACACGGCCCCTATGCCCGCCATCGGCGCGCCGCTTCGGCACCGCCCGTATGGCCTTGCCAACTGCCTTTTGAACAAGCCCAGTTGGACCAGTTGAAACCAATTGATATGGGGCCGACGCATTCCTCGAAAGTGGTTGCGGTCCCCAAATCCGTACAGCAGGACCCCACCTTGTCCCACCCCCACCCGATCCTCTGCAGAAGGAAATCCTGAATGCGCAAACGTGGAGCAATGCTGTCCCTGGGCGTCGCGGCGATGGCCGCCATCGGCCTGAGCGCGCCTTCCGCCCAGGCGGCGGACTGGACATACATCGGCCTGTACGCGAGCAAGTCCCGGTGCGTCGAGCCGGTCAGCAGTACCAGCGCGAAGGCTGGTCGGAATGGAAGTGCACGAACAAGCCGGGCTCGGGTGAGTAACTGGCTCTACACCCGCTGAGCCCGAGCGGCGTCGGGGACCGGGGACGGGGCGCAAGCCACCGCACCGGTCCCCGAGGCCGTCATGGCATCTCCCCGCGGACCACCTCAGAAAAACTTTCCGTTTCGGCAATCTTGCCGTGACGGCAAGATTCGTTCTACGCTGCTCGCATGACACCAGCAGACGAGGCCCGCACGACCGGGCAGTCCGGACTCCGCGAGCGCAAGAAGCGGGAGACCCGCGTCGCGCTGAGCCAGGCGGCGATCCGGCTCTGCGTCCTGCACGGCTGGGCGGATGTGACGGTCGATCACATCGCGGCCGAGGCCAATGTCTCCGTCCGCACCTTCCGCAACTACTTCTCCGGCAAGGCCGAGGCGATCGCCGCCGGCCACCTGGAGAGAATGCTCCGGATCGCCGACGACCTGCTCGACCGTCCGGCCGGCGAACCGCTCTGGGACTCGCTGCTGCACGCTGTCCTGGGCCAGTTCGTACCGCCGGAGAGCCCCGCGTCCCGGAACGCGCCGCAGAACGAGCGGTGGCGCGAGGGGGTGCGGCTGATGCTGGCCGAGCCCGCGCTGGCCGGTGAGATCGTCAAGACCAACGCCGCCGTCCAGCAGGAGCTGGCCAGGGCCGTCGCGCAACGCACCGGCACCGATGCCGACCGCGACGTGTACCCGAAGCTGGTCGCGGCCGCGGTCGCGGCCGGCACCGCGGTGGCCGTCGAACACAGCCTGCGCGCCGACGAAGCCACACCGCTCGGCACGGTCCTGGCCCAGGTCTTCGAGCAGCTCACCGCCGGCCTGCCGGTCCCGTAGCACCGCACTCCCCTCCCTTACCTCTTCTCTTCCGCACCAAGGAGGCACGACCGTGACAGCCGACGTGATCATCGTGGGAGGCGGCCCGAACGGGCTGATGCTGGCCTGCGAGCTGAGCCTGGCCGGCATCAGCCCGATCGTGCTGGAGCAACTCCCGCAACCCAGCACCGAGCCCAAGGCCAACGGCCTGCTCGGCCAAGTGGTGCGCCTGGCCGACCACCGCGGTCTGCACGAGCCGCTCAGCGGCAGCCCGCAGCCCCCGCGGCCGAACTCCGCCTACTTCATGTTCGCCGCCATGGGCCTCGACCTCGGCCTGCTGGACGCCAGTCCGGTCTTCGGCCTGGCCGCCACGCAACACCGCATGGTCCAGGTCCTGGAGGAGCGCGCCCGGTCGCTCGGGGTCGACCTGCGGCGCGAACACCGGGTCCGGGCCGTCGCCCAGGACAAGGACGCCGTGACCCTCGACGTCACCGGCCCCGACGGCGACCGACAGCTCCGCGCCCGCTACGTGGTCGGCGCGGACGGCGCGCACAGTGTGGTCCGCAAGCTCTCCGGGATCGGGTTCCCCGGCGTCAGCCACGACCGCCGCACCAACCGCACCGCCCACGCCACCGTCCCGGCCGACTGGGTCGACCCCGTCAACGGCGCGCTCACCGTGCCCGGCCACGGGCCGGTGCTGCCCTTCCTGCCCCACCGCACCGACCGGGGCGGCTTCTCGTACGCGCCGTTCCCCGGGCAGCCGCCGCTGATCAGCACCACCGAGTGGGACCAGCCCGCGACGGACGGGCCGATGACCCTGGCCGAGATGGAGTCGAGCGTCCGCCGCGTCCTCGGCGTCGGACTGCCGCTCGGCCCGCCGGACGGGCCGGGCCCGCATGTGCTGCGACGGCTGACCGGTGGCAACACCCGGGTCGCCGACCGGTTCCGCGATCGCCGGGTCCTCCTCGTCGGCGACGCCGCCCATGTCTACGCCTCCGGCGGCGGCCCCGGGCTGAACCTCGGCCTCCAGGACGCCGCCAACCTCGGCTGGAAGCTCGCCGCCACGCTGCGCGACACCGCCCCGCCCGGCCTGCTCGACAGCTACGACACCGAGCGCCGCCAGGCCGCCCGCCGGATGGTGCTCAACGCCGAGGCGCAGTCCGCGCTCACCGCGCCGGGGAGCGACACCACGGCCCTGCGCGAGCTCTTCACCGAGCTGCTCACCGACAAGGAGGTCGTCCAGCGCCTCGCCGACCTCATCGCGGGCACCGACGTGCGCTACGAGATGGGCGTCCCCGATCCCCACCCCGCGGTCGGGCATTTCGCACCGGAGCTGGAGCTGATCACCGGTACGGAGAAGGTCCGGCTCGCCGAACTCGCCCGGAGCGCCCGGCCGTTGCTGATCGACCTGACCGAGGACCGGTCGGTGGCGGCCGTACTGGCAACGGATCAGGACACCATCGAGCCCGTCGTCGCTCAGGGCGTCGGCGGCCCGGCCGGCCTCTCCGCCCTGCTGGTGCGCCCCGACGGCTACGTGGCCTGGGCCAGTGGCTCCCCCGTACCGGCCCCGGCCGAACTGGCCGGGTTGCGGACGGCAATCGAGCGCTGGTTCACGGTCGGGTGTGGGTCTCCAGGGCGTCGATGATCTCGGGCCAGAGTTCGCGGGGGCGGTCGTGCCCCATGTCGGCGAGGAGCAGGAGCTTCGCGCCGGGCACCAGCTCGGCGGTGCGCCTTCCCCCGCTGGGGTCGGTCAGCGTGTCGTCCAGACCATGGATCACCAGGGTCGGCACTCGAAGCCCGCGCAGTGCGTCGGTGCGTGAGCCGCCGAGGATCATTGCTGCGAGTTGCCGCCCGGCTCCGGCCGGGTAGTGGGCGCGGTCGTAACTCCGGGCAGCCAGCTCACGGAGGAGCGCCGGGTCGCCGTATCGCTTGGAGGCCCACACCAGGTCTCTCTCCGCCGCCGCGATGTATCCCTCGCGATCCGGTGGTTTCGGGCTGGAGACCACTGCCTGGGCCTCGGGGCTGGGCCGGCCGTAGTCGGGCTCGCCGGTCGAGGACATCATCGACGTCAGGGTCAGCACTCGGTCCGGCCGGCTGATGGCCATCGTCTGGGCGATCATGCCGCCCATCGAGGTTCCGACCACGTGAGCCCGCTCGATGCCGAGCGCGGTGAGCAGACCGAGGCCGTCGTCGGCCATGTCCTGCAGCGTGTAGGGCGCCATCGCACGGGCGGACGGGATGTCTCCCGAGCTCACGGCTTCGATGAACCGGCCCACGTCGACGGGATGTTCGTCGAATTTGGTGGACAGCCCGCAGTCGCGGTTGTCGTACCGGATCACGTAGCGTCCACGATCCGCGAGCGCACGGCAGAAGTCCTCGTGCCAGGCGATCATCTGGGCGCTGAAGCCCATCACGAGCAGGACAGCCGGATCAGCGGGGTCACCGAAGGTCTCGTACTCGATGGACATTCCGGGCAGGGCTTCGACAAGCGGCATGCCGGAAGTGTCCCAGCACCGAGCGTCCGCGCGCATCCCGGGTTCGGCTCCGGCCCCGCTCCGCGATCCGGCCCGATCCAGACGAGAGGCCCTAGCCGTCCACGACCCCGGGGACGAGCCCGTCGGCGACCAGACCGTCGAGTACCGCCTGGCCCAGGGCGTGCACGGCGGACTGGGGGCGGACCATCACGGTGAACTCCTTGATCCGGCCCGCCCCGTCGAACTGGAGCAGGTCGATGCCGTGGATCTGCTTGCCGTTCACGGTGGCCCGGAAGAGCAGGACCGTCGACGGGGCCTCTTCGCCGTCGGCACTCGTCTCGGCCGTGCCCTCGAAGTGTCCGACGTAGCGGAAGTCCTCGAAGATGCGCAGCAGCACGCCGAAGAGCCCCAGCACCATGGGCCTGCCCTCGAAGGGGGTGAACTTCACGGGGCTGTAGAGACGGATGTCCTCGGTGAACAGGTCGCCCAGCGCGGCCGGTTCGCCCTTCTCCACGGCGGCGCGGAAGCGTTCGGCGGTCTCCACGGTCTCCATGACTCCTCCTGACACTCAAGAATATGATTAGTCATTTTCTTGAGTATGATGCAGGGACGGACGAGCTAAGGGAAGGGGTCGCTCCGATGGCCTTGCGACATGCCGTGCTGGCGGCGCTGCTGGACGGTGAGTACAGCGGATACCAGCTGGCGAAGGCGTTCGACATCGGCGTCGCGAACTTCTGGCACGCCCTGCCGCAGCAGCTGTACGCGGAGCTGGCCAAGCTGGAGAAGGAAGGACTGGTCGCGGGGCGGCAGGTGGTCCAGGAGACGCGGCCCAACAAACGTCTGTTCCAGGTCACCGACGCCGGCCGCGCCGAACTGGAGAAGTTCGCCGCGGCCGTGTCGAAGCCCTCGTTCATCCGCGACGACCTGCTCGTCAAGGTCCAGGTCGCCGACCGCATCGGCACGGCATCGGTGATCGAGCAGCTCCGGGAGCGGGCGTCCGCGGCCGAGGCCAAGATCGAGCTTCTCGGCAAGGTGCTGCGGCAACTGCGCGGCGACGCGGACGAGGAGGAGTTCCTCCTCCGGGGCGAGCGGATCGGACCGTACCTGACCTGTCTGCGCGGCCTGGCCTTCGAGCAGGAGCACCGGGACTGGTGCCGGCGGATCGCCGCGGTTCTCCGGGAAAGGCAGTCGACGCATGCCGAAGGGTGAGTACCTGCGCTACGTCGCCCTGGGCGACAGCCAGACCGAGGGACTCGGCGACGGTGACGACACCGTCGGGCTGCGGGGCTTCGCCGACCGGCTCGCCGAGCACCTCGCGGCCGTCGACCCGGGGCTCCGGTACGCCAACCTCGCCGTACGCGGCCGTGTCGCCGGCCAGGTCCGCGCCGAACAGCTGGGGACCGCCCTGGCCCTGCGGCCGGACCTGGCCACCGTCGTCTCCGGGGTCAACGATCTGCTGCGGCCCCGGTTCGACGCCGCGGAGGTGGCCGGGCACATGGAGGAGATGTTCGCCGCGCTCACCGCGGCCGGAGCCCAGGTGGTGACGCTGACCTTCCCCGACGTGGGGAAGATCGTGCCGCTCGCCCGGCCGATCAGGTCACGCGTGTCCGACCTCAACACCCGCATCCGTGCCGCGGCCGCCCGGCACGGAGTCGCGGTCGCCGAAACCGGCCGGGCGACCGTCGCCACCGATCCCCGGCTGTGGAGTGCCGACCGGCTCCACGCCAGTCCCCTGGGCCACGAGCGGATCGCCGCGGCCGTCGCCGAAGCGATCCACCTGCCCGGCAGCGACGACGCCTGGACGCTCCCCCTGCCACCGCAGAGGGTTCCCACGGGCCGTCAGGCCGCAGCGGCCGAACTGCGCTGGGCCGCCGCGTTCCTGGGCCCCTGGCTCGGACGCCGCCTTCGCGGCCGGTCCTCCGGTGCCGGCCGCACCGCGAAGCGTCCCCGACTGCTGCCCGTGAGCACCACGCCCGGCTCCCCGTCAGGAGCCCAGGGCCTCTCGTCCGGATCATGCCGGGCTCACGTGCCCCGGTGCCTGATCCGGCCTGATCCGAACGAAAGACCCTAGGCGTCCACGGTGTCAGTACCGGAATCGATGACGGCCCGTTCGATCGCGGCCTCGACCGCGGCGACGACGGTCCGGGTGTCGGCGCCGCTGCCGACCTGACCGGCGAGCGCGGTGATCGCGGCGGTCTGGGCGGCCATCCGCCTGTCCATGGACCGGATGCGGGCCTGCATGTCCTTCAGGATGGACTGCGGCTGCCACGTCGGATTCGTCGAATGGTCGGCCGCGTCCGACGGGCCGCCGATCGCGTCGGTCTTCCACACGGCGTCGAAGATGTCGCGCTTGGTGATTCCTGCCATGGGGTCCTCCTGGTCGGAGCCGGGGTTCCAGCTCGCGGGGTGCTTGAGCCGCTCGGCCACGTCGGCGCGGAGCTTGGGCATGGTGAAACCGCGGGGGTCGACCTTGTCGTTCGACCACTCCAGGTGGCCGATCACGGACTTCGCCGACCATTTGTGCGCCCGGCACAGGGCTGCCTGGACACGGACGATCGCGTCGTACTGGGCCTTGGGCCAGGGGTCCTTGCCGTCGCCGAGGTTCTCGCACTCCCACCCGTAGAACCGTGCGTTGCCGTCGACCCCGTTGCTGTTGCCGCGGGTCGGCGGAGTCGGCCGGGTGCCGTACGACTCCGCTATGACCTGGTCCAGCACCTTGGGGTCGCCACCACCGGCGTGATTCGCGCGGCCCCAGCCGACCATGTGCACCCGGCCGTCCTTCGCGATCATGCCGTGACACAGCGGGCCGGGCAGGTCCGCGTAGCCGTCGCGGACCATCCGGACCGTCGCAGCGGTGCCCTTGGTCACGGTGTGGTGCACGATGCTGCCGTTGACCGGGCCCCACGGGCCCTTCGAATTGCGGTTGTGGGTACGCCAGTTACCTACCTCGACCACGCGCACGCCCTCGGCGCGCAACGCCTTGAGCACAGCGGAGGCGGACAGAGGACTAGCCATTCGTTTCCCTTTCAGCCCGATATGTACGGGAAGTTGTGGATCCCGCGTACGGTCCACCACCGTCCGCGTGAACGCGAACCGGGTTGCGGTGACGACCATTTCGTAAGAGATCCATACCCCCGCAACGGCAGCCGGACTCGACCGCGTGACCAGCAGTGTGGACGGATCGCCGGCAGCGAACGACCGGATGCGGCTCGGCCGGGATTTCGCGCACGGTCCGCGAGGGTTCACTCACCGCCGGACTTCGACCGATCATCCGCGAACCCGTGCAGCGATGCCCCCGGTCGGCGGGGCCGGCCCGGTGCCGCCGACCGGCGCAAGCAGTTTCGTTTCAGCACTGAAGCCGCTGGGCCGTCCGGGTGGGTTCGTGGCCGCGTGCCTGGCCCAGGCGTCTGCCGCCTGCGTAAATCCAGGGTTGTGATCAAGAACCTCGTGCGGCGCGGCCTTCCCGCGCTCGCCCTCGCAGTCCTGCCCGTCCTGGCCTCCGTTCCGGCTGCCGACGCCGTGGGAAGCAGCCACCCTGTCCGGAGCGCGCAGGCCCAGTCGGCGCTGCGGAGCGACTCCCACTTCTACCCGCCCGCCAGCCTCGGCCGGAACCAGGCCTGGACCTCCGGCAACGGCCGTACCATCCTGCGTGTCCAGAGCGACGGCAACGTCGTCGTCTACAAGGACAACCGTCCCGTCTGGCAGGCCCCGAACGTCTACCCCAACGCCGACAGCCTCGTCATGCAGGAGGACGGCAACCTCGTCGTCTACAACCGGGCCGGCGACCCGCTCTGGGCGGCCGGAACCTGGCACAAGGGCCGGTACCTCTCCGTCCAGGACGACGGCAACGTAGTCGTCTACGACAGCGCGAACCGGCCCGTCTGGGCCACCAACACCGGCGACTGAGCAACGTTCCATGTACTGAGCGACGCTCCATGTACGGCAAGGGCCCGGACGGCTGTCCGGGCCCTTGCCCTTTCCCTGCCGTCCAGGAAAAGGCTGGTCCCTCCCTCCCACCAGTGGCAGGATCGCCTGCCACAGGGCCCTGAGCACGGAGGATGCGGATGCGTTTTCGGTCCTCGGACCACTCGAAGTGTTCGACGGCACCCACTGGCGGGGTATCTCGGCCGCCAAACCCCGCCTGCCCGCCACCCCGCTGGTGCAGCGCGATGTCCCCGTGCCGACGGGCCGGCTGGGCGCGGAGTTGTGGGGCGGGCGTGAACCCGAGGCCGCTGCCGATCTGATTCAGCAGTATGTGATGCGGCTGCGTCGCGGACTCGGGGACCGACAGGGCCGGTTGCTCGTCACCCGGCCGCCCGGCTATCAGATGGTGCCGGCCGACGAGGACGACATGGACGCCTCGGCCTTCACCCGGCTCGGCGACTCGGGCCGCGCGGCACTGGCGGTCGGCGATGCGGAACGGGCGGCGGGCCTGCTCGCCCGGGCACTCGCACTGTGGCGCGGGCCCGCGCCCGCCGATGTGCAGACCGGGCCGATGGCGGAGGCGGAGGCCGCGCGGCCGGCCGAGCAGCGGCTCGATGTCCTGCAGGACCGCGTCGAGGACGTGAAGGCCACGGGGCTCCAGGTCTGAACGGTCCGTGAGGGAGGGGACGGGCTCAAGGGCCGTTCCCCTCTCCCACGGTCGTGCGTGGTCATCCGTACCGGGCAGAACGTCCGGCCGGGCGGCGAACCGGCCGGGCGGCGAACCGGCCGGGCGGCGAACCGGCCGGGCGGCGAACCGCCGTCCGGACAGCGGGGACGCGGTTCAGCGGCACAGGGCCGTGTCCGGTTCAGCGGCACAGGGCCGTGTCCACGACGCTGTCGAGGTGCTTCGTGGTCGCCCAGTCGGTAGGGATGCCGGTCACCGCGGCATCGCCGGCGCGGCCGTCGTCGGTGGCCCCGCCCCGGGTCTCGCAACCGTCGGCCCGGCGAAGGGTGTCTACGGGCGCTCCGACGGGACCGGCCGGAGTTCGGGCCAGCGGGCGAGCATGCTGCGGCGCATGTCCGTGCTGAGCCCGCTCAGGCCGCTCAGGCCGGTGCGGTCGGCGGTCAGCCGGCCGACGACTCCGAGCCGGTGGACGAGACGTTGCCGGGCGGTCGCGGTGCCCCACTTCCAGTCCTGGTCCGGGATCCGGGCCAGGTGGTCGGTGGTTTTGCGGCGGGCCCTCTCGACCAGTGCGTCGCCCCGTAGCAGCCAGCCGGCGCACGCGTCGGCGAGGTCGCCGTGGAGTTCGGTGCCGGTCGCGGTGTGCCAGGCCGTGCGGTAGGCGGACTCGGCCCGGTCCAGCAGCGGGGCGGGGGCCGCGGTGACGCACCAGCACGTCGGGAAACCGATGCGCAGATAGGCGAGTTCCATCAGTCCGCTGCCCAGCGACGCCTGTTCGAAGTCGATGAACCTGACCCCGTCGGCGGTGTGCAGGTCGTTGCCGGGACACGGATCCCCGTGCAGAAGGGCGTGCCCCGGGGCCCGGCCGAGCCGGTGCACGAGCGCGTCGAGTTCGCCGGACACGCCGGGTGCGACGGGAACCTCCAGCGCCTCGGCCAGTCCGAGGAAGGACTCGACGTCGGCCTCGTCCGGACCGGGCCAGCGGGGCAGTGATCCGGCGTCCTCGGGGCGGGCGACGGCGTGCAGCCGGGCCAGTGCCGACGCGTAGTCGACGATCCAGTCCCCGGACGGGCGCCGGTGGTCCAGATGTTCCAGGACCAGCACCCGCTCACCGGGGTCGGTGCCCAGCAGCGCGGGCACCAGGGGCGCTTCGGCACGGGCGGCGAGCCGCAGCGCGGTCAGCTCGCGGGCGTACCGCTCCTCGGCGTCGGGACCGTCGACGATCTGCTTCACGACCGCCGGGCCCCCGGCCAGCTGTACGCGCCACACGCGCGAGCGCGGGCTGCTGGACAGACGCCGGGAGCGCCCGGGAGCGCCCAGCCCTGCCCGTAACTCGTTCCCGAACGGGAGCCGCGACCACATGGGGGCTCATCCTTCCACGCGGGCGGGCGCGGTGCGGAGGGCCGGGTGGTCTGCCTCGGGGCGAGGCAGCCTCATGGTCCGTCAGCCGGCCTCAGGGCTGCGGCAGCCCCCTTCGCGCCCTCCTTGTCGCCGCGGTCACGCCCGGTGGCGTTCGGCCGGAACGGCCGGCGAGACGGCCTCCCATGCGAACCCGTCCGGGTCGGTGAACGATCCGGCGGCGCCGCCGATCGCGAGCCCGTGCGTTCCGGTGCCCTCGGGTGGGACGCCGAGGTCCTTGGCCAGTGCGCGGCGCCGGTACAGCGCCAGTTTGACGGGGCTCTCCCCGGCCGCGAACTCGACGTACATGCGGCTGAAGCTCTTCGCCACGGCGAGGCCCCGGCCGACGTAGAAGCACTTGCTCGCGACCACGTCCGCGACGCCCAGCAGGAGCACGATCTCGTCGATCTGCCGGGTGGCGGGGCCGGTGTCCTTCTTCGCCGAGGTCGCGACCTTCCAGATCGTCCCGTCCGGGGCCTGTACGACGCCGCCGTAGCCCCAGAGCGACTTCGCGGCGGGCTTCAGCGATGTGGCGCCCGCGTCGAGTGCGGTGCCGATGAGGCTGTCGACGGTGGCGGGCCGGGACACCGTGAGCGCGAGCGTGAACCCGCGGAAGCCGGTGGTGGGGGCCTCCGAGGCGCGCAGGCGGATCTGGTTGGCCAGGCCGAAGGCGGTGGTGTGGAAGCGCTCGGCGGCCGCGGGGTCGGCCACCTCAAGGGTCACGGTTTCGATGGATGCCATGTCCATCACGCTAGTTACGGCCCGGCGGCCGGTGCTTCTCGATTCCTGATCGGTTGGGTCCGTACGCCGGCCGCGCCCCCCTGCCTCGTTGCCGCCGAACGGCTCAGCGCAGTTCCTGGATCCGGACCAGGTTGCCCGCGGGGTCGCGGAAGGCGCAGTCGCGCATGCCGTACGGCTGCTCGGTCGGTTCCTGGACGACCTCGGCGTCGGCGGCCCGCACCTGCTCGAAGGTGGCGTCGAGGTCCCGGGTGGCCAGCAGGATCCAGCCGTAGGTGCCCTTGGCCATCATCTCGGCGATGGTGCGGCGCTCGTCCTCGGTGACTCCGGGGTCGGCGGCCGGCGGGGCCAGCAGGATGGAGGTGCTGGGCTGGTCGACGGGACCGACCGTGATCCAGCGCATCTTGCCCTGTCCGACGTCGCCGCGTACCTCGAAGCCGAGGACGTCGCGGTAGAAGACCAGGGACTCCTCCGGGTCGTCGTGCGGGAGGAAGCTGGTGTGAATGGAGATGTCCATAACGATCATGCTAGGCGCGGCTCCGCGATCCGCACCTCGTGATTCACTCGCGCTCTTCCGTCCCGGTGCCGTCCGGACGACCGCCCGCGGCAAGGCCCTCATCGGCCTCGACGCGTCCGCCGGGGTACGGGCGGGTCGAGGGCCCGTACCCCGGCGGACCGGGTGGCCGGCCCTCGGCCGGCCTCGGTGCCGGAGCCTCAGCCCTTGGTCAGGGTGCGGTCGAGGAGGGGGAGCAGCCGGTCCCAGTGGTGTTGCAGTGCGGCGGCGTCGAAGGCGGCGGTGTCGGCCATGGTGAAGCCGTGGACGGTGCCGGGGTAGATCTCGCAGGTGTGGCCGACGCCCGCGGCTTCCAGCACCTGGTCGAGCTCGCCGACAGCCTCCGGCGACATGTCGCTCTCGGCGATGCCGAAGTGGACCTCGGCGGTGACCTCGGGGGCGATGCGGTGCGGGCTGTCGGGCGCGTCGGTGACCAGGGCGGAGGGGTGGAATCCGGCTACGGCGGCGACCCGGTCGGGGTGGGCCGCCGCGGTGCGCAGCGCCAGGGCGGCACCCATGCAGTAGCCGATCACGGCGACCGGTCCTGCGCCGACCTCGGGCTGGGCAGTGAGGAACTCGAAATAGGCGTCGGCGTCACGCAGGGCGCGTTCGGTGGTGTGCGCCTCGATCAGGGGCATCAGCCGGGCGAACAGCGCGGGCCGGGACTCTGCTCCGATGTGCTCGGGGAGTTCGACCACCGGTGCCGGGCCGTGCCGGTAGAAGACGTTGGGGACGAGCACGTAGTACCCGTGCCCGGCCAGTTCGCGGGCCATCTCCTCCAGCACCGGACGCACTCCGATGGCGTCCATGTACAGCAGCACTCCGGGGTGCCGCCCGCCGCCGTCGGGGAAGGCCGCGAAAGCATCGGCCTGACCGTCTCGGGTGGGAATCTGCAGCGTCTTGGTAGGCATGGGCATGAACCGTAGCAGCGGGTGATCGATCCGGGACCGCCGTTGTGCCGGTATTCAACCGGCGCGCATAAGCGCAGGCCGGGGCGGTGCATCGGGCAGGCATGGGGGCATGCATGCCCGCCCATCGGCGCATCGCCGCCGGGCGTTCCGTACCGCCTCCCCGAGGGCCCATGGTTGGTCCACGGCGCCCCGGACTCCCGGGGTTCGCCGCCTCCCCAGTCCTCGAAGGAGCGATCACCCATGTCCGCGACCTCTCCCCTGCGTGTCCGTGCCGCCGCCATCGGTCTGAGTGCCATGGCCCTGATGACCGTTGCCGCCGTCACCGCCCCGAGCGGTCGGGCCGCCGCCCCGGCCGGTGGCGCCGCTGTCACCACCCTGAAGTTCGTACGGAACTCCGCCGACCCGCAGAACTCACGCCTGCTGGTGGTGCGCGGCAACGAGACGCAGGCCGTCTTCCGCGCGGGCTCCGGACTCGGCCGCGGCCATGCCAAGGGGCGCGACGAGTGCGCTTCGGCCAAGGGTTGGCTGCCCGCGGGCACCTACACCGTCGGCGCCCGCCAGACCCGCTACAACGGAAACCTCATCAAGGGTTACGCCATCCCACTGAGCAACAAGACGTGCAGGAACGGCCGGACGACGCGTACCGAACTCTTCATCCACAGCGAGATGACCCGCACCGGCGGGCAGGGCAGCACCGAGAGCCGGCGCTGGGACGGCGTGGGTGACTACAAGTCCGCGGGCTGCATCAAGCTCGCCCCGGAGGACATCAAGAAGCTCTTCCGCAACCTCGGCCGGGGCGCGGCGCCCAAGCGTCTCGTCGTCGTCTGACAACGGGAACGGGGCGCTCCGCCCGCGGTCGGCGCCCCGGCAACTTCTCCTGCAGCCGGGTCCAAGACGACATCGCAGTGCTGCTGCGGGGCCATCGGGGAGCAGCGCAGCTGCGCTCCGGTGGCCGCGGTGAGTTTCACGTAGTCCTGGGGGCCGTCAGCCTGTCGAACATCCGGCGCGGCTGACCGGGGTAGAACCGCTCGTACTCGTAAGTCATACCGGCGGCCGTAGGAGCGGGGGCGCCCGCACCGACCCGAGCGGCACAGGTCGTTCCCCCGCACAGCCCGGGCACCTGCCCGCCGGTCGGAAGCGGTGGCTCTGCGGATGGTCGTCGGTCCGTGGTCCGCGTCATCCTCGTGGTCGGCGCGTGCGTCCGGCCCTGCGCGCTTCCCGCCCCGAAGATGGGTCCGAGTACAGATCCGAATCCGGTTCCAGCTCCGGCTCCGCGTACCGGGACGTGCGTGGTGGCCGCGGATGACCCCGGTGACCCATGGCGAGGAACGATGATCGTATCGATGGTGTCGATGCCGGAAGGGGTCATCACTCACACCCATGTGTCGGAGGCACGCAGGCATCTGACGGCATCCCGTTTCCTGCTCGTGGACATCGAACTGCCCGAGGAGCAACCGCCCGACGAACAGCCGGTCGCCCACCTGCTCGGGCTGGAGGCCGAGGACGTGGCGTGGCTCGGCAGGGAAGGCGAGTCCGCGCGGGCCGAATTCCTCGGGGACAGCGCCGCGTTCGTCGTGCCCGCGGTCCAGGCGGACCGGATCACGCATCTCCACGCCTTCGTGACCGAGCGATATCTGATCACGGTGCACCGAGGACCGGCCGGACCGGTCAAGAGTCTCATCACCAGGTTGCCGCACGAACGGCCGCCGGACAGCGTGGCCATACTGTTCCTGTTGCTGGGAGAGGCCCTGGACACCTTCCGCCGGTCGGCCGTGCAGGCACTGCTGGAGGTGGAGGACCTGGAGGACGAGATGTTCCAGCACCGGGTTCCCCAGCATGTCTACCGCCTGGCACTGCTTCGCCGGCGCGGGGCACTCCTGCACCACGCGCTGCTGCCCTACCTTCAGGTGACGGACGAGACCTTCACACGCCGGATGATGAACCCCGGTTTCCCCGAGAAGCGCCAGAAGCTCGCTCGCGACTACCAGCACACCGCGAGGCTGGTGCTCACGGACATCGAGTCGCTCCAGAACTCCGCCCGTCGAGCTTTCGGCAGCTACTCCTCACTGGTGTCCGGCGAACAGAACAGCGTGATCAACCGGCTGGCGATCGTGTCGACGATCTTTCTGCCGCTGACCTTCCTGACCGGGTTCTTCGGCATGAACTTCACCTACCTGACCGACGAGCTGGAGAGCAAGGACGTCTTCTGGCTGCTCGCCGTAGGTCTGCAGGCGGTGTTCCTGCTCATCGCCCTCTACGCGCTGCACCGCACTCGCATCTGGCGGAAGCTGCGCGACGACGACAGCCAATAGCGGAGTTCGCACACTCGGATGTTCATTCAAACTGGAGCATGGTAGAAATGAGCCATGGGTGTCGCCAATCGTCTGGACCTGACCCTGCGATTGGTGCAGGGCTCCGACCGGGTTTCCGTGTCGGAGCTCTCCCATCGTCTGGGCGTCTCGGAAATGACCGTGCGCAGGGACCTCGACGCGCTGGAGCGTCAGGGCCTGGTGCGAAGGGTGCACGGTGGCGCTGTCGCCACCCGCCCACGTGACGAGGGCGCGGGATTCTCCGCGCGGGAGCCGTGGCAGGCGGCCACCAAGGACCGTCTGGGTGCGGCCGTGGCCGGGCTCGTGGAGCCGGGATCGCGGGTGCTGCTCGACGCGGGGACCACGACCGTGCACGTCGCCGAGCACCTGGCCGCCCGGGCCCCGCTGACGGTCGCCGTGCTCAGCCTGCAGGCGGCGCTGAGCCTGGCCGACCGGCCCGGGATCGATCTGTTGGTCGTGGGTGGCCGCTCCCGTCCCGGCGAGCGCTCCCTCGTCGGCCCGCTGGCGCTGCGCACGCTGGAGTCCCTGGCCTTCGACTGCTTCGTGATGTCGATCGGCGGTGTGCACGCCGAGCACGGCTGGTCGGAGTTCTCGCTGGACGACGCGGCCGTCAAGCAGATCGGGCTCACCCGGGCCACCCGCACGATCGCGGTGGCGGACGCGACCAAGCTCGGCGTGCGCGCCTTCAGCCGGGTCGCCCCGCTCGACGCGGTGGACCGCTTCGTCACCGACAGGGCGGCCGAGGACGCCGCCACGCACCCCAGCGGCCCGGCGACCCTGGACGCCCTGCGGGACGCGGGCGTCGACAGCCTCCTCGTCTGAATCCGAGCCCGGTGCCCGATCCGGCGCCCATCCCCAAGGACTGAACGCCCATGACCGACGTTCCGCGCGAAATTCCGCGCACCCTTCCACGCGCACTGATGATTCTCGTCGCGGGCCCCTACCGTTCGGGCACCGGCGACGACCCCAGCAAGCTGGAGGCCAACGTACGGGCGATGAACGAGGCCGCGCTCGTCCTCTTCCGCGCCGGGCACCTGCCCGTCACCGGCGAGGCCCTTGCCCTGCCGCTCCTGGAGACGGCCGGCAGTACCGGCCCCGGCGACGCGCTGTTCCAGGAGATCTTCCACCCCGTCGCCGAGCGGCTGCTCTCGCGCTGCGACGCGGTCCTGCGCGTCGGCGGCCCCTCCGAGGGGGCGGACCGGATGGTCGCCCAGGCCCTGGCGCGGGGCAAGGACGTCTACGCCGGCCTCGACGCCGTACCGGCCGCCCGATGACCGCCGGGATCGACACCCCCGACCGGCGCGGGCGCACCGGCCTGGAGCAGCACGGCCGCGGCCTCACCGGCAACCCGGGCGTGCGGATCCGCGAGGTCGAGCTGCTCTCCAGCGACTGGTACGTCCTGCGGAAGACCACCTTCGACTACCGGCACAGCGACGGTCACTGGAGCCGCGAGCAGCGCGAGACGTACGACCGGGGCGACGGGGCGACCATCCTGCTCCACAACACCGACCGGCGCACCGTGCTGCTGACCCGTCAGTTCCGCCTCCCCGCCTATGTCAACGGACATCCCGACGGGATGCTGCTGGAAACCGCCGCCGGGCTCCTCGACGGCGACGGTCCGGAAGAGGCGATCCGGCGGGAGGCCGCCGAGGAGACCGGGCACACCGTCGGTGCCGTCGAGCACGTCTTCGACGTCTACATGAGTCCCGGCTCGGTCACCGAGCGCCTGCACTTCTTCGCCGCCCCCTACGACACGGCCGACGTCCCCGCCGGCGGCGGCCCCGGCGGAATCGCCGACGAGGGCGAGGACATCACCACCGTGGAACTGCCCTTCGCCGAGGCGCTCGAGCGGATCCGCGACGGCACGATCGCCGACGCCAAGACCATCATGCTGCTCCAATGGGCCGCCCTCGACGGGCCGTTCGCGCGGTGACGGTACGGGGGTCCGGGCGGCTCATCGCCGTGCGGGCCGGGGCGGTGTGATCGAGGCGAGGAATTCGTCGACCATGGCGATCTGTACGTCCTCGGGGAACCGGCCGGGGTCGAAGAGTGCCTGGACGACGAGTCCGTGGGTGAACGCGACCGCGGTGGCGGCGAGTTGTTCCGGGTCGGCGGCTTCGGGGACTTCGCCCAGGCCGCGCGCGGCCTCGAAGTGCGGGCGGAGCGTCGAGCGCAACCGGGTGTAGCGGTCGGCCTGGTCCGCGGCCAGTCCGTCGTCGGCGAGGGCCAGGTCCCAGGAGCTGACCCAGATGCGGTTGCGGGCGGTGTCGCCCTCGGTCAGCGGCAGGATGTCCAGCAGCATGGCCCGCACGGTGGCCAGGCCATCGGCCGGACGGTCGCGGCGCGGGCGTTCCGCGGTGCGCTTCTCCAGCAGGTCCAGGGCGTGCGCGATCAGGGCCCGCTTGGTCGGGAAGTAGTGCATGAGCATCCCGGTCGAGACGCCCATCGCGGCTGCGACGGCGCGCAGCGTCAGCCCGCCGAACCCCTTGTCGGCGAGGACCTGCCACACCGCCCGGGAAACGTCGTCACGGCGGGCTTCACGGTCTCCGGGTGCGGGCGGCATGCTGCTATCTTACGTACCGAACGCTTGTTACGTACCCAGGGACGAGGTTTCCGTGTTCACACTGCCGCTCGGCGACACCGCTCAGCTACGCCCCCTGGAGCCCTGGCACGCGCAGGAGTTCCTCGCCCACATCGACCGCGCGCGGCCCCATGTGGACCCGTGGATACCCTGGGCGACCTTCAGCACCGACCGCGCCTCCGCCACTGCGGTCCTCCAGCGCTACGCCGACAAGCAGGCCGCGGACACCGCCCGGATCTACGGGATCTGGCTGGACGGCACACTTGTCGGCGGCGTCATGTTCACGCGCTTCGACAGCACCTCCGGAGTGTGCGAGGTCGGCTGCTGGCTGGAGGCCGCCGGGGAGGGCCGGGGACTGGTGACCCGGGCGTGCCGGTCGCTGCTCGACTGGGCTTTCGCGGAGCGCGGGATGAGCCGGGCCGAATGGTGGGTCCGGACGGGCAACACTCGGAGCGTCGAAGTCGCGCGCCGGCTGGGGATGAGCCGTGACGGTGTGCTGCGGAAGCACACCGAATACCGGGGCGAGCGGCTCGACATCGAGGTCTGGTCGGTCCTCTCCGAGGAGTGGCCCCCCGCGGCGGAAGAATCCGCGGGGGGAGTACCCGTTTCCGAGGTCAAGGCCGAACTCGACCGGTTGACGCACACCTTCTTCGGCGCCTTCACCAACACCGGCGGAAGCCGGCCCGACCTCGGCGCCGTCCGCGAGGTGTTCGTCCCGCGGGGAACGATCATCGCGAACACCGGGGCCGTCGACACCGAGCCTGTGGTCCACGACCTCGACTCCTTCATCGCTCCCCGGGAGAAGATGCTCACCGACGGGACGCTGACCGAGTTCTCCGAATGGGAGGTCGCCGAGCGGACCGAAGTCTTCGGGGCCATCGCGCACCGGTTCAGCGAATACCGGAAGTCCGGCATCCGCGACGGCGAGCGCTTCGAGGGCTCCGGCCACAAGACGATCCAGTTCGTACGGACGCCTACCGGCTGGCGGATGAGCTCGATGGCCTGGGAAGACGTGTAGACGCTTCCTCGTCCGGGGCGGTCCGGACACGGGAGGCCAGGGACGTCAGCACGGCCAGTCCCACGAAGAAGACCGCGGCGACGCCACCGGTGACGTGCAGACTGGCGGTGAACGCCTCACGCGCGGTGTCCAGCAGTTCCGCGCCCCGGTCGGCGGGCAGGTGCCGGCTCGCCTCGACCGCGCCGGCCAGCGAGTCGGACGTGCCGTCCGTCCGGCTGCGGTAGACCACCGCGGCCAGCACACCGAGCAGCGCGAAGCCGAGCGAACCGCCGAGGTAGTTGCCGGTCTCCGACATCGACGCCGCCGAGCCCGCGCGCTCCGGTGGTACGGACCCGACGACCAGCCCGGTGCCCAGCGCGAACAGCGGTCCGGTGCCCAGCGCCAGTACGGTGATGCCGGTCATCACCAGCGGCAGGGCGTGCCCGCCGTCGACGAGGACCAGCAGCAGGCTGCCCAGCGCCGACACCGCCAGCCCGCCGGCGATCGCGGTCGGCTGCTTCATCCGGCGGGCGAGCGCCGGTGCGGTCATGGTGCCGACCGCCACGCCCAGGCCCATGGGCGCGAACAGCATCGCCGAAACGACCGGCGAGTGGCCCAGCACGCTCTGCAGGTACTGGGTCACCAGCAGGCCCGTACCGGCCATGGCCATGCCGGCGAAGACCAGCGCGACGAGCACGGCGGTGAACGGGCGGCTGCGCAGCAGCCGGAGGTCCAGCAGCGGCGTCTCCAGCCGCAGTTGCCTGCGTACGAACAGGACACCGATGGCCGCGCCGACGACGACCGCCACCACCGGCACGAAGGGCACGCTCCCGGCGCCCACGCTCTCCACGGCCAGCCGCTTGATTCCGTAGACCAGCAGGAGCACCGCCGCGAGCGACTGCCCGACGCCGGCCGGGTCCAGCCGCCCGGCCCGGTCGCTGCGGAACTCCGGCAGCAGGACCGGCCCGGCGATCAGCAGCAACAGCATGGCCGGCACGGCGATCAGGAACACCGATCCCCACCAGAAGTGCTGGAGCAGGAATCCGGCGAGTACGGGGCCGAGCGCGCCGCCGGTGAACTGGCAGGTCGCCCAGACCGCGATGGCCTGCCCACGCTGCCGTTCGTCGCGGAACATGTTGGTGATCAGGGCGAGGGTGGACGGCACCAGGGTCGCCCCGGCGACGCCCAGCAGCGCTCGGACGACGATCAGCATCAACGGGTCGACCGCGAAGGCGGCCACGGCCGACAGCACCGCGAAGGCCGCGCAGCCGATCATCAGCAGCCGTCGGCGGCCGATCCGGTCGCCGAGCGTGCCGGTCGTGATGACGAGGCCGGCCACCATGAGTCCGTAGCTGTCGCTGATCCACAGCTGCTGGACGTTGGTGGCCCCCAGGTCGGCGCTCAGCTGTGGGAGCGCGAGCAGCAGTGCCGTCACATCCATGGCGACGAGAAAGGTCGGCAGCATGAGGACGACCAGTCCCAGCCATGCCCGGTTGACTCGCATATCGGAAACTCCCTGTTCTCTCGATGTTTCGCCGCCTGGTCGGAGCGGTCGGGAGTTTCTTGACATCGGTACGGGCGCGCGGCGGCGAAAATCTTCCGCGGAAGTTCCGGCGGGGATGTCAAGACGGCCGCGTCGGCTCCGACCCACTGGGTGAAGGGCCCGACCGGGCTCGCGGACCACGAGGAGTGCGAGAGATGAAGTTCCTGATCAGCATGCATATCAACCCGGCCGTGCTGGACGCGCTGACCGACGAGGAGAAGGCGGCGATCGGCGGCGGCCACGGCGAGTTCATCGAGGCGCTGAAGAAGTCGGGCGAGCTGATCAACACGCAGGCGCTGGTCGACCCGTCCCAGGCCGTCGTGGTGTCCGTGCGCAACGGCCAGCCGGTGGTGACCGACGGGCCGTTCCTGGAGTCGAAGGAGTATCTGGGCGGCTTCTACCTGGTCGACTGCGAGAACAAGGAGCGGGCGATCGAGCTGGCGGCGCGGATCCCGGACGCCGCGATCGACGGTCTGGGCATCGAGGTGCGGCAGGTGATGTTCGCCGACGGACAATTGGAGGCATGACAGCACCAGCCATCGAGGACCTGCTGCGTGAACTCACGCCGCAGGTCCTGGGCACATTGGTACGCCGGCACGGCAGGTTCGAAGGGTGTGAGGACGCCGTGCAGGAGGCCGTCCTCGCCGCCGCGGTCCAGTGGCCCGCCGAGGGGGTGCCGGACAACCCGCGCGGCTGGCTGGTCACCGTCGCGTCCCGGCGGCTCATCGACCAGATGCGCAGCGACCACGCCCGCCGCGAACGGGAGTCGGCGACGGCCGCCGAGGTGGTGCCCGAGGACGTGCCGGACACCGACGACACGCTCGTCCTGCTGTTCCTGTGCTGCCATCCGACGCTGACCGCGGCCTCCCAGACCGCCCTGACGCTGCGGGCGGTCGGCGGTCTGACCACTGCCGAGATCGCCCGCGCGTTCCTGGTGCCGGAGGCCACGATGGCGGCCAGGATCAGCCGGGCCAAGCAGCGCATCAAGGCCGCCGGCAGCTCGTTCGGGCTGCCGGTGGGTGCGGAGCGCGAGGAGCGGCTGCGGGTCGTCCTGCACGTGCTCTACCTGATCTTCAACGAGGGCTACACCGCCTCCTCGGGCAGCGAGCTGCACCGCGCGGACCTCGCTCGCGAGGCGATCCGGCTGACCAGGTCGGTGCACGCGCAGCTGCCCGAGGACGGCGAGGTGACCGGGCTGCTCGCGCTGATGCTGCTGACCCACGCCCGCCGCCGGGCACGTACGACGGCGGCGGGCGACCTGGTGCCGCTGGACGAGCAGGACCGTACGGAGTGGGACCGCGAACTGATCGACGAGGGGCTGGGGCTGGTCAAGTCGTCGCTGGCCGGTCCGGCGCTGGGCCCGTACCAGTTGCAGGCCGCGATCGCCGCCACGCACGCCGACGCGGCCACGGCGAAGGAGACCAACTGGCCGCAGGTGCACGCCCTTTACCTGGTACTGGAACGGATCGCGCCCAACCCGATGGTCACCCTCAACCGGGCGATCGCACTCGCCGAGACTCAGGGCCCGGCGGCCGGGCTGGCCCTGCTGTCCACCCTGGACGATGACCAGCGGATGGCCGGGCACCACCGGCTGCTGTCCGTACGCGCGCATCTGCTGGAGAAGACCGGCGACACGGCCGGTGCGTACGAGCACTACCGCCGCGCCGCGAGGGCCACCGCCAGCATCGCCGAACAGCGCTACCTGGAGTCCCGGGCCGGCCGGGTGAAGCCCCGGGGCGGGGGCGCGGGCCCGGGACGTCCGGATCACACGGCGGGGAGCGCGTAGAGCCGCTTTCCGTGCATCACGGCCAGCCGGTCGCCCGCCGCCGCCACGTACCACTGCTGGATGTCGCCGCTCCTGTCGTTGTACGTCCAGCGCAGCTTCCCGGTCGCCGCGTCGAAGGCGTGCACGCCGCCGTCCTCGTCGAACTCGGTCGCGCCGTACAGGGTGCCGTTCACCTTGGCGAACTGCCACGCCTGTGTCGCCTTGTCCCGCAGGTCCTCGTTGTGCCAGATCCGTTTGCCCGTGGCGGGATCCACCGCCCACATGGCGCGTGCGCTGTCGGCCGCGTAGAGCACTCCGTCCAGGACGTGCGGGTCGTTGAACGCGCTGAACTCCTCCGTCCGGAGCGACCAGCGTTCCTTGCCCCCGGCCAGGTCGAAGGCGCGCAGCCGCCGGCCGTCCGCCACGATCACCAGATCCTTGTGCACGGCGAAGCGGCGGTTGTTGGACCGGCTGATCTTCTTCGTCCACAGCTGCCGGCCGGTCGCCGTGTCGCGGACGGTCACGTTCTCCCGGTAGTCCGTGTAGACCAGGCGCCCGTCGACGGCCGCGGCGGTGATGCCGAACTCCTCGGTACCCGCGTCGCGCTGCTCGCGCCAGGCGATCTTGCCGGAGGTGGTGTCGATCGCGGCGATCACGTTGTTCGGTGTGGTGAAGTCCTTCTCCAGGATGCCGGCGAGTACGTACACATGACGGTCGTCGGCGGCGAGCGGGCGCGGCTGCTCGTACTGCTTGCCCAGTCGGCTGCGCCAGGTCTCCTTGCCGGTGGCCGGATCCAGTCCCACCACGTCGCCGTCGTACTCGGCGCTGGCGAGATAGAGCGTGCCGCCGCCGAGGATCAGTTTGGCACCGGGCGTGGTGACGCCGCGGCGCGACCACTTCTCCTTGCCGGTGGCCATGTCCCGTCCCACCAGCGGGTCGCCCGACACCAGGGCCACGCCACCGATCGCCGCGAGCGCGTCGTTGCCGGCCAGATTGCTGTTCGCGGCCTTCGCCCGCCACAGCGGCTCCGGCGCGGTGCCCGGCGGCAGGGTGGTGAAACCGTCGCCCTTCTTGTCCCCGCCCGGCTTCGAGCTGCCGCTCGGCGCGCCCGCCTCCCCCTCGGGACCGCACCCCACGAGCCCGGCCCCGAACACGGCCAGCCCCAGCCCTGTCCCGGCCAGCCCGAGTATCCGCCTGCGCGGCACCATGTGCCCGTCACGAACGCTCACGTCTGTTCCCACTTCCGTCCAACTGTTCCGACGTCCCCCTGGGACCTCTTGAGCGCCGCCAGGCTAACCAGCGATTTTCGGCCGACTGCCGAATGGCACACAGCCGGGACACAGCCGTGAACCTCCCGTCACAGGGCAACCGTCGCTCCGCCCGCGCACGGCCCTTCGGATGCTGGGTCATACTGATGCGCCGAGCACAGGGGAAGGCTTACAGCGCATGGGGCACGGGGTGGACGGTGCGGGCCTGCCGGATCGTATCGGTGGGTATGCCGTGGAGCGGGAGTTGGGCGCCGGCGGGATGGGCACCGTGTATCTGGCGCGTTCGCGCGGCGGGCGTGCGGTGGCCGTGAAGGTGGCCCGCCCGGAGCTCGCGAGCGACCCGCACTTCCGGGAGCGGTTCCGGGCCGAGGTCGCGGCGGCGCGCAGCGTGGGCGGCTTCCACACCGCCCCGGTGGTGGACGCGGACCCGGCGGCGGCGGCGCCCTGGCTGGCCACGGCGTACATTCCCGGGCCCACGCTCGCCGCGCTGCTCGAAGCCGAGGGGCCGATGGACGGGGCGCGGCTGCGGCAGCTGGGCGCGGCGCTCGCCGAGGCGCTGGTGGCGATCCACGGCTGCGGTCTGGTGCACCGTGATCTGAAGCCCGGGAACATCATCATGGCCGCGGACGGCCCTCGGGTCCTGGACTTCGGCATCGCGCGGGCGCTGGAGTCGACCCGGCTGACGGCCACCGGGGTGGCGTTCGGGACACCCGGGTTCCTGGCGCCCGAGCAGGCGCAGGGTCTGGAGGTCGGCGGCGCCGCGGATGTGTTCGCGCTGGGGGCGGTGCTCGTGGCGGCGGCGGGCGGCAGCGCGTTCGGTGCGGGTACGCCGATGGGGCTGATGTACCGGTCGGTGCACGAGGCACCGGACCTGACCGCGGTGCCGGACGGCCTGCGGCCGGTCCTGATGTCGTGCCTCGCCAAAGACCCGGACCAACGACCCACGCCGGAGGGCCTGTTGGACCTGTTGGTGCCGGACGGTGCGGCGTACTCCCCCACCGTGGCGATCCCGCCGCCGCCCGCCTACGCCCCGTCCAACGCCGTCCCACTGCACCAGGCCCCCACCGAGGCCGCCCCGGTGGGCGATGCGTCGGCCGACTCCGACCTGTCCTTCGTGGCGATCGCGCCGGAGAGTTCTCTCCTGGTCGATGCCGGGGGCGTCGTGCTCGGCTCGAAGGCCGGGGACGTGGCGTTCACCTGGGCGGAGATCAGCACCGTCGAGTACGCGGCCGAGGGCCCCAAACACCTCGGGGTCACCGTCCGCCTCCACAACGGCACCACCCACCATTGTCTGCTCGCCGCCCGCAGGCGGGCCCGTCTCCAGGAGTGGCTGGAGGACCTGGCGCTGATCCTGGAGTGCTTCGTATAGGCGCTTCGTACAGGTGCTTCGTACAGGTGCTTCGCGCAGCTCCGCAGCCGACCGTGCGACCGGAGGCCGAGGCAGGTAGGTCTCGTGGTCGAGGTGAGCGCGTCGGAATCCATGGATCGCGACTGATGGGCCATCTACGGATCGCGGCTGATGGGCCGGGAGGGGCGGACGTGAAGGATGGATCACGTCACCACGGAACGCCAACTCCCGCTACGAGGTCACGCACGCCGAACTGCTGCCGGTCACGCACGCCGAACTGCTGGCACCGGCACCGGACCGGCGGGACAACGGTCGGCCGTCGCCCCGCCGGTAGTTCTGCGGTGCCGGCCGGCTACGCGCGGCGCCGGCGGCGGCGTGTGAACGCGAGGAGGCCGAACCCGAGGCCGCCGAGTACGGCGGCCGCGGCCGCGTACATGGTGACCTGCGCACCGGTGGTGGCAAGGGAACCCTCGTCGTCGGACGGGGCCGGGGACGAGGCGGCGGGTGCGGGAGTCGACTCGGAGGCCACGGGGGCCGGCCGGGACGGCTTCGTGGACTCGGCGGGCGGGGGAGTCGCCCCGCCCGGCCGGGTCGGCGAAGGAGAGGCGGACTTTCCGGGCGTGGTCGGCGCGGGGGGCGTCGGCTTCTCGGGCTGGGACGGCTTGGGCTTGCACTTGAACGCCGGGGAGCCGGCCCACGGGTAGTTGTGGGTCTCGTTGCCCGAGCCGTGGGTCTTCACATCGCCGCCGATGTACACGCGGCCATTGGTGCTCGCGGTGAGATCGGCGGAGGCCTCGGGAGCGAGGAGCGACCCCATGAAGTTGCCCCCACCGCCGAGGGTGAGCGAGGTGGAGCCCTCGAAGTTGTACAGGATCCGCGAGGCGGCCTCGCCGAAGACCGGGGAGTCGTAGGTGTCGGCGCGGTCCCCGTTGAATCCGACGGACATCGGGGAGATGGACACCGCGTGGGATCCGGTCACGTTGACGACGACGGACGCGCCGTCCGGAATCGCCTCGAAGAAGAACGTCGAGGCACCGTCGAGCTCAGCGGCGGAGATCTCGAAGACCTGCAGGTCTCCCTTGCTCGCGCCGGTGCTCTTGAAGGTCACCGTGCCGCCTTCGCGCACGGTCGTGCCGGTGGCCTTCAGCGATCCGAGGGAGGACGACTCGTCGCCGATGGTCCTGTCGAACGTGTCGTAGGGGCTGAGGGCCTCCTTGGCTCCTACGCCCGACTTGCGCTCGCCGCCGTTGGTTTCCAGGTTGCCCTTCTCGGTTATCTCCTTGCCCACGTGGACGGAACCGCCGTAGCGGGGACCGGCCGTGAGGCCGTGTCCGACATCGACGGTCGTTCCCTCGGCGATCGACAGATCCCCACCGACGGCGAGCATCACATCGCCCGAGTCCGGGAGGATTCCGGAGCCCGCGCCGACCCGGCCGACGTTGAACGTGCCTCCCGATTCCTTCGCGAAGGTCGCGTCGCCCTTGACGACGAGCAGCCCCTCCGCCTCGGCCGACCCACCGTCGACGGTGTAGTTCCCACCGGCGAAGAGGGCCACATTGCCGTCGGTGAACTTCGGGTTGTGACCGATGCCCGGCACTTCACCGGAGGTCGGGCACGACTTCGACCTGTCGGAAACGTCGGCGGGAACGGCCGCATGGGAAGTTCCGCTGCCGAGCAGGCCGAGAGAGAGAACCAGCGCGACTGCGCCGCTTCTTCCCGCAACGGCACTTCCACTCATTCGCATAATTTCTTCAACCCTATCGCTGGAGAGTATTCGGAGAGCGGGGGCATTGTTTGCGCCCCACTGGACCCGTGCGCGAAATCTGTATCGTCTTCGCGCCGGAACAACTACTGGTGCCTCCACCTTCGCGGCGCCGCCTCGGCATAGGAATCACGGTCGGCCGAATCCGTCTCCGCCACGAGTGCCGCGCGGGTCATCGGCCCGTAGGTCCCGACTTCTTCGGGGATGTTCCGCGCCTTCTGAAATCGGCCCAGTGCCACTTGGACATCCCGTGTGAAGACTCCGTCGGTCGCACCGAGGTACAGGTAGAGCCGGCCCAGCCGCTGCTGAAGGTCTGCGACCTCGGGGCCCGTACTGCCCAGACCGATGGCGTTCCGGTCCGTCGACCCGGTGTTCGCGGGCGGCCGAGGAGGCGGTGTGGGAGCGGGCGGCGGTGGAGGGGTGGCGGACCGCGACGGCGTTGCCGACGGCGCCACAGGGGTTTCGGAGAGTTCTCGGACCGGACTTGCGGGAATGGTCGACGGAGCCGCGGACGGGGATACGCGGGGCGCCTCGTCCGAGGGCGGCGGAGAGACGGAGGGGGAGGCGGCCGAGAGTGATGAGGAAATGTAGCCGGAATGCGGATTTGTTATCGCGTCACAGACCAGGTAAACAGCGACCGCGGCACCGATACCGGCCGCCGTGACGCCGATGAGCAGTGTGGGATAACGCCTTTTCCCCTTCTCGCCACCCGTGCCGCCGACTGTGCCGTCGCCCTTTGCCTTGACCTTTCCGGGAACCGGGTGCCGGACGGGCGCGGGGGCATCCTGGCGGCGCGGGGCCTGCTGGGAGGGGAGCGGCGAGTACCTCTGCCGGGGAACGGGAACGGTGTCGTCGAAGAGTTCGATGTCCGCTTCACGGACGCCGTGGCCGGCTTGATGAGGTGCGGCTATCTTGCCGAACACGAGCCGCTTGCCGGGCGACATACAGTCACAGGCAGGCCCTGAGGCGGAGTCACGCTCCGATCCGCACAACGTGCATTGCTGAAAGCTCACTTACTCTGAGCTCCTTGTCCAAACAGGTCGGTTCATGGACGCGATCAGGGCACGACGCGGACGGAAGGTCCACGTACGCGGGGGTGTCGGGCCGCAACAGCCGGGGGGACGGCCGGGGCAGCCGGGATGACGGCTGGGGGTGGCCGGGTACACATCGAGAACTCCAGCTCATGGTGAAACCAGGGGGATGTTGTGGGGATGTGGTGACTCTGACTCACGTCGGAGTTGGGAGTCAACCAGCCACAATCAATCCCAAAAAAGACTTTTGGTGATGTGGCACCTTAAGCGGACTTTAAAATGTGTCGCACGTCACAGGAATGTTGGACTTTCGGGTCAGGGCATGACGAAGCAGCAACCCCGCGAGACCCCTCACGAAGCCGTCTGCGCCTCCGCCGGATGCACCGGAATCACCGGACGTGCCGGACGTGCCGATTCGTCAGCAGCCTTGCCGGGCACCCCGAAACGCGCCAGGCAGTGCCACACCTTCTTGACCGCCTGGGGGTCCTGGCGGCCGTCCCGTGCCGCGTCCCCGACGATACGAGGATCGAGTACACCGCCGGCGGCGAGCCGCCCGCCCAGGTCGACGTACTCCCGACCCCGGTAGCCGGGGTGGAGGCGCAGCGTCTCGACCCCGAGGCGGAAACCCGGGTGCCACTCGACGGGGCAGCCGAGACGCCCCGCCGCGGTCTCGACCGTCGTGCCCCGGTAACACGGGTCCAGGACCAGCGCCTCCACATGACGGTCCAGCAGGACCGGTCCGTGCACCTGGGCCTCGATGTAGTCGTCGAGGTCGTCCTGGCTGTCGGCCAGGGCCAGGTCGATGAGGCCCATGCGGGCCGCGACCCCGAAGTCCGAGGGTTCGAGGAAGCTGTCCGGGTAGCAGAACGTGGTCCGCGCCAGTGTCCCGGCGGTCAGCCTGAAGTGGGCGGAGCCGAACCGCGGTGCGCCTCCGACCGGCTTGTGGCGGAAGTTCAACGCCCCGTAGACGGGCCGCTCATGAGCGGATGCCGCGTCGTACGCTCCGCCGAAGATCCTGCTCTCCCAGCGCCACCGGTCCCCGCCGGGGCGGGCGGTCAGTCCCCCGTTGCTGGTCCCCGTGACGAACTGGGAGCGGTAGACACCGTCTTCGGCCAGCGCGTCGAGGATCGGTTTGCCGTGCAGCAGACGGTCCGGGTGGAAGTTGAGGGTCACCCGCAGCGCCGGGTCCAGCGGCGGGCCCGACGCCAGCTCCGCGACGTGGCGGAGGGCCATGGCCTGCGGTGTCCGGAACGCGTCGGGGCTCATCCGTGCAGTGTCCCCCGGGCCGATCGGCCGGCACACCTGGTTTCCCGCTGCCAGCGGTCTCCTGCGGGCAGCACCGCACTCGGCGGGCCGTCGGACACCTACGTACGGCGGTGCCCGGCCTCGCAGTGAGACCGGGCACCTCTCGATGCGACGGGGCTGAGCCTGCCGGAAGGGCTACTGGGTAACCGTCAGAGTCACCGGACCACCCGGCATCGGGGTGCCGTTCGGGAAGCCGAAGGACGAGGACTCCCGCGCCTGGTCGGACAGTCGCAGGGCGATGGTGTACGTACCGGGGGCCACGTCGGAGGGGAGCGGGAAGGAGAGGGTCAGCGGGCCGCCGAAGGTGAGCGGGGCTCCGCCGGTCACGGCCGGGATCCACTGCCCCGAGGAGTCGATCAGGTTGATGTCATAGCCGTTGACACCTGCGGTGGTGCCCGAGACGTTGACGGTGAGGCGGATGTCCGTGAAGTGATCCGTTGCCGGGATGGTGGCGGGCGAGAGCGTGGCCCGGTCGATCTCCGGCAGCACCGTGTCGGGTGCCGAAGTGATCGTCAGGCCGGTCTCCGGTGCGCCGAACTCCTCGCCGTACAGGGCGACGTTCCCGGCGTTGTCCGTGATGATCACGCCGGTGATGCGGCAGGTGAAGACCTGCCGCGGCACGTCGTAGTCCACCGAGACGGTGCCGTCCGCCGCGGTCGTCGTCGTGGTGGAGGTCTGCCGGCAGCCGTTGACGCTGTTGGTGTCCACCACTGCCGACGCGACCTCGCCCTCGTCCCCGTGGGGCCGGAAACCGACCTTGATCGTCCGGGCGCCGTGCCAGGTGTCGACCGGGTTCGGCGTCGCAGTGAATCCGTCCGCGGAGAGCACGTCGTTGGAGGTGACGTGGACGGGCGCGGCCGAGAGGCCGTCGTAGGCGCTGGTGTTGCCCGCGTTGTCGGTGAGCTCTACCCGCGAAACGGTCCACGTGCCTGATGCCGTGTGTGCGGGGAAGGTCACGGACACGCCGCAGGACCTGGCGTCCGTCTGGCCCCACTCGATGTAGCCACAGCCTCGGTATCCCTCGTCCGGGGTCCAGTCGATGGCGAACGAGCCGGTCAGGTGCTGCCCGCCGGGGCCGGTCAGCGTCAGGGTGCCGCCGGAGATGCCGGCCTGGGAGTCGTGCACATCGAGCTCGTAGCTCATGCTCGACGCTTTCTCACCGGCGTAGACGTACGGCTGCCGTCCGTGGTCCACCGCGAGTTGGTCGTACGTCGGGCCCTGTGTGTCGGCGAGGGTCTTCGCTTCGAACGTGTTGTGGAACGCTCCCAGCCGGGCGGCGTCCCAGTCCAGCGAGGTGCCCTGGGTGTCCCAGGCCGTCAGGCGGGTCACGGCCCAGGTGACCGACGTCCCGGCCGCGTACTGCGGAACGGCCAGGGTCCACTCGTACGTGGCCTTCTGCGGCGTCGAACCGGGTACCAGCGTGATGTCCTGGCCGTAGGAGCCCACCTCGTAGGTCCCGACCAGCGGCACACCCAGGTAGGTGCCGGCCGTCGCACCCTGGCGGCGCAGTTGGACCCGCGCGCTCATGCCGTCGGTCTCCGGGGTGGTGTCCGTCATCGTCCAGCGGAGCTTGACGGTGTTGCCGCCGGGCGTCGCGTCCACCGTGGGCGGGGTGAAGTCCATGTCGGTGACGGCCATGGTGCCCGTATCCTGCGCCGTCGCGGTCCCCGTGAGCGGCGTCAGGGCCAGCGCGAGCCCCACCCCGATCGCCGCGATCATCCGTCTCGGTCGTATGCGCAACTCCGGGCCTCTCATTCTGTTGTTCCGTTGTGTCCCCGTGCTCGGGATGAGCGGACTGTAACAGTGTGGTGGCCGATCTGATCGGCTCCGCCGGAGGCGCGGGCTCCAGGGTCTTTCGTCCGGATCGGGCCGGATCAGGGAGCGGGGTCCGGTGCCGTGGATCGCAGGGCGGAGGAGGGAGTCGGATGGGGTCCCCCCTGGTCGAGCGGGGCCGGGAGCTCGGGGAAGGAGCCCTGGCGAGTGACGACAACGCGGCGAGGCACGGCACCGGGGCGCGCGAGCCCGGCCTGATCCGGACGGAAGACCCTAGTGGCGTGCCAGCCCGTGGTGGTCCGCCCAGGCATTGATCGCCGCGGCCAGCTCCTCGGGGCGGTCCTCCGGGGAGTGGTGACCGGCGAGGCCGTGGTGGGACACCTCCAGGCCCGCGATGTTCTCCTCGCACCAGGCCACTGTCCCCCGGTCGGTCATGGCGCCCGGGCCCGGCTCGAACGCGGCGAGCAGCTTGGGGACTTCGGGGCTGGTGGCCAGCCAGGCGTCGTAGCGCTCGACGCGGGCCACGATGTCGGCGGGCTCGCCGTCCAGGGGCATCATGCGCGTCCACGCCAGTACCGGGCGGCGGCTGTGCGGGGTCGGAAAGGGACGGCGGTAGACGTCCAGGTCGGCGGGGTCGAGCGGGGTGGCGAGCGTGTCCGGAAGTCCCTCGATGAACAGCGACTTCTCCAGGATCATCTCCTCTCCCACCCCGGGAGCACGCAGCAGGGCGAACAACTCCCGTCCCGCCGCCGGGAATTCGTCGCCGACCAGCGGTTTTACGATCGTCTCGGTGAAGGCGAGACCACGGACTCGGTCCGGGAGCCGTGCGGCGCGGTCGAAGGCGAGGGCGCCACCCCAGTCGTGGCCGACGAGGACGGCCTCGGCAAGGCCGAGGGCGTCGAACCAGGCGTCGAGGTAGCGGGCGTGGTCGTCGAAGGAGTAGGCGAGGTCGGGCTTGCCGGAGTCGCCCATGCCGATGAGGTCGGGGGCAAGCAGGCGGCGGCCGGGCGCGACCACCCCTGGCAGAATGTTCCGCCACAGGTGGGAGGAGGTGGGGTTGCCGTGCAGGAAGACGAACGGCAGCCCGTCGGGGTCACCGGACTCCCGGTGGTGGAGGGTCGAGTCGAGGACGGGGACGGTGGGCATCGCGGTGTCACTTCGCTTTCCGTGAGGGGATTCAGAGGTTGAGGGTCAGTACGCGGTCGACGGCGATCTCGATGACGGCCAGGTCCACAGGGCCGGGCGGGGCCGCGCGGTAGCGGGCGGTGTAGCGGCGGATCGCCTCGGCCGGGCGTACGGGGTCGCGGGTGATGGTGGCCCGGCCTTCGAGGGTGACCCAGCGGAAGCCGTCCGCCCGGCAGAGCGCGACACGGGCCGCCGGGCCGCCCGCCGCCACGTTCCGGGTCTTGCGCGCCCCCGCCCGGGTGGTCACCCGCATCGGAGCGGTGGCCGCGTCGAGGGTGAAGCGGACCGGGGTGACGTGCGGGGTGCCGTCGGGGCGCAGGATGGTGAGGGTGGCCGTGCCGGGGCCGACGAGGAACGCCCGTGCGGCGGCGGGGAGTTCGGTGGCCTCCCATGTGGCGGCCGGTTCGGTGCCCGCCCGGCGCACCTGCTCTTCACCCTCTCGTCCCGGATCGGCTCGGCGGCGTCCGGCTTCACGGCCATGATGATGACGTCCATGGCCGTACGGGCGTACCGCCGCTCCGCCGGCTCGCGCAGGATGCTCGTGGCCGGGTCCTGTCCGGTGAGGTGGCGGCCGGTCGGTCCGCTGACGCCGAAGACTGCCATACGCATCGTGTCGGGCCATCCCTTCGTGTGGTTCGCGGAACACCCTTGACTGTCCCGACCACCGAACGCAGGCTCAACGCTGATGAATAACGTCGCCCCTGTCTCCGCCCGCACCCGAGGCCGCCCCCGGGGCAACCCGCCGACCCGCGAGTCGATCGTCTCCTCGGCCCTTGCGCTGTTCCTGGAGCGCGGCTACCAGCACACCACTCTGCGCGCGGTGGCCGGGGCGGCCGGGGTCGACCCGGCGCTGATCTCGTACCACTTCGGCTCGAAGAAGGGCCTGTTCGCGGACGTGATGCAGTTCCAGTGCGCGAACGCGCTGGCGGTGGATGACGTCCTCGGCGGCGATCCGGCCACCCTCCCCGACCGCCTGATCGACGCGGTGACCGGCCTGTGGGAGGACTCCGACTTCCGACAGCTCAGCACCCGGGGCGACGAGGCCGCCGAGGCGATCCGCGAGTACCTGGAGCACGAGCTGCTGGCCCGGCTTGTTGAATTTCTCGGTGGCCGCGACGCGACCGCACGCGCCACGGCCGTGGTGACGATCCTCGGCGGCCTCATCTACACCCGCTACCTCAACCCCCTCCCCACCCCCGCCGCCCTCACGCCATCCGAGACCCGGCACATCCTCACCCCGGCACTGCGCGCGGCACTGGCCCCGAGGCCGCGCACCGCGGCGGCCACCGGTGCGCACCGCCGTGGCTGACGACGAACGCGGCAAGGTGCCGTGACTTCGGACGGACGTCAGTGCGCGATTCCGTCGATCAGCTCGCGTGCGCCCTGGCGCAGCAGGCTGACCGCGACGGAGCTGCCGAGCGTGGCGGGGTCGAGGGGGCGGTGCGGCAAGCACCCGCGGCAGTGGACGGGCCCTTGAGTTCCTGCCGGGAGTCCGCCGGGAGTCCGCCGGGCCGGGCGGCTCACCGGCCCTGTCCGTCCCGGCCGAAGAAGTTGATCACTTCTTCGAGTGTGGGGTTGTCCGGGGCCTCGGCCTCCGCCTCGCCGGCCGCGGCGCTGCGCGGGAACATCGCCTGTTCGTACGCGGTGAGGGCGGCCTCGATGTCGTCGGGGTGCGCGGCGAGGGCCTCACCGAGTTCGGCGCCGTCCAGCATGGCCAGGTTGGCGCCTTCGCCGTTCGGGGGAATGAGGTGGGCGGCGTCGCCGACCAGGGTCACTCCCGGCACCCGGTCCCACCGGTGCCCGACCGGCAGCGTGTGGGTGGGGCGCAGGATCGGTGTGGTGTCGCCGTCGGTGATCAGGGCGGTGAGCTCCGGTGCCCAGCCGTCGAACTCCCGCGCGATCCGTGCCGCGGCCGCGGCGGGATCGGTGAAGTCGATGTCGGCGAACCAGTCCTGCGGCTTGGACAGGATCACGTAGGTGTGGAGGGTGCCGCCGCGCTCCCGGTGGGCCCCGATCTGCCGCTCGCCCGGTTCGAGTGCGAACATCGCTCCGCCACCGACCGTCTTCGCGGCAGCGGGGTGCCGCGTTTCGGCGTCGAGCAGGTAGGTCTCCACGAACGTCATGCCGGTGTACTCGGGCACGGCGTCGGAGAGCAGCGGCCGGACCCGTGACCACGCGCCGTCCGCGCCGACCAGCAGGTTGGTGGTGATGGTGCTGCCGTCGGTGAAGGTCACTTCGTGGCGGCCCTCGCCGAGGCCCCGGACGGTGCTGACCTTGTGGCCCCACTGGACGGTGCCGTCCGGGAGTGAGTCGAGCAGCAGTTGCCGCAGCTCGCCGCGCTGCACCTCGGGGCGTCCGCCCGTGCCGTCGTCGGGCTGGTCGAGCAGGACGTTTCCGTCCCGGTCGAGAATCCTCGTCGCCTGACGGCCCTCCAGGATGATGGCGCGGAACTCGTCCATCAAGTCGGCTGCCTGCAAGGCAGGTTGGCCGTTGTAGTCATGGATGTCGAGCATCCCGCCCTGTGTGCGTGCCGTCGGGGAGGCCTCCGCCTCGTGGACGGTGGCCGGGATTCCGTGGACGTGCAGGACGCGGGCCAGCGTGAGGCCGCCGAGGCCGGCGCCGATGATCGTGACGGGGGTGCGCATGATGGCTCCTCGGGATCGGGGCCGGCCCGGTGAACCCCTGGCCGGCCGTCCCCCGAAAGGTGTCAGCCCACGCCGACGGGCCACCTACAGCCGGCCGACAGCCCCGACACCCGACCGACACCGCGGATCGGTCCCGGCGACTCAGGTCAGGGACTTCCCGGACTCGACGACGACGCCGTAGAGGTCGGAGATCGTGGCGAGCGCGCTGCGATGGATCTGGCCGGCGGTCAGCTCGGTGCCGACCGAACGCAGCGGGCGAGTCGCGCAGGCGTCGGCCACCACCGTCGGCCGGTTGCCGCGCAGGAACGCGCCTTCCGTGGTGAACGTGACGCACATGTGTGTCATGAAGCCCGCGACGATGATGTCCTTGTTGCCGGCAGCGTCGACGTGCTCGGCCAGGTCGGTGTCCACGAAGGCGTTCGGGGCCTTCTTCACGACGACGGGCTCGCCCTCGATCGGTGCCACGCTCGGGTGGATCCGGCCGATCTCCGCCCGGATGTCGTACGGGGTTCCCTCGCCGCCGTCGTTGATGACGTGGATGACCTTCGTACCCGCCTCGCGGGCCCGGGCCAGGAGCGCGGCGGCGGAGTCGAGCGCTGCCTGCCAGCCCTCCAGCTCCATCACGCCACCGACGTAGGTGTTCTGGTAGTCGACCAGGATCAGGGTCGAGTCGGCGAGCGACGCGGGTGTCTCGTCGAAGCCGTTGAGTTCGCGCAGAGTCGTCGTAGCCATGGAATTACCGCCTCGGATCAAGCCAGGATTTGTCGCCCACCCATTCGGTGGGCCGCATCCAGAACGCTACGGTCGGCCGGTCCATGTCGGCAATGCCATCTAACATGCAGATACCGACATCGCAGATGCCGACAGCACTGTTGCCGACAGCACTGTTGTCGACGGCGCTGTTGCCGACAACCCTGTTGCCGATCGGGCGGAGGCCCCTTGAACGCGGAGACCCCATGAGCACCGTCGAACGACTCGTCGTCATCGTCCTCTTCGAGGGCGTCGACCTGCTCGACGTCACCGGCCCCCCGGAGGTGTTCGCCCTCCTGCGACGCGAGACGGACGACGGGACGGGCTACACCGTGCTCCTCGCCGCCGAGACCATGGCCCCCGTCACCACCTCCGCCGGCGTACGCATCCTCCCCGACACCACCTTCGAAGAGGCGGCCACGAGGAGCATCGACACCCTCCTGGTGCCCGGGTCGGTGGAAGTGGACGGCCGACGCCGGGTGCGCGCCCTCACCGACCCCACCGTGGTCGATCGGGTGAGGACACTCGCCGCCAGGACGCGGCGGGTCACATCGGTCTGCGTCGGAGCGCACATCCTCGCCGCCGCCGGGCTGCTCGACGGCAAGCGCGCCACCACCCACTGGTCGACCGCGCAGCAACTCGCCGCCGATCACCCCGAGGTGGAGGTCGACGCGGACCCGATCTTCATCCGCGAAGGCGACGTGTGGACCGGAGCGGGCATCAGCGCCTGTCTCGATCTCTCGCTCGCCCTCGTCGCCGACGACTTCGGCGAGACCGTCGCGCTGCGTGTGGCCCGGCAACTCGTGATGTACCTGAAGCGGCCGAGCGGACAGAGCCAGTTCAGCGTCCCCCTCGAACCCGTCTCCACGACACGGCGCATCGAGGACCTCCGCCACCACATCATGGACAACGTCGGCGCACCGCTCACCGTCGCGGACCTCGCCTCGTACGCCCATGTCGGCGAGCGGCAGCTCACCCGGATCTTCAAGGCCGAGCTCGGCATGACCCCGAGTGCGTACGTCGAGTCGGTCCGCGTCGAGCGGGCTCGCAATCAGCTCGAATCCACCGACGCCACTCTCGAACGCATCGCGTCCGCCTGCGGGTTCGGCACGACCGACACCCTCATCCGGGCGTTCCGCCGAAAGCTCGACACAACACCGACGGAGTACCGGCTGCGGTTCCGGGCCGGCCCCGACCATCTGTCGCCACGGGGCGGCCGACGACGGAAGAGCTGAATTCCGTCCCGGACAGGTTGACGTGCACGATGCACAGCAAGGAGGAGCCGGACGCCCCGTACGCGGGGTCGTTCCTCAGGGGATGTCCGTCACCGCGCGCAGTGCGAGCTCCCGGCTCTTGCGTACGTGGAGGAGGGTGATCGCCGCAGCGGCGTCGGCGTCTCCCGAGGCGATGCGTTCGTACATCTCGCCGTGTTGGGCACGCATGGGGGCGGGTTCCGTGTTCAGGCCGAAGAGCAGCCGCAGCTGGCCATTCAGCCGCTGCATGAGCTGGGCCAGCAGTGGGTTGTCGGCAAGGGCCACGATCCCGTCGTGGAAGGCGGTCCCGGCGCCGTTCTCCCGCGTCCGGTCCCCCGCGGCGGCCGCCGCTTCCGCCTGTTCCAGTACGGACCGCAGCTCCGCCAGCCCGCCGGGCTCACCGGGCGCGGCCAGGGCCACGCGGCGGGCGGCGAGGCGGGATGCCTGAATGGCCAGCGGCTCCCACACGTCGTACAGGTGCTCCACCTCGGCGCGCTCCAGCCGGCGCACCCGTACGCCACTGTGCGGCAGCAGGTCGAGCAGCCCTTCCTCCACCAGGGCCCGCAGCGCCTCGCGCACCGGCACCCGTGACATCCGGAGGTCCTGGGCGATCTCGCGCTCCACCACCCGGCTGCCCTGGGCGTAGCTGCCGTCGATGATGCGGTCCCTGACGGCCCGGCGCGCGACCTCGCTCAGTGGGGTGCGCGTCGCCGGGGCGGACGGCTGTTCTCCGTCGCCCTTCCGGCCGGTGCCTGCCGTCACGTGTGCCGTCCTCCTTGTGCGTTCCCGGCCTGTCCCGGCCGCCCGGACCTCGTCCGGGGCCGTCCCGTCACCTTATGCGTGTACTGGGGCGACGGGACGCCACCGGGGGCCGGTGGGGGCGGAGGGCCGGACGGACGGGCCGGAGAACCGCTCGGCACCCGGTGTTCAGGCGGGGCGCTCGGCCATGATGACCAGGCCCGGCCCGGTCTGCTCATCCGCGGGGAGCCGGAGCTCGGCGACCGGGCGAAGTCCGGCCTGCTCGATCAGGTCCATGAACTGTTCCGGCCGCCATTTGTACGTGGTCCAGCGAACGGGCACTCCTCCGTAGGCGTCGGTGCGCACGAAGTCCTCGTCGCCGACGTGCGTCGCGGTGATGAAGTGGCCGCCCGGCTTCAGGGCACGCGCGAACATGGCGAGAACCTGAGGAAGGACGTCGCGGGGGAGGTTGAACAGTGACCACCACCCGAGCACACCGCCGAGGGACGCCTCCGCAAGGTCGAGGTCGGTGGCGGAGGAGACGCTGAAGCGGCATTGCGGATGGAGACGGCGAGCGTTCTCGATCATGCCGGGCGAGAGGTCGACCCCGGACACGTCGAGTCCGCGTTCGGCGAGATAGGCGGTCACCGTTCCGGGCCCGCAGCCGACGTCGAGGACGGGCCCGAGCTCGTTCACCGTGTCGGCGAAGGCGTCGATCGATGCCTTGAGCCATGGATGGCGGCGGATGTCGCCTATTCCCGTTGTCACCACCATGTGGGCGTAGTTGTCGGCCACCCGGTCATAGGACTCACGGACCACGTCGAGATCTGCCGGACGGTCAATAGGGTTTGAGCGCATCGGCCAACAATAGGACGACGGCCCCGGGTGGCGTCGGCGTACGGCCGTCGGCGCTGGGATCGGTCACGGTCCGGCCGTGCCGGGCTGCCGGACCGTGACCATTCCCGGCCCGGTCCGGTGCCGTCCCGGCGCCGACGGCGGTTGCGTCGTGCGGCAAGAGGTCCTGGGCCGAACCGTCAGACCAGTCGGCCGTCGCGGGCGACCACGCGCCCGCCGTGCACCACCATGTCGCGTGCGGGCATGTCCACCACGACCTGCGGCAGGCATTCGGCGCGGAGCAGGACGAAGTCGGCCGGCGAGCCCGGGGAGAGGTCGGCGCGGGGCAGTCGCATGACGTCGGCACCGCCGTGCGCGCCGGCTTCGTAACAGGCGGACAGTTCCTTGTCGAGGCGCACGTCGGTGACCCAGCCGAGCAGGTGCGTGCGGTGGAACATGTCCGCGTTGCCGAAGGGGCTCCAGGAGTCCCGCACCCCGTCCGAGCCGAGCCCGACCCGTACGCCGTGCTCGCGCAGCTTCTCGATCGGCAGGACCAGCGACGCGCTCGGGGCCACGGTGGTCAGGGCGATGTCCAGATCGCTCAGGTCCGCGGCGGTCTTCGCCAGTTCGGCGTCGGAGAGGCCGGGCAGGCAGAAGACGTGGCTGACGGTCACCCTGCCCTTCAGGGACAGCGCCCGGGTGCGGTCGATGATGCCGCGCAGAACCGTCAGGCCGGTCTCGCCCCGGTCGTGGAGGTGGATGTCGACGCCGACGCCGTACCGGTCCGCAAGGCCGAAGAGCAGGTCCAACTGCTCGTCCAGGGCGTGGTCGAAGCTGATCGGGTCGAGCCCGCCGACCATGTCCACGATCCCGCTGCGGGCGGCCTCCCGCAGCAGCTCCGCGGTGCCCGGGGTACGGATGACACCGTGCTGCGGGAAAGCCACGATCTGCACGTCGAGCGCGTGGTTGAGCCGTTCGCGCGCCTGCCCCAGACCTTCCACGCAGGCCAGGCCGTAGGCCGGGGCGATGTCGGCGTGCGCCCGCATCGCCCTCGTACCCCGGGTCACCGCGTGCGCCATGAGCCCGTACGCCCGCTCGGCCACCGGTCGGCGCTGGCTGCGGAACAACTCCGCGTCCTGTCGGGCGAGTTCGGCGATGCTGTCGGCCGGCTTGCGCGACACCCAGTCGCCGCCCCACGTCGTCTTGTCGGGGTGGATGTGCGCGTCGACCAGGGCCGGCAGGGCGATGCGTCCGCCGCCGTCGATCACCTTGGCACCCCGGGGAGCCCGTTCACGGGTGATGCGGCCGTCGACGACCGTGAGGTCCACCGGCTTCGCCGCGCCCATGGGCCGTACGTCACGGAAGACCACCGCGTCGCGGGGCTCACGGCGTGCGTCGCCGCGGGAGTCGGCCGCGGCCGACGAGACACCCGCGGACATGGCGACACCGGCGCCCGCCAGGGATGCGGCACCCGCGAGGACACCGCGTCGGGACGGCGGGGAGGGAGGGGGCGTCATGGGACTCCTTCGGCTCGGTCTGAGACGTCGGGGCCGCGCCCCTCGTCCATTCCTTGTCCGTTCGATGCGGACCGGAATCCAGTTTGTATACCAAACAGAAGAGGCAGACAAGACACCCGAAGACAGTTGCAGCATTCGTCCGGAATTGCCCTTTCGAATCCCTCACTTCACACACACTGGTATACGAAGACCGGGTGACGCAGCTGGTGCACGCACCTGATCCAATGAACGGGCCGAATGGCGAGAGGAGTTGGACCATGCACGGGAACCCTCAGACGGCCGACGGGCTGATCATCTTTCTGAACGGCACATCCAGTTCGGGCAAGTCGAGCATCGCCAAGGAGCTCGTCACGGTGCTGGGCGAGCCGTGCTTCCACATGCCCGTGGACGCGTTCCATGCCATGCGGGCGACGCCCGAGATGCCCCCTGACCAGCTGAATGCCACGCTCAAACGCACCTGGATGGGGTTCCACCGCGCGGTCGCGGGCATGGCCGCGGCGGGAAACATCGTCGTCGTGGACCACATCCTGAGCGAGCCCTGGCGTCTCCAGGACTGCCTGGCTCTGTTCCCCCCTCAGGACGTCGTCCTCGTCGCGGTGCGCTGTCCGTTGCCGGAGCTGGAGCGGCGGGAGCAGGCGCGCGGTGATCGTCCGGCAGGACTGGCCGTCGGCCAGTTCGACCGGGTCCATTCCCACGGTGTCTACGACTTCGAGTGCGACACCGGCAGCGCGAGCCCGGCCGAATGCGCCCGGGACATCAAGGAGTTCCTCCGCCGACGGACCACACCCACCGCGTTCGAACGCATGAGACCGGCGAAGTCCGGATTCGGTGCATGAGTGAAGTCCGGGACGTGACAACTCCCGGGACCGGGAAGCCCGGTGCGTCAGCCCGGCGCTGCGCGACGGGCACAAGCGGCTCCTGCCGCTGCCGCGGAGCTGGTCGGCGGACGACCGTGCGGACTTCGACGCGGAACCGGCCGCACTCCGCGCGCTCCAGGCTCGCCACGGGCCCCGGAGTGAAGCCACCTCCCCGTCATACCGATGGCCGCCCCCAGCCGGTCGACCTCGGCATGCCCTCTTCGCCGACCCACCGGCACATGACTCCGGCCCGACCACATGACAGGAGAAGCGATTTCAGCATGCGAGTAGCCGGTCGATCACGCTCCCGGACGGGCCTGACCAGGGTGGGCCGTACAGTCACGTGAAAGACGGCCACCGGTCGGCGGCCCACTCGGGCCAGCCCGGCCAACCAGGAGGCGGACCACCGATTTCGTGCCCGCCGAGTTCCGCGACGTCGGGCTCCTGGAACAGCGTCCTCCAGTGCAAGAGGTCCGCCTCGTTCACCGGAAAGGTCTGATCAGGAGTGGTCGACCGGCGATGGGCGATCCGAGCGCGTTGGGTCTCATGGTCCACCGGCACGTACACGAGGTGGCAGGACCCGCCTAGGGACTCCACCAGCCAGCGGATCGCGGACCTCTCGTCACGAGACCAGCATCCGAAATCCAGGACCACGTTCGTTCCGAGCCTCAGTGTCTCCAGGGCCAGCGAGAGCAGCCGTCCTTCCAGGACATCGCGCTTCCCGTCCGCCTCCGGCTCGCCGAACAGAGGAATCATCCACTCGTCAGGCGTCAGCCGAAGCGCGTTGTACTCCTCGGCCAGCTGCCGAGCCCTAGTGGTCTTACCGGCCCCCGGCAGGCCGACTGTCAGAAACAACGTGGTCACACCCGGATCGTTCATGGAAACCACGTGGGGGACAACTGCATTCTCTGCCGAGATCGCCAGGGCTGCGTCATGGCCCCGGCAGAGGGTGACCTCGGTGATGGTGCGCGTCGAAGCCGCCGCGGTCGACCGGGTCGACCCGGTCGACGCGGCCACCCGCTCCGGGAATGTCGTCTCGGCAGGGCTGATATCGGCCGGGAAGTTCATCGGCCTGGGCCGGGACGTCGCGGGCCGCTCGACGACGCGGCGCAGGCCCACCGCCGCCCGGCCCGGGGTGGCATCCGCGGCCGGCTGATCCTGGTTCCCCGAGCGGGGCCGACGCCTTACGCCGGCCGCTCGGGGCGGTGGACGCGTGCGTCCCGCAGAGGTTCCCTGTCGAGCACCTCGACGTACATGATGCGCCCGTCCACAACGTCCAGGATGATCATGCCCTTCGAGGGCGACAGCGGTACGCACCGATGGCCGGGGCCGAAGGGTTGTCCGTCCGGATGTGGTTCCGTCCTGAAACTCTGGCAGAAGTCGTCACCGCAGCCGCACTCCGCGACCAGGCGGAGATCCCGTGCGCAGATGGCCAGCTCGTTCTCGCCCTCTTCCTCCAGAAGAGTCACCAGTTCGCCGACCAGCTCAGGAAATACCTCACGAACGAGGGGATGCTCCGGGCACATGCGACGAGACAGTACCCAAGCAGCCGCTGAGGACGTCGGCGAGTGCGTCAGTGGTTCATCAGCCGGACGTCAGCGGAACGGCAGGAAAAGGCCCAAAGCTATGAGCAGACCAGCCGCCGCACCTGGCGGCGACCGCAGATCGCACCACCGCATCACTCGGGGAGCCCCACATGCGTACGTCCATCCGCCGCCCTGCCGTACTCGCCGCGACCGCCGTGGCCGCCCTCAGCCTGACGCTCACCGCCTGTGGCGGTGAGGACGACTCGAAGCACAACGGGGCCGCCGCGTCCGTCTCCGCCGAGCAGGGCACGAGCGGGAGCAATGGTGGTGGCAGCAGCAGCAACGGCGGCGTGGGCACGACGGGTTCGACCACCGCCGGATCGGGCACCTCCGGCTCGACGACCGCCGGCTCCGGCACCACCACCGGCTCGGGCACCTCCGCCTCCGGTGCCACCACCGGAACCGTCGTTCAGGCCGGCGTCAAGAAGAAGGCCACCGCCAAGGCCCCGGCCTGCACCGTCAACGACGTGAGGATCTCCGCCGCCAAGCAGACGGGCGTGCCCACCACGCACATCACGCTGACCGCGACCAACGTCTCGGGCCACGCCTGCACCCTGCTCCAGTACCCGCTGCTCGGGTTCGGCGACCTCCCCCAGACCTCCAAGGACGTCCCGGCGGTCGCCAAGAGCAAGCCCGGAACACCCATCGTGCTGAACGCCGGCACCCCGGCCTACGCGGCCGTGCGGATCAACAACGGCGGTGTGGACGAGAAGAACCACGTCGTCGGCTCCTTCTACATGAACCTCTTCGCCGCCGACGGCCCGGCCGAGGGCAGCAGGATCGTCGCCGCGCCCAAGGGCGGAATCGCGGTCGACGACGCGGCCGCGAAGACCGGCTACTGGACGTACGAGCTGCGCAACGGCGCCGACGAGTTCTGAGACGGCATCCCGCACGGCACGCGTTCGTAGCGGCGGTGCCGCGTACGCAGGAGCCGCGCACCACAGGCAGCAGCGTCCCGGGCACTCCCCCGTCCGGGGCGCTGCGATGTCGTGGGGGTGTCGGGAACCGAGCCGAGTCGTCAGTTGCCGGGAACCGAGCCGATTCGTTACGGGCGGCTCCCGGCCGATCCGCGGCCGTCAGCAGGAGCGCGGGGCGCAGCGCCCACTCCTGCGCGAGGAGGCCGCCGCGCAGCGAGCCGACCGGGGTGGGGCCCATGCCCGCGAAGGTGATCGTCGCGGCCACGCGGCCCTGCGTCCCGTCCGGGGTGACGGCCCCAGAGCTACTGCGCGGCGGCCGATAGCCTGAGCCGTATGGACGAGATCGACGGGGTGGAGGTCGTCGCGTTCACGGACGCGGCGGCGTTCGAGAACTGGCTGGCCGAGCGCGGCACACGCAGCAACGGCATCTGGGTCGGGGTGGCCAGGAAGAAGTCCGGCATCGCGACGGTCACCGACGACGAGATGGTCGACATCGGGCTGTGCTACGGCTGGGTCTCCGGACAGCGCCGGTCGCTCGACGAGCGGTACTACCTCCAGAAGTACGTGCCGCGCCGCCCCAGGAGCCTGTGGTCGCGGGCGAACGTGGACAAGGTGGCGAAGCTGACGGCCGAGGGGCGGATGCGTGAACCCGGGCTGACCGAGGTGCGCAGGGCCCAGCAGGACGGGCGGTGGGCGGCGGCGTACGAGTCGCAGCGGACGGCGACAGCACCGCCCGACCTGGTGGCGGCACTCGACGCGGATCCCGGGGCCAGGGAGGCGTTCGAGGCGCTCGGCAGGTCGGGGCGCTACCAGCTGATCCTGCCGTTGCTCCAGGCACTCACCCCGGAGACCCGGAAGGCCCGGCTCGACAGGGCCCTGCACCGGTTGGTGCACGACGGTCCGGCGGAATGAGCCCGGGGCGGTGCCCGGCTGAGCCGCCGCGTCGCGGATGATGGCGGGATGCTGGTCCGGACAGAAGCGGTGCGGCAGGTCCCCTCGGAGCCCGTGACGACGGTCCGGGTGCGCTCGGCGGTGGGTACCGCCGTGGTGCCCTGGCGCAGTGCGCCCGAGGACGTGGGCCGCGAGCACCATGTCGAGTGGACCGTCGACGAGGACATCGTCCCGGCGGAGAACACCCTGTCCGCCGCTTCCGGCCCGCCCAAGTTCCGGGAGGACGGTGACCACATCGTCTTCCGGGGCCGGCCGAGCCCCACCGGGGACGGCACGGCGCTGCTGGGCGTGGGCGGCGAACTGCTCCTGTTCGAACTCGCGGTTCCGCCACCGCCCGGCATCGTCGATGCGGCATGGGTCGAGGTCCGGGTCGGACAGGAGAACGTCACTCTGTGGCCGTACCGGCTCTGACCTGGGTCCGGAGCGGCGGATACCGTTGCCCGGCGGGGCGATAACTCGGTGTCGTGGGCGGGCCCGTCGGCGTTAACCTGCGCCGCATGACCGAAACCGATCTTCCGCCGCGCCTGACCCGGCTCACCTTCCACGGCCCGCTCTCCGAGGAGCGAGCCGCGCGGATCGTCGACAGACTCGGCCGGGCCGCCCCGGCACGGGTCCTGGACATCGGCTGCGGCTGGGGGGAGTTGATGCTCCGCGTGCTCGACGCGGTGCCGGGGGCGACCGGGATCGGCATCGACCTCAACGGCGAGGACCTCGACCGGGGACGCGCGAATGCCGCGGCCCGTGCGCTGTCCGGCCGTGTGGAGTTCGTCGAGGGGTCCGCCGGGGAGACGTCCCACGGGCCCGCCGACCTCGTTCTGTGCCTCGGGGCCAGTCATGCCCTCAGCGAAGAGGAACCTCCCCGGCATACTGCCGACGCGCTGCGTGCGCTGCGCCGGATCGTCGCGCCCGGAGGGCGGGTCCTGCTCGCCGAGGGCTTCTGGCAGCGCTCCCCCACCTCCGCCGAACTGGCCGCGATGTGGCCGGACGCCCGTGTCGACGAACTCCACGATCTGGCCGGACTCGTCGATGTGGCGGTGGCCGCGGGGTTCCGTCCCGTCTGGATCGAGACGGCCGGCGACGACGAGTGGGAGGACTTCGAGTCCGGCTACCAGTCGGACTCGGAGGAGTGGCTCGCCGCCCACCCGGACCACCCGCTGGCTCAGGAGACGCGCGAGCGCGTCGACCGGCACCGGGCGAGCTGGCTGAGGGGCTACCGGGGAGTGCTCGGGATGGCCTACCTCACGCTGGTCCCGGTGGACGGAACGGTCTGAGCGGACCGAACCACCGGGACGTGGCACGGTGGACGGAACGGTCTGAGCGGCCCGAACCACCGGGACGTGGCACGGTGGACGGAACGGTCTGAGCGGCCCGAACCACCGGGACGTGGCACGGTGGACGGAACGGTCTGAGCGGACCGAACCACCGGGACGTGGCACGGTGGACGGAACGGTCTGAGCGGACCGAACCACCGGGACGTGGCACGGTGGACGGAACGGTCTGAGCGGCCCGAACCACCGGGACGTGGCACGG
>NZ_JBHXTM010000012.1:161946-185447 GCF_042677325.1 Streptomyces sp. NPDC127117
TCACTCCCACCTCGCGGACTCCGGATCGACGCCCCGCGCCCCGGCGTTCGCGAAGATCACCTCGCGCAGCCAGACGGTCAGGCCCGGCGCGAGCGCGTCGTAGTGCTCGGCGTAATCGGGGTCGTCGACGTACATCCGCGCGATGCACACCTGCATCGCGTGGGTGCAGTCGAAGTAGGCCGAGATCATGGCGCGGTGCCGCTCCGCGAGGCCGTTCGCCGTATCGGAGCCCGGTACGACTCCGGCGCGCCTCGCCGTGGCGAGGTCGGCGTTCAGGGCCTGGGTCGCCGCCGCGGTCTTCTTCCAGTCCTCCGGCGTCATCGCGGCGGCCCGCTCCGCGTACTGCGCCCACTGAGCGCTGTCGCCCCAGCGGTCCTCGGCCTCGTCGACCCGGGCGGGCTGCCAGTCGGCGCCGAAGATCTCGACCTGTTCCTGCGGCGTCAGCCGCATCCCGGGTTTCGACGCCTGCATCATGCGGTCGACGGAGTGCACCATCCGTTGCAGGCGGGCGATGCGTTCCACGAGCTGTGACCGCTGTCGGCGCAGGTGGTCGTGTGCGTCGATGTCCGGGTCGTCGAGGATCCGGCCGATCTCGGCGAGCGGGAAACCGAGCTCCTTGTAGACGAGGACGCGGTGGATCCGGGCGATGTCGTCGCCCGAGTACACCCGGTGTCCGGCCCAGGTGCGCCCGCTCGGGCGCGCGAGACCGATCGCGTCCCAGTGGTGCAGCGTCTTCACGCTCACCCCGACGAGGGCGGCCGCCCGGCCGACGGCGAGGCTGCCGGGGCCGGGCGCACCGGCGTCCTCCTCGGTGGTGGCGGGTCGCTGCTCGGGGGTGTCGCCGGTCATCCGTCCAGTGTCGCCCGGCTCGTCGGGTCGGGGGCTGCGGGGTCCGTTGCCGCGCCGGGAGGGTCCGGGGTCGGCGCCCCGGTGGGTACGCCCGCGTTCGTGAGGATGTCGCGCGCCGGCAGCGCGACGCTCCCGGCGGCGGTCAGGCCGGTGGCCGCGAGATGGGCGTCCACGATCCGCAGACCCACCGCGTACCCGGCGAAGTCCGGCAGCCCTACGGGGCGGCACCCCAGGTGCTGCGCGGTGGCGTCGCCGTACACGTACGCGGGCAGGTTCTGCATTCCGGCGACATCGATCCCGGCCGTGACCTTCTCGTACGCGTCGTCCAGTTCCGCGCCGGAGAGCGCCGTCGACCAGGGCCCCATGGCCTGCTCACCGGCCAGTTCCCGTACGAACGCCTCGGCCAGCCCTTCGGCCACGACCTGCTCGCCGACCGTGACCGTCATGGGGTTCCAGACCACGTTGGCGTACCGCACGTTGTGGTGGAGCTCGTGTGCGGCGGCGTGGCCGATGTGCGCCAGGCCGGCCCGGGTGGGCCACATCGTCAGCTGGATCGCTCCCGGGATGCCGCCCATGCCGAGGTAGCCGGGGTTGCGGACCGTCAGGAGGTCGTCGTCGGGATTGCCGAGCACCAGGACGACGTGCACGGTCTCGGCGCTCCCGACTCCGGGCGCCGCACCGCTCAGCCGCTCCCACGCGGCGGCGAGGCAGTCCTCGATCCGGTCCCACACTCCCGCGTCCCGCAGCTGCCCGAGGGCCGTCAGGTAGCGCGGGTCCTCACGGTCGATCCGGAATCCACAGCCCGTCGTGTGCATCCGGTACGTGTCGATGTCGCTCACCGCGGACATCGCGTTCTGCAGCGGGGCGAGCATTTCTCGCAGGGCGTCGGGCCGCTCCCCCAACGGGCGCCGGAAGAGATCGGCCATGGCGGACGCCGTGTCATGAACAACAATCTTCATGCCACGGAACGTAGGACCTCCTGTTGCAGGAGGGGCAAGTCGCGCGGCGGCAGCGGGCCGGTCGGCTACGCGGCGAAGCCGATGTTGGTGACGTACTCGTACTGCCCCCACTGCGATCCCAGGTCGACGATGGTGTCCTCCCAGGCGTCGTCCAGGCCCTGGTGGTCGCCGGACGCCCACGCCTCGACGATGCGGTCCCAACGGCGGACGTTCATCGTGCGGTACTCCACCATCCGCTGGAGCGGTCGCGGCACCTGCGACTGGTTGAGCGGGTGGATCTCCACCCGGGTTCCGCCGCCGGCGTTCAGGCGGCGGAGGAGGTGCCTGGCGACGTTCTGGCGGCGCACCTGGCGGTAAGCGGCGTCGATGCGCTCCAGGTTGGCCTTCGTCGGACTGCGTCTTTCGTCCAGCCACGCCTTCAGCGTGCGGTCGGTCACCATCAGTCCGGCGTCCCTGGCCGCCCGGCGGCTGTGTTCCGTCTTCGTGAGGTAGTGCAGGCGCGCCATGAGACCGCGCTTCACGGTCACCGGGGTGACGATGCCGCCCGACAGCTCGTCGAGCTTGCGTGCGACGGCGTCACTGCCCTTGATGCCCCGGGCGCCGAACTTCCCGAAGTCGATGGTCCTCTCGGGCATCTACTCCTCCTCCCCCGACATGTCCCCGGTGTTTTCGGTGTCCTCGGTGTTCTCGGCGGGGTCGACGTCATCGACACCCGCGGTATAGATGTCCTTCATCTTGACCTCGGTCACGCCGCGGCCTTCGGGAAAGACACGGTGCCAGTCGCCGATGACGTGGAGCTCGTCGGTGCCCATCGCGCGTACGACGGTGAGTCCCTCGCCGTGGGCCTTGAGGGCCTTCATCCAGAGGTTGGAGAACGCCTGGCTGCGGATGATGTGCATCCAGTCCGGGCGGTAGAGCTCCCGGTTGTAGTTCGACTCCCCCATCGTGGAGACGAACTTCGAGTACATCGCCTTCACGTACTCCAGCGTCACCTCGTCGTCGGCGGCGATCGCCGTGTCCCGGGCCTCCTTGAGGGCGACGCGGAACTTCTCCAGCAGGTTCTCCGTCGCCCCGGACGTGTAGGACTCGTGGATCTCCGGGGGCTCGCACAGGGCGTGCTTCGGGCCGGAGAGGCGCAGCAGGAGGCGCAGGGTCGGTTCGGTGACCCACAGCGGGCCCGGCTCGTCCCGGTTGCCGATCGGGTTGGGCAGCACCGCCTCGTGTTCCCACGCGGGCGGCGTGATGAGGTGGACACCGGCGCGGCGGCGGTCGTGGGCGAATCCGGCGCTGTGTTCCAACTGGCCCAGCGGGAGGTGGGTCTTCAGGGCGGAGAGGTAGGCGCCGTTGATGTCGAGCGCGGTCACCTCGTGGCGGCCGGGCGGCAGTTCACAACGGGTCCACTTCGGGCGCGCCTCCCAGATCCGGTCCGCGCCCTTGGAGGTCTGCTTGCGGAGGATGTCCGGGATCCATGGGTGCGCGACGATGTCGTACCGCGCGCCCTTGCGGGTCTCGTCGAGCAGTCGCATCGCGTCCGGGATCGCCCGCTTCAGCAGCGCCGCGAGGGCCGCCTCGACGTCGCCCCGGTGCTCGGCGAGCGCCGCCTGAACGGTCTGCCCGATCAGGTCCCCGGGTCCGGACTGCTCCTGGAACGCACGCTTGGCCGGGCTCCGGGGGCTCCTGGCCGGGTGCGGAGTGGCTTCAGGGACCGGTGGACCGGTGGGTCGCGTCCTGGTGGACTGCGAACTGGAGGGCTGCGCGTGGGCAGGCTGCGTACCAGCGGGCTCTGTACCGGTGGACTGCGCACCGGTGGACTGCGCACCGGCGGTCTGCGCACCGGCGGCGGTCGCGGGGCGGCAGTCGGACGGGTCCAGGTGCTGGGCGAAGCCCGCCACCCGGTGCCTGGCAGGTGCTCCGCACAGCACGCACGGCTCGGCAGCGGCAAGGGACTCCACCTCGTCCGCGGCCTCGTCCCCCTCCCCGGCTCCGTCCTCGCTCTCGCTCTCGCTCTCGCTCTCGTCCTCCGCGGGCGGCGTTTCCTCTCCCGGCTCGGTGGGGAACTTGGCGGCCAGTCCGTCCAGCAGATACGCGTACTTGGCGCGGACCTCGTCCGACGGGTCGCGGCCGCCCTCCCACGCGCCGACCGTGCCGGGACTCACGCCGAGCGCCCGGGCCACCTGGGCCTTGGAGAGCCTGGCCTGCTCCCGCAGTTCGCGCCGGACGTCCGGCGGCGGGAGTTCGGCCTGCGGACCGACGTCCGCGAGCAGCGCGTCGATGGCGTCGAAGTCACTCACCGGAGCGCTCCCTTCGCGGCGACTGAAGTGTCATGGGGCCCGTCAGATGTAGGTGACGGGGTTACGGGACAGATGCGGGCTACCGGTCGGGCGGCCGACACGGGGGTCGTCACGCAGAAGCTCGCCTTCGAGAGCGTAACGGTCACCGTGCTTGGAGATGCCGATGATCCTCGCGACCGCGAGGACCGTGCCCTCGGTGTTGATGATCTGCACCTCGTCCTGCGACAGGGCCCGGTCGGCGTTGAACTTCCAGATGCCGCGCCCGGCTTCCCATGCCTCGTCCTCGCTCATGCCCCGGCGCCACCCGAGGGTGGTCCGCATCAGGCGGTCGTCCGGGTCCGCCGCGCGCTCGGCGCCGATCTGGATCTGCAGCACCCGCCCACCTCCCGGAGGGATACTATTCAACTTGTTACGAAGTTACCATGCGCGCCGTCGGAGTGGGGCGCGGCGGGCGACGGTGACCCCGTCGGCGCGTCACCGAGGAGCCGGACCACCCCCCGGAGAAACTCTCGCCATGACCGACGCACCGAAAGCAGTCCTCGAAGGCGGCCCCGACGATCTCCCCGACCGGATCGTCCCCCTCACCGCACCCGGGCCCGACATCAAGGTCCCGTTCCGTGGCGGATACGAACACTTCAGGGCCACGGCACGCCACCGGGAAACGGCCGAGGGGCAGTTGCCCGTCTACGAATGGTGGGAGCGCACGGAGGTCCCCGGATAAGGCCCCTCTCCTCGGGCGGACCGGGACGTCACACCCCGCCCAGCACCACGGTCCGGGACGGAGTCGCCGGGGGCAGGACGATCTGCGAGGCACCACTCCTGCGGTACTCCTGCGGGCTGACTCCCCGCACCCTCTTGAAGGCCGCGCTCAGTGCGAACGCGCTGCTGTAGCCGACCTGGTGCGCCGCCGTGGCCACCGTGACGTCCGATTCGCGCAGCAGGTCGGCGGCCATGGCCAGCCGCAAGGAGGCCAGGTACGTCATCGGCGGCTCCCCCACGACCTCGGTGAAGCGGCGGGCGAGGCCCGCCCGGGAGATGCCGACCTTGCGGGCCAGCGAATCCACCGTCCACGCATGGGCCGGATCACCGTGCAGGAGTCGCAGTGCGGGCCCCACTCCGGGGTCGGACCGGGCGTGGTACCAGGCCGGCGCACCGGCGTCCGGCTCGGCGAGCCAGGCGCGCAGCACGCTGACGAAGAGCAGGTCGAGGAGGCGGTCGAGGACCAGTTCCTGTCCCGGCTCGTCGCGGCCGATCTCCTCGGCCAGCAGGTCCACGAGCGGGGTGTCGCCGAGGGCGGCGGGCCGCACCAGAAGGGTGGGCAGGGCTCCCAGCAGCCGGCGGCCGATCTCGCCGGGCGCCTGGTACGTACCGCTGAGCATCACGGACGAGCCCTGCCCGAGCGGGTCGCCCCAGGTCCGCACCCCCAGTGCCATCGTGTCGGTGACGTCCTCGCCGACGACGGTGTTGCAGCGCTGATCGGGGCCGACGGTGATCTGGACGGGAGTGTCCTGCGCGTCGGCGATCGTGTACGGGTCGGGGCCCCGCAGCACGGCGATGTCGCCGGGGCCGATGAGGGCCGGCACGCCGTCGTCCGGCATCACCCAGGCGCTGCCCTGGACCATGGTGGCCAGGGAGATCGGAGCGCGGTCCTCGACACGGAGCGACCAGGGCGGGTCGAAGACGGACTTGAGCAGGAACGCGCCGCGTGCCTTCGGCCCGTCCAGGAGTCCCGTGAGCACGTCCATGTGGTGATCCCCCATTCGGCCGGCGGGTGCGGCACCGGGCCGGATCCGTACCGGCGATCCGTACCGGCACTCTCAGATGTTGCCAGGGTGCCGCCCGCCCGGCGTTGTCAGACGTTCCAGACTCCGGTGGCGGCGGCGTCCTTCGCGAAGGCGGAGAAGTCGCGCGGCTCGCGGCCGAGTACCTCTTCCACCCCGTTGACGACCCCGGCGTTGCGCCCGTCGAGGATCAGGGCGAACAGATCGGCGAACTCGACGGGCAGCCCGTTCTCCCGGAGGAACGCCCGGTAGTCGTCGAGGCCGACCGGGGTGTACGTGATCTCCCGGCCGACGATCCGCGACAGCTCGGCGGCCACATCCCGGAAGCTCAGCGACCGGGGCCCGGACAGCTCGTACGTCCTGCCGATGTGCCTGTCGTCGGTGAGTACGGCGACGACGACGTCGGCGATGTCCTCCACGTCCACGAACGGCTCCACGGCCTCGGCGGTCGGCAGCGTCAGCTCACCGGCGAGTACGGGATCCAGGAAGAAGCTCTCGCTGAAGTTCTGGTTGAACCAGCTGGCCCGTACGACGGTCCAGTCGGCGCCCGACTCCTTGAGCTTGTTCTCGCTGTTGACCGCGCCGTCCTCGCCGCGTCCGGAGAGCAGCACCAGCCGGCGGGCGCCCTTCTTCACGGCGAGTTCGGAGAAGGCGCCAATGGTTTCGGCCACTCCCGGGAACCCGAGGTCGGGGTAGTAGGTGACGTATACGGATCCGACGCCGTCGAGGGCCGCCTCCCAGGTGCCGGGGTCCTCCCACACGAAGGGCGGCCCGCCGTTGCGGGATCCCACGCGCACCGGCAGCCCCTGCGCGGTGAGCCGCTCCGCCACCCGGCTCCCGGTCTTTCCGGTGCCACCGATCACCAGGATCGTCTTGGAGTCGGCCTGCTGAATGTTCTGTTCGTTCGTCATACGGATCAGTCAACTCCGACCCGGCGAGACGAACCATAGCCACAACGCTCAACTGCATACGCGTGCGTCTACGCACGACGGTCAGCGGCGGTCAGGAACGGTCGGCGGCGGTCAGGGGGTCGGCGGCGGTCAGGGGTTGTCGGCGTAGTCGTCGTAGAAGCCCTGGCCGGTCTTGACTCCGAGGTGCCCGGCGTCCACGTACCTCTTGAGCAGTTCGCGCGGTCCGGCGGGCAGGTCGGGGCGCTCGACGGCGTAGTGGTTCTCGATGTCCAGGACGACATCGAGGCCGACGCGGTCCATCATGCGGAACGGTCCCGTGGGCGTGCCCATGTTGATCTGCCACATCTTGTCGACGTCCTGCGGAGTGGAGACGCCCTCGGCCACCACCGCCAGGGACTCACGCTTGATGGCGGCCCAGATGCGGTTGAAGATGAAGCCCGTCGACTCCTTGTGCGCCTCGAAGGGGTGCACGCCGTAGCGCGGCAGCTCGCGCTCCAGCAGGTCGATGATCGCCCGGTCGGTGTGGCCGTCGGACATGATGTCGACCGCGTTCTGCCCGGGCGGCATGTAGAAGTGCATGTTCAGCACCCGCTCGGGATGCTTGACCTCGTCGATGAACCGGCTGGTCGGGTAGGAGGAGGAGTTGCTGGCCAGGATGGCGTCGGGGTCGGCGAGACGGTCCAGCTGGCCGTAGATGCTCTTCTTCAGATCGAGGCGCTCGGGAACGGCCTCGACCACGAGCCAGGCTCCGGCGAGCGCCTCCGCCATGTCGTCCGTGACACCGGCCCGCCCCGGGGAACCGCCCTCGATCTCGGCGGCGACCTCGGCCACGTTCTCCGCCACGTAGGCGCGTGCCGCCTCGCCCGCCTCCTTGGACTTGTCGTAGATACGGACCTCACCCCCTCGGGTGGCGAACATCAGGGCGATCCTGCGGCCCAGCGTGCCGGATCCGATGACGGCGACCGGGCGGTTCTCGATGTCGGTGGGAACGGTGAAGGCCATGTTCTTCCTGCTCTCGGGCAGACAGCATGCGTCCCCGGTGCGCGGCCGCCGGGCTCCTCGACAGTCTCGGCCGCTCTCCCGGGGGGAGCAACCGGGGCCGTCCCGCCGAATGAACGGTGCACGTGGACGGCCCCGCCCGGAGGATCAGGCGTCGCCCCTGAGCCGGTCGCGCTGGATCCGGTGCGCGAGGGCGCGGCGCACGGAGGCCGACGCGGTGGCAGTGGTGGCGGGGGGCTTCGAGGGGACGTCGAGACCGCGGCCGATCCTGTCGTACGCGTCCCGGTAGCCGACGGGCAGCGTCGCCCGGTGCAGTCTCAGGTCCTCCTCGACGAGGCGCCGCAGCTCGTCGACGTTCTCGGGGGTGAAGCGCTTCTTGCCCCGGGCGACGGCGTTGACGTAGCGGGTGCAGCGGGCGGTGTCGGAGAGGGTCTCCGAGATCTCCTCGGCGAGGGCCCACAGCCGCCCTTCGAGCCACGGGGTGTCGTACTGGTCGAGGGAGAGCTCCATCGGGGGCGCCGGATCGTCGTCCTGCCGGTACTTCGCCATCTGCTTGGACACGGCGGGCTGACTCATGGCCGCGAGCCGGGCGATCCTGTCCTGTGTCCAGCCGAAGCCGATGAACAGCTTGATCATCTCGGCGCGCAGTTTCCGCGTCTCCTCGCCCGCGCGGATGACCTCGTTCATGTCGGCGAGCATCCGCCCGGCCTGTTCCTCGGTCAGCGCCCCGGGGATCCGGTGCGTGCTCTCTTCGCCTGCCATGAGTCGGTTATACACCTCACGGATCCAGCGCCATAACCAGATTGTACAACCAGGTTATGGCGTGGCATGGTCCCTCCCATGCCCACCTTCTTCGCACCTGACGGAACCCGGCTCGCCTACCGCGTACACGGAGACGGCGACGGCCGTGACGACAACGACGGCCGTGACGGCGGCGACCCCGTCGTCTGCATCCCCGGAGGCCCTGTCGACTCCCGCTACCTCGGCGATCTCGGCGGCCTGTCGGCGCACCGCCGGCTCGTCGTACTGGACCTTCGCGGCACCGGTCGGTCCGCGGTTCCCGACGACGCCTCCTCCTACCGCTGCGACCGCCTCGTCGCGGACGTCGAGGCCCTGCGCACCCACCTCGGACTCCCCCGGATCGACCTGCTCGGCCACTCCGCCGGAGCGAACCTCGCGACGCAGTACGCGGCGCGCCACCCGAAGCGCGTCGGCAGGCTCGCCCTGATCGCCCCCGGCACCCGGGCCCTCGGAATCACGATCGGCGGGGAGGCCCGGCGTGAACTCGCGCGGCTTCGCGGGGACGAGCCGTGGTTCCCGACGGCGTTCGCCGCCCTGGAGGCGATCACCGGGGGAACCGGCAGCGACCGGGAGGCCATCGGCCCCTTCTTCTACGGCCGGTGGGACGCCGCGGCGCAGCGGCACCTGGCGGCGAGCCGACCGGAGAACGAAGAGGCCGTCGCCCATTTCGCGGCCGAGGGCGCCTTCACGCCGAATGCCACCCGCGCGGCGCTCGCCGGCTTCGGGGCTCCCGTCCTGCTGCTCGCCGGGGAGTTCGACGTGAACAGCCCACCCCGGTCGGTGGCCGAGGCGGCCGCTTCGTTCCCCGGTGCCTCACTCGTCGTACAGCCAGGAGCGGGTCACTACCCCTGGCTCGACGACGCGGACCGGTTCGTGGCAACGGTCGCGGCGTTCCTGGGGTGATGCGGATACGCACGCACTCGCGCACTCAGGCGTCCGCGCCGGCTGCCGCTGCCTACTACCGCTGCGCGAACCGATCGAACGCCGCGTACAGGGCCTCGCTCATGGTGGCGCTGCCCTTGTGGCCGGAGTCCTCGATGACCACGAGTTCCGAGCCGGGCCAGGCGTGGGCGAGTTCCCAGGCCGTGTCGAGCGGTCCGCTGATGTCGAGGCGGCCGTGGATCAGGACTCCGGGGATGCCCGCCAGGCGTCCCGCGTCGCGGATCAGCTGTCCCTCCTCCAGCCAGGCCCCGTGGGCGAAGTAGTGCGAGCAGATCCGTACGAGCGCCAGCATGGCCCGGGGCGGCCGGCCCCCGTACGGGTTGGGCATGCCGCTCGGCTCGGCGGAGAGGACCGCGTCCTCCCAGGCGCACCAGTCGGTCGCGGCCCTGGCCCGTACGTCCGGGTCGGGGTCGTTCATGAGGCGGGCGTACGCCCCGACGAGGTCGCCGCCGCGGTCGGCCTCGGGGACACCGTTGCGGAATCGCTCCCACGCCTCCGGGAAGAACCGGCCCGCGCCCCGGTAGAGCCAGTCGATCTCGCTGCGGCGGGTGCTGGTGACAGCGGCGAGGACGATCTCCGACACCCGCTCCGGGTATCGCTCGGCGTACGCGAGGCCGAGCGTGGAACCCCAGGAGCCGCCGAACAGCAACCACCGTTCGACACCGAGGTGTTCGCGCAGCCGCTCCATGTCGGCGATCAGATGCTCGGTGGTGTTGAGCTTCATGTCGGTGGTGTGGTCGGCGGCGTGGGGTGTGCTCCGGCCGCAGCCGCGCTGGTCGAACAGGATGATCCGGTAGCGCTCCGGGTCGAAGGACCTGCGCGGACCCTCCGAGCAGCCCGAACCGGGGCCGCCGTGGACGACGAGAGCGGGCCTTCCGTCGGGGTTTCCGCAGGTCTCCCAGTAGATGAGGTTGCCGTCGCCGGTGTCGAGCATTCCGTGGTCGTAGGGGTCGATCGGCGGGTACGGGGCTGCCATGTCCGGTTCTCCTCCATCGAGTTCGTCGAGGGCACAAGCCGAACACCATACGTGTGAGCCGATATCGTCACCGGCTCGACAGATGACACATCCGATGTGACGCTGATGGCAGCCCGGCGCTACGGCGCGGTCCGCAACCGATCGAGCGGAGTCCGGCCATGAGAACCGCCGGCACTGCGAGTGCTGCGAACATGGTGAAGAGCGAGACCGTCGAGATCACGGCGGACAGTGCGGCAGTGGCTCGCCACGAGCGGTTCGGGAAACTGCCCGAGCGCGTCCCCTACCAGGACATGGTCGAGGTGAGGCCCGCCTCGCCGAACAAGTCCGCGAGGGACGCGTACGACCCGGAGGGCTCGTGGATGTCCTTCTCCTGCCTGGCCGCCGGCCTCGGCCTGTAGCCCCGCGCCCGTCCCGCGCCCGCCCCTCGTACGTCCCCTCCGCTCGACGGGAAAATCGGGAGGAGCCACCGACGGGCTGCTGTTAAGCTCGCGAGAGCGTTGATCGCGTATCGAGGAGACCAGACATGGTGGGTGACGACGACATCTCGGGGTGAGACCCCGACCTGTCAGGCCACCGGCCGATGCCCAGGAGCATCGCCGTCGTGGCCGTTCAGTCGTCCCCTTCTTCCATGTTCCGGGCAGCATTCTGCGCCTGCCCGTATCTCATTCGAGGTCTTTCCATGTCCGACGCCGCCATCATCTGCTCGAACCTCTCCTTCGCCTGGCCCGACGACACCCCGGTCTTCGACGACCTGTCCTTCACCATGGGAAGCGGCCGGACGGGCCTGGTCGCGCCCAACGGCTCCGGCAAGAGCACCCTTCTCAAGCTGATCGCCGGCGAGCTGCGGCCCAACACCGGGTCCGTGTCCGTGAGCGGCACGCTCGGCCATCTCCCGCAGAGCCTTCCCCTGACCGGTGATCTCACGGTTGCCGAGGTCCTGGGCGTGGCCACGGTGATCCGGGCCCTGGACGCCGTGGAGTCCGGGGATGTGAGCGAGGAACACTTCACGGCCATCGGCGACGACTGGGACATCGAGGAACGCACCCGGGCCCAATTGGACCGGCTCGGCCTCGCCCATCTCGCCCTCGACCGGAGCCTGAAAACGCTCAGCGGCGGCCAGGTCGTCTCGCTCGGCCTGGCGGCCCAGTTGCTGAAGCGGCCCGACGTACTGCTGCTCGACGAGCCGACCAACAACCTCGACCTCGATGCCCGCCACCGGCTCTACGACGTACTGGAGGACTGGACCGGCTGCCTCCTGCTGGTCAGCCACGACCGGGCGCTGCTCGACCGGATGGAGCGCATCGCCGAGCTCGAACGCGGCGAACTGCGCTTCCACGGCGGCAACTTCACCGCGTACGAAGAGGCGGTACGGGCCGAGCAGGAGGTCGCCGAGAAGAACATCCGCAACGCCGAACAGGAGCTGAAGCGGGAGAAGCGGGAGATGCAGCAGGCCCGCGAACGCGCCGAGCGTCGCGCGAGCAATGCCGCCCGCAACCTCAAGAGCGCGGGCCTGCCACGCATCTTCGCCGGGAACATGAAGCGCGGCGCCCAGGAGTCCGCGGGCCGGTCGGGCCAGTTGCACTCGTCCCGGGTCACCGACGCCAAGGCCCGGCTGGACGAGGCGGGGCGCGCCCTGCGCGACGAGCAGCGCATCACGCTGGACCTGCCGGACACCGTTGTGCCGGCCGGACGCACACTCGTCCTCGGCGAGCGGATGCAGGTACGCCACGACGGTCGGGACGTGTTCGCCGAAGCGGGCATCGACCTGACCGTCCGGGGCCCCGAACGCATCGCGCTGACCGGTTCCAACGGCTCCGGGAAGACCACGCTGCTGCGGCTGCTCAACGGCGAACTGGGGCTGGACGGCGGGGAGATCAAGCGGGCCGACGGCCGGATCGCCTACCTCTCGCAGCGGCTGGACCTGCTGGAGCCCGACCGTACGGTCGCGGAGAACTTCACCGCGTTCGCACCGCACCGGACAGAGGCGGAGCGGATGAATCTGCTCGCCCGCTTCCTCTTCCGGGGCCCCCGGGCCCATCTCCCGGTCGGGGTGCTGTCCGGCGGCGAGCGGCTGCGCGCCACGCTGGCCTGCGTACTGTGCGCCGAACCGGCTCCGCAGCTGTTGCTCCTGGACGAGCCGACGAACAACCTCGACCTGGTGAGCGCGGGTCAGTTGGAGAGCGCGCTGGGCTCGTACCGGGGAGCGTTCGTGGTGGTCAGCCATGACGAGCGTTTTCTCGCCCGGATCGGCGTGGACCGGTGGCTGCGGCTGGCCGACGGCGGGCTGACGGAGACCGGAGCGCCGGAGACGGGAACGCGTGAATCGGGAGCGCGGGAGACGGGGGCGCCCGAGATGTGAGCCGCTGATGTGTCGACCGGGCCCGCGCCCGAGGTGGGACACCACCCGGCGGGCCGAGCACTGATCACATCAGGTGGACCACCATGTCTCGACCGTCCCTGCTCGCCCGTGACGTCGTCCGCACTCTGGGGGCCGGACGGGTTCTCGACGGCGTCTCCCTCACCGCCTCCCCCGGCCACCGCATCGGGCTGATCGGGGAGAACGGCGTCGGCAAGTCGACGCTGCTGCGGCTGCTCGCCGGAGTGGAGGAACCCGATGCCGGGAGCGTGACCCGCCCTGCCGACCTGGGTTTTCTGCACCAGGAGTTGCCGTTCGACGACGCGTCGACGATCGCCGACGTGCTGGACGAGGCACTGCGGGAGGCCCGCGACGACCTGGCCGAGCTCGAACGCCTCACCGAGCGGCTCGCCCACGTGTCGCAGGACTCCCCCGGCTACGCCGAGCTGCTCGACACGTACGGCCGGCGGCTGGAACAGGCCCAGGACCGGGAGGTCTGGGACGCCGACCGGCGGGCCGCGATCGTGCTCGACGGGCTCGGCCTCGGCGCGTTCCGGCACGACCGGAAGCTCGGCTCCCTCTCCGGTGGGCAGCGCGGCCGGCTGGCGCTGGCCGCGCTGTTGGTCCGGCGGCCTTCGGCGCTGCTGCTGGACGAGCCGACCAACCACCTCGACGACGGCGCCGCCGCCTTCCTGGAGGAGCAGGTGCGCGGTCTGCCCGGGGTCGTCGTGGTGGCCAGCCACGACCGGGCCTTCCTCGACGCCGTCTGCACGGATCTGGTCGACCTCGATCCGGCCATGGACGGCCCGGTCCGCTACGGCGGCAACTACAGCGCCTACCTGGCCGAGAAGCGCGCCGAGCGGGAGCGCTGGGAGCGGCGGTACGCCGAGGAGCAGGAGGAGCTGGCGGCGCTGCGCCACTCGGCCGGAGTCACCGCACGCCTCGTGGCACCGGACCGGGAGCGGCGCGACAACGAGAAGATGGGCTACGGACATCGCGCCGGGCGGGTGCAGGGCCAGATCTCGCGGCGGGTGCGCAATGCCACGCGCCGGCTTGACGGGCTGGAGCGCAGGCAGACCGGTGAACCACCACAGCCGCTGCGTTTCCACGCCACCGCACTCGCCGCCACCGCGCCCGCCCCCGCCGAGAACCCGGTGGACGGCTCCCCCGGTTCGCCCGGCTCCCTCGACTCCCCCGGCTCGCCCGCCTCCCTCGTCTCCCTGCGCGATGTACGGGTTCCGGGCCGGCTCGACATCGCGCGACTGGACGTACCGGCGACCGAGCGCCTCCTCGTCACGGGCGGCAACGGCACGGGGAAGTCGACGCTGCTGTCCGTGCTCGCCGGGCGCCTCGCGGCCGAGGGCGACGTGAGACGGCGGCCGGGGCTGACGGTGGGTCTGCTGGCCCAGGACACCGTGTTCTCCCGCCCGGACCGGACCGGGCGGGAGACCTACGAGCGCTCGCTCGGCACCGAGCGGGCGGAGAAGATTCCGCTGCGCTCGCTGGGGCTGTTGCACGAGGCGGACCTGGACAAGCCGGTCGGTCAGCTGTCGGTCGGTCAGCGCCGCCGGCTCGCGCTGGCGCTCCTGGTGGCGCGTCCGCCGGAGCTGCTGCTGCTCGACGAGCCGACGAACCACTTGTCCCCTCGGCTGTGCGACGAGTTGGAGGCCGCCCTGGGCACCGGGCCCGGCGCGATCGTCCTGGCCAGCCACGACCGCTGGCTGCGCAGACGCTGGCAGGGCCGCGAGATCCGGCTGTGCTCCGGCAGGTGATGAGCCTTGCCGACACGGTCGTCACCTACCGGAATGGTGATGTGAACCTGGAGCATGTCTTCGTATGCGGAGATCCGGCGCTCGACTTCGCCGCGACGCTCCGGGGACGGCGCTCGGTGCGGTTCGAAATGCTCGTGACGCCTGAGCGGCTGAGGGCGTGGTACCTGGAATCGGGCATCGTCGACGCGGTCTCCCCCGGCGACCGGGCCGATGTCGACCGCGCGATCGCCGTACGGGAGGCCGTCTACCAACCGGTCGCGGCCCGCCGTCCCGGTGAGGCGTACGCCGGCGACGCACTGGACGTACTGAACGGTGCGGCGCGCAGACCGCCCGCCGCACCGCAGCTCACCGCCTCGGGACGCTGGACGGAAGCGACGCCGGACGAAGCCCTGTCCACCGTGGCGCGCCGAGCGGTCGAGCTCCTGAGCGGGCCGGACGTACCCCTGCTCAAGAAGTGCGGCAATCCCGAGTGCACCCGTGTCCACATCGCCGCTCCCGGGGGATGCGGCGGCAGTGGTGCGGCATGGAGTCCTGCGGGAACAAGATCAAGGCGGCCGCTCAGTAGCGGCGACCATCTCCACCCCGCCAGCCTGCCTCCGGATCCCGGACGGTCTCCGGGTCTCAGATGGGAAGGGCGGTGGGAGCCTCCCCGGGCCGGGCGATCGGCAGCACCCGAGGGGCGGCCAGCCGCAGATAGTCGTCCGTGGCCAGGGCCGCCGAGCGGTCGAGGCGGGCGGCGTTGAAGTAGATCTCGTCGTGGGCCAGGAGGTCCGGGTCGGCGAGCAGTTCGAGCTCCGGGTGGAAGGTGAACGGGATGATGGTCCCGCTCACGCTGCCGGCCAGCTGCTCGGCGACATCGCGGGCGGCGAAGGACGCTTCGGTGCCGCCGTACAGATCGCGCAGGCCGTCGAGGTCGACCCTGCGGTCGCCGGGTATCACGGCCAGCACGTAGCGGCGCGCCTTCCGGCCCAGCGCCACCCGTACGACCAGGCACTTGGCCGCCTGGGTGAGGGGATGGCTGCGGAGCACGCTGGCCGGGGCGGTGCGGCCCTCGGGGGCGTGGTCGATGAGGCGGTAGCGGGCGCGGCCCTCACCCAGCAGGTCGATCAGCCTCTGGTAGGTCGTGGTGGTCATGGCCATTCACTGTGCGCGGGCGCGCTCAGCTCGCGGTGGTGACCAGCTCGGGACGTCGGCTCACCGCTATCCGGACGCGTCCGACATCCCGGCCGTCCGCAGCCCTGCCCGCCGTCCACACCCCTCTCGTCCCGGTCTCGAACGCTGCTCCAGCGTTTCCTGAGACCGTGCCGTGGTCATCGGGTCCAGGTACCACGGGAGGCAGTTCATGTCCGCGTCTGTGTCCGAGTCCCCGCTGGAGGTGGCAGCGCCCGCCCCGACGGAACCCGGCCGGCGCGCCAGGCCCGGACTCGCCCTCGCCGTCATCGCCGGCTGCAACGCGATGATCCAGCTCGACGACCCCATCATGAACATCGCGCTGCCGGGGATCCGGGCGGATCTGGGACTGTCGGCGCTCGCCGCTTCCTGGGTGATCGGCGCCTATCTGCTGGTCTTCGGCGGGCTGTTGCTGCTCGGTGGCCGGGCCGGGGACATTCTGGGGCGGCGCCGGATGTTCGTCGCGGGCGTGGGCCTGTTCACGGCCGCGGCCGCCGCACGGGCCGCGGTCACCGGTGGCGAACTGCTCATCGCGGTACGCGCGGTGGAGGGCGCCGGGGCCGCGTTCGCCGCGGCCAACGGGTTCGTGCTGATGCTCGCCACCTTCCCCGAAGGTCCCGCCCGCAAGCGGGCCATCGCCCTGTGCACGGCGGTGGGCGCGTCCTCCACGGCCGGTGGCCTGGTGCTGGCGGGGGCGTTGGGCTCGGTCGGTTCCTGGCGGTGGCTGGTGCTGCTGAACGTGCCGGTGGGGCTGGCGATCGTCCTGCTCGCACCGCGCGTCGTCGAAGAGACGGAGCGGGTCCGCGGCCGCTTCGACCTGCGCGGCACACTGCTCTCCGCGACGGGCGTCGGCGCGGTGGTGTACGGCCTGTCGCAGGCCGGCGAACATCCGTGGAGTTCCGCGCGGGTGGCGGGGCCGCTGCTGGCCGGGCTGGTGCTGCTGTCGTCGTTCATCGGCTCGCAGCGGCGTACGGAGCAGCCCATCGTGCGGCTCGCCCTGTTCAAGGACCGGAACCGGGCGCTGGCGTTCGGCAGCATGCTGGTACTGCCCGGGGCGCTGACCGGCGCGTACTTCTTCCTCAGCCAGTTCTTCCAGCAGCACCACGGCTGGTCGGCGCTCACGGCCGCGTTCGCGCTGCTGCCCGTACCGCTGGCGATGGCCGCCACCGCGGCGGTGGCCCCGCGCATCGAACGGAGCCTGGGGCCGAAGCCGATGATGGCCATCGGTGCCACCGCGCTCGCCGTCGAGAACCTGTGGCTCTCGCGCCTGCGGTACGAGGACCCGTATCTGACGGGTGTGCTGCCCTCGCTGGTCCTGCTCGGCGCCGGCATGACGTGCTGCGTGGTTCCGGCGACCGTACTGGCCACCTCCGGGCTGCGGCCCCAAGAGCTCGGCTCGGCGGGCAGCGTCCTCAACGCGCTCCAGGCCATCGGCGGATCACTGTGCATCGCGCTGCTGGTCACCGCGTCGGCGGGGTACTCCGACTTCGCCGACACCATGTCCGCCGGATTCGCCACCGGCTCCGGTTTCGCGGCGACGGGCCTCCTGATAGCCCTGGCCCTGCGCCCCGGTCCGTTGGCGGCCGGACGCCGGTCCTGGGCCTCGCGCACGCCCCGGTAACACGTGGCGAGTTACGCGAGTTACGCGAGACAGACGAGGTAGAGCGAGCCGTGACGCGGCGCGGAGCGGTGGTGCATGCATGAGCCGCGATCCGCCGACTACACCTCCCGGTGTGCGTCGGCCGCGTCCAGGGCGAGGTGCCAGGGGAAGCCCTCGGGGCGGCGCTCGCCCGGCTGGTTCGGCTCGAATCCGCCCGAGCCGTAGAGGACCGTCACCCCGGCGCCGCGCAGCGTCTCCACCGACCGGTCGAATGCCGGGTGTTGTACGTAGGCCGCGTTCACACACGGCATCGCCACGGTCGGGATCCGCTTCCCTATGCCCTCGGCGACGACCCCCACGACGAACTTGCCCGTCAGGCCGAGGGCCCACGCGTTGACCGTGTTGAAGGTGACCGGGGCGAACAGGATCACGTCAGCCTTCGGCCATACGTCCGGTTCCCCGGGCAGCTTGTACTCGGAGCGCACCGGGTGCCCGGTCAGCTCCGCCAGATCCGGAAGCCGGTCACCCATCCACCGGGCCGCCGTCGGCGTCAGCCCGAGGCATACCTCCCACCCGCGGGCGTGAGCTTCCTCGATGACCTGGGAAACTTCGAGAACGGGAGGGGCAGCCGCCCCGAACAGGTACAGAGTCGTCATGCGGCCATCCGATCACATGTGCAACTGCCCCCGGACCGGGTGGAACAGCGTCCGACGGGGAATCCGGCACGTGCCCGCGCGGGTACCGTTCCGGATGACGATTCGGGAACGGAGGCCGGTGTGCCCAGGCAGGACGACGACCACACAGGCTCCCGCATCAAGGAGCAGCGGAAGCTGGCCAGACTGACCCAACGGCAGCTGGCCGATCGGATTCCGTACTCGTACAGCCTCCTGAACCAGGTGGAGTGCGGCGCCAAGCCGGCGAACCTCGGCTTCGTCGCGGCCGTGGCCAAGGCGCTCCGGATCGATGTCACTCTGCTGACCGGGCAGCCCTACGTGACCGAACTGCAGCATGACCGGCTCGCCGAGCTGGTGCGTCCCGTCCGCGAGGCACTCGACCTGTATGACCTCGGGGCCGATGACACCGTTCCCGACCGGCCGGCCGGTCAACTGACGGCACTCGCCGATGAGTTGTGTGCCCTGGTCAGGGCGACTCATCTGCGGAACGCCGCCCGGCGGCTGCCCGCCGCGATCGCGGAGCTCACCACCGCGGCATGGCGGCACCGGTCCACGGAGCTGTGGCAGGCGCTGGCCTCGACGTACCGTACGGCCCATGACATCAGCGTGAAGCTCGGTTACTACGACCTCGCCAGCGTCGCCCTGGACCGCATGGACTGGGCCGCTCATCGGGCTTCCGATCCCTGCCTGGCCGCCATCCGCCAGTACATGCGGGCCCTGGTGTACTTCCGGGAGGGCGAGTACGCCATCGGGCAGCGCCTCGTCACCTCCGGCCACGCCATTGTCGGCGCGGCGGAGCAGACCCGCGAGGCGATCGCCGTCACGGGGCAGCTCCATCTCGGGGCGTCCGTGATCGCTGCCCGCGCCGGCGCGAAGGCCGTGGTCGTCACTCACATCGCCGAGGCGATGCAGTGCGCCGCGCGGACCGGGGACGCGTCCGCCATCCACTGGCTGTCCTTCGGCCCGACGAACGTCGCGCTCCACAGGATGTCGGCAGCGGTCGAGATGCGGCAGTACGACGAGGCCCTCACCCAGGCCGGGCGAATCAAGCTCCCGCCCTCCCTGGCCGCTTCCCGGCGTGCCCACTTCCTGATCGACAGGGCCAGGTCGGAGATGGAGACCGGTCGTACCGAGGCCGCTCTCGACAGCATCGTCGATGCCCGGCGCGCGGCGCCCGAACAGACCCGCTACCACCCGGGCGCCCGGGAGACCGTCAAGGGCCTGGTCCATATTTCGCGGCGTACTCCCGACGCCCTCGGGCACATGGCTGCCTGGGTCGGCCTCTAGGGCCTCTCGTCCGGATCGGGCCGGATCCGGACGAAAGACCCTGGCCGCGCTCCCCGGCCGGCCGACGCTCACATATCCGTGAGCGTTGTACCCCTTCCGGCCCGTCACCCTGGTCCTACCTGATCAGCGACGAGCCGGGGGCACCATGAGCGTGAGGGACCTGCCGCCGGTCGGCGCGCTGACGGAACAACAGCGGCGCGGCACGAACTGCTGCCTCTGTGGTGCGCCTCTGCTGAACGGAACGGCGCACGACCTCGGCCCCCGCCCGGTCGACGCGAGCGATGCCTCGGCCCTGTGGTTCCCCCGTTGCTGTCCCATCTGCTGGAAGGACCACCGGTGACTGCTGCTCTGAAGGGCTCCGCCGCCCGCGGTGAAGTGGAGTACCTCATCCTGGTGGGCCACACCTATGCGTGCGCGGCCTGCCGACGCTCCCCCTGCCCGACCGCCGCCCGGCTCACCCGTGCGTGGCGGAACGCCCGTCGATGACGAGGGGCTGTGCTCGCTGCGCCTCGCCGGCGGCTGCGCTGTGCGCGCGCCGGCGAGGCGCGATGCCGGGTGCCCGACGACGTCCCGGACGGGGGATGACCGAGACGGCGTGGGGGTCCGGACGGCTCCCGCTCCAGGGGGGCCGGAGGGGAGCGGCTGGGGTGGGGCGGTGGTTCTGTCCGCGCTCCGCCCGTCGGGGCGGGGTCAGCGGGTGGCGTGGCTGAGGGTGGGCAGGACGGTGAGTTCTTCCGGGGTCAGCGGCGGCTCGGTCAGCGCCGGGACCTCGAATCCGCGGCGCAGTGCGGCGAGCAGCCACGGGGTCTGGATCTCGGCGACGGTGGTGGAGAGCGTCATCAGACCGACGGCGGCGCGGCTGACCTCGCGGTTGCGGGTCGCGACGCTGCTCATCACGTCCGAATCTCGGCGTCGGGTGCCGTCGTCGTCGGTCAGCCTCGGGTCGTGGCTGTCGACCTCGACGTCGGGGTAGTTCACGTCGCCGGACGTGGCCAGCATCCAGGCGTCGTCGACCGCCTTGGCGACGGCGCGCTGAACGGCACGGCCGAGGCCGGGGTCCAGGTCGCGCAGCTGTATCTGCTTCTCGAAGGCCGCGACGCTGCGGGCGGCGGCGCTCATGCCGTGCCCGTAGACGGGGTTGAAGGCCGTCGCCGCGTCACCGAGCACCACCAGGCCCTCGGGCCAGGCCGGGAGACGGTCGTAGTGCAGGCGCCGGTTGATGGTGGAGCGTGAGCGTTGCACGCCGGTCAGCGGCTCCAGGCCCGCGATCAGGTCCCCGATCAGGGGGTGCCGGACGCTTTCACGGGCGTACGCCATGAATCCGGCCTCGTCCGCGGGCGGTTCGCCGCCGCGCGTACCGGAGAGCGTGACGATCCAGCGGTCGCCCTCGATGGGCATCAGCACGGCGTTGCGGCCGGGCCCTCCCTCGCGCGAGTCCGCGAGCACGCTGACGAGCGGGAACGTGCCGTCGGTGGTCCCGGGCGCGCGGAAGATCCGGGTCGCGTAGACCATGCCGGTGTCGACGGACTCCTCCTGCGGGGCCGCCACTCCCAGCCGGTCCAGCCAGCGCTTCATCGCGGAGCCGCGGCCGGTGGTGTCGACGACGATGTCCGCCTCCAGCACCCTTTCCTCGCCGGAGGCGCTGTCGCGTACCCGGACACCGGTGACGCGTTCGGCGGTGCCGGTCAGTTCGAGTGCCTCGGTCCGGTCGAGTACCGAGATACGGGAGTTGCGCAGTGCCTGATCGCGCACCGTCCAGTCGAGAAGTGCGCGACTGCAGGCGATGGTGAACTCGGTCTCCGGAAAGCGGTGCTGCCATCCGAAGGGGGTGTAGGAAACGAGACCGTTCGGAATTCCGATACGGTGCGCGCCGGCCTCGATCAGGCGGTCGGTCGTCCCCGGGATGAGCGACTCCATGATTCGGGCGCCGCCGGACCACAGAATGTGGCAGTGGCGGGCCTGTGGAACGCCCTTGCGGAGCTCCGGTCCGTGCGGGTATTCGTCCCGGTCGACGACTGTCACCTCGTCGACATACCGGACCAGCATCGAAGAGGTGAGTGCGCCGGCGAAACCACCGCCCAACACCACGGCACGTCGATTTCCAGTCATCGGTCACCCGGTCCTTTCCCGCTGTGTGGAATCACCAACTACCGTACGGTGAATCGGGGCGTGGTGATCCGCTCACCCCGTACCCCTCCAGAGACAGGGGTGTCTAGGGGTAGGTGTAGGGGTAACCGGGATATTTTCCGGGACGTACCGGGAAATCGCAGTTCACCGTGGCAGTGACCGGTCACCGGATGTTTTCCACACACCTGAAATCCCTACATCTCTGGCTACCGAATGACTGGTCATCCTCATTAGAGTTCCGCCCATGACGACAACACACAGGGCGACACCGGTGGTTGGATTCACCGGCGCTGTCAAGGAGTTCGGCGCGGTGCGCGCCGTCGACGGACTTGATCTCACCATCGGACCAGGCGAGAGAGTCGCCCTGCTCGGTCGCAACGGCGCGGGCAAGTCGACGGCCATCGGCCTGCTGCTGGGGCTGGACGACCCGACCTCCGGCACGGTGGAACTGTTCGGGAAGTCCCCGAGCCATGCGGTGAGCGACGGCCGGGTCGGCGCGATGCTGCAGGATTCCAAGCCGGTTTCCCGGGTGACGGTGCGTGAGCTGGTGTCCTTCGTGACCCGTACGTATCCCAACCCGATGCCGGTGGACGAGGCGCTGGAGCTGGCTGGCCTGACCGAGCTGGCCGGGCGGCGCGCGGACAAGCTCTCCGGTGGCCAGGCCCAGCGGGTCAGTTTCGCGGTCGCGCTGGCCGGTGACCCCGATCTGCTGGTGCTGGACGAGCCGACGGCCGCGCTCGACGTGGAGGCCCGCCGGCTGTTCTGGCAGTCGATGCGCGCGTTCACCGACCGGGGCAAGACGGTGCTGTTCTCCACGCACTATCTGGAGGAGGCGGACCAGAACGCCGACCGGATCGTCGTCATCGACCGTGGGCAGCTGATCGCCGACGGCAGCAGTGCGGAGATCAAGCACACGGTGGGGTCCAGCATGGTCTCCTTCACCGTGCCGGACGGTCCGGTTCCGGACGGCCTGGCCGCGCTGCCGGGCGTGCTGTCGGTCGAGGTCGTCGACGGCCGGGTGCGGCTGCGTACGTCGGACTCGGACGCGACGGTCAGCGCCCTTCCGGGCGTGGTGTCACCGCGGGGTCTCGAAGTCGCCCCGGCGGGCCTGGAGGACGCGTTCCTGGCCCTGACGGCGCACCACTCGGGTCGTGAAGCGGACCGCCCGTTCGTTCCCTCCGCCTCGTCCGATTCCGCTGTCCAGACCCCGAAGGCAGGCGCGTGATGGCCAGTTCGATCGCCCTCGTTTCCAACTACGTAAATCTTGAGCTGCGTCGTACGTTCCGTGACACCGGCTTCGTCATCTTCGGCATCGGCACGCCGATGCTGATGTACATCATGTTCACCAATGTCGGCGGCGGCTCCGGCGGAACGGACGACTGGGCCGTGACCGCGATGGTGGGGCTGGCGGCGTACGGTGCGCTGAGCGCCGGGCTCAGCTCGGGCACGGCGGTCGCCGAGGACAAGGCCGTGGGGTGGCTGCGGCAGCTGCGGATCACGCCGCTGTCCCCGGCGCAGGTGGTCCTCGGGCGTGCGGTGACCGGCTCGCTGATGGTGCTGCCGGCGATCGTGGTGGTCCTGCTCACGGCCATGATCGTCAATGGTGTGCGGCTGGACGCCTGGAAGTGGGTCGTGCTGACGCTGCTGCTGTGGGTCGGCTCGCTGCCGTTCACCATGCTCGGGATCGCCAACGGCTACCAGCTGTCGTCCCAGACCACGAACGTCACGAACATCGTCTGCAACCTGGCGCTCGCGCTGGTCGGCGGGTTGTGGTTCCCCATCACCGAGTTCCCGGGCTGGATGGCTTCGGTGGCCAAGTGGACGCCGGGTTACCGCTTCGGCGAGCTGGGCTGGAACACGACGGACGGCGAGGCGCCGAGCATGACGGGCATCGTGGTGCTGGTCGTCTGGCTGCTGATCTTCGGAGCGTACGCGGCCTATGCCTACCGCCGCTCCGGCCGCAAGGCGTAGAGCGTAGGGCAACAGGACGTACCTGCACATATGGC
>NZ_JBHXTM010000013.1:0-68199 GCF_042677325.1 Streptomyces sp. NPDC127117
GGGGTCGCGGCGCCCACCGGCCCGGTGGTGGATCAGTGGGCACACGGGTCAGCGGGTCAGCTGCACCTGCTGATAGCGCACCAGCTTCCAGTTGTTGAGCCCGTCGCCCCAGGTCTGCCATCCGTCGAGACCGAGCGAGCGGTAGTTGTCCCGCTGCACGCCGTCGCTCTTGTTGACCGTCAGGGTCAGCGAGAACGCGGGGTCCTCGGGCGACAGCGGGGCGATCCGCTTCCACGGCACGGCGACCAGGTAGGTCGTGGTGCCGGCCTCCTCGTCGCGGGCCACTCGGACATCTGCGCCCGCCACCGGCCCCACCGGGTAGTCCTTCGGCAGGGATTCGACGAAGACACCCGGCCCCTCGGTCACGGTGTCACCGGCGTAGAGCATGTACCAGTCGGCACCCCAACGCCCCAGTCCCTCCCCCGGTTTGCCCGGCTGCACGCCGATGCCGATGCTGTCACCGGCAGGCAGCCAGGCCACCTTCCGTGCCGTCCGGTGGTCCTTCTCCCGGACGACCGCGGATACATAGAGGTTCCTGTCGTCCCAGGTCGCCCACATGTCGCCGTCGGCGACGGAGGGTTCGATGCCGCTGTACGAGCCGACCTCGGAGAGGTCCACCTTCGGTACATCGCCCAGGCCGGTGAGTTCTCCGTCCACCAGGTGCGGGGTGGCCCTGGCGATCGGGCTGAAGCCGAAGGAGTCGCTGTCCTGTGCGGTGCGTCCGTCCGCGAGTCTGGCGGTCACCCCGACGGGCTCGACGGCGTAGGCGGCGGCTCCGTCGACCGTGGTGCGGAAGGTTCGGGTGGCGAGCGGTGGGACCGTGCCCCTGTCGCCGATTCCCCGGCCCGCGATCGTTCCGCTGAGGTCGCCGAAGGACCAGTCGATGCCGGTCACCCCGGCCGGTGTGTCCGGCGAGTGGTTCGTGACGGTCACGGCGAGCCGGTCGGTGCGGGTGGCGCCCTTCACCGACATCTCCGGGGACACGTCGACCGTCACGGGGTTCGCCGTCACCCGTGTGCCGGCCGCGACCGCGCCGGCCCGCTTCCCGTCGAGCGTGACCGCTGCGGCCAGGCCACGGTTGCCCGGTGTGTCACCGGCCGGGACCTTCAGCACGGCGCTCGCCCGTCGGCCGGGGGCCGCCGAGACGGTGACCCGCTCGCCCTCGATCTCGAAGACCGCGGTGCGCCTGTGTGCGGACGCCCCGTCGCCGTGGCCGGTGGCCCGGTTGTCGAGTGTGGCGGTCACCGGAATCCCCGTACCGGCCACGATGTCCCGGGGCGCGGACAGCGACAGCAGCGGTGATTCCTCGATCCGGTCGGCCGCGGCCCGCAGGTAGACCGGGGCACCGGTGGCCGTGAGGTGCACCCAGCCGTCCACCGGCTCCAGGACCCGCTCCGCGCCGAGCATGTCGACCACGGTGACGGGCTTCCCGGTCCGCACCCGGACCGGCTTGCCGGTGCGGTCACTGCTCCACAGGGCCGTGGTCACCGCTCCGCCGCCGGGCGAGCCGGCCGCGGACCTGAACGAGTACGCGTGCAGGTCGGGGTCGCCGGTGTGCACTCGGCCGGTGAACCGCGCCTCGGTCAGTTCGCGGGCAGTGGTGGAGTAGGCGAGGTAGGCGGGCTTCGGGTTGAGCCCGTTGGCCTCCGGGCCCGTCTTGCGCAGCAGTCCGAAGTTGTGTTCCCCGTTGCTCGGACCGTTGCCGTCGTTGATCAGGTCGTACCAGTAGTAGCGGGCGACGCCCGCGGCCTTGGCGGCGAGCAGGGCACGGGCGGTGGCCTGTGCCTGGGTCTGCTCGTCGACGCCGATGCCGTCCCGGTCCGCGGAGGTCCAGCCCTGCTCGGTGATCCAGATGGGCAGTTCCCTGCCGTCGTTGTACTGCCGCATCAGCCGCTTGAGGCCCGCGATGTCGAGTTCGACGCCCTCGGGGTCGCCCGGGGCCCGGTAGGGGTGGATGGAGATCGCGTCCATGTGCTTGAGTCCGCCGAGCCTGAACAGTTCCTCGAACCAGTCCAGTGGCACCTTGAACGACGAGGCGCCGACCACGGTGATCTTCGGGTCGGCGGTCTTGACCCCCGAGTACGCGGCGGCCAGCATCTTGGCGTAGCACTTCGCGCTCTGCGAGCACACGCCGTTGGAGAAACCGCCGTAGTACTCGTTCCAGACCTCCAGCGATTCGATCCGGCCGCCCGCCTTCGCCGCGACCTGTCCGGCGTACTTCCCGAACGCCCGGTACGCCTCGTCGGTGCTCGGGATGTTGCCGTAGTCGGAGTTGCCGAAGCCCAGCAGCATCAGGCCGTTCTGGCCGCGCGCCCCGAAGTCCGCGGTGACGCGTTCACTGGCCTCGGGCCACTGGTACTCGCCCTTGGGGTGTTCGATGCTGCTCCAGTAGACGGAGTCGACGCGCAGTCCGTCGGCCCCGGCGCGGGCGGCGAGCTTCGTGCTGTCGTCCCAGGCGTCGCCGGGGGCGGAACGATGGTGGTGGTTGACGCCGAAGAAGGAGTCGGTGGTGCGCTTCGGGTCGGGCCCGGGGTGCTGCACCGCGAAACCGGCGGTGCGGGCGACGGGGGCCCCGTCGGCGGCGGTTCCGCGAAGCGTCAACGTGTAGTAGCCGAGGGGAAGTTCACCGGCATCCACGGAGCCTTCGCGGATGGCCGGGTCGATGGCGGCGGCCCCCTGCCGCACAGTGCGTCCCCGGTAGTCGCGGACGCTCCAGGGCACGGAGCGGTCGCGGGCGGACAGGACCCCGAAGGTCGCCCGCTCGCCGGGGTCGAAGAGGTTGCCCGGAGTGGTCACATCGACCTGTACGTCATCGGTGTCGACCGGGGACGGCTCGAAGGCGTAACGGGCGAAACAGACCGGTTTCTCGCTGGACCCCATGTCCTGCGCCCAGGTGGCGATGCGCATGTCCCGGCCGTACTGCCCGCCGGCGAACGCCCCGTCCGGGATGTAGAAGTGCGCGGTCTTCCAGGTGTTGGTGCCGGTCGTCCGCACGATCCGTGAGGTACGCCACGGGTTCGCGCCCGCGTCGTAGACCAGTGCGAACTTGGTTCCGGGTGCGTCGAAGTAGTCGATGTCGACGGCCGCGTGGTTCGCCCCGTAGTGCTTGAGGCGGGCGTCCAGGGTGACGTACAGGTACTGGCTGGGGCGGCCGGGGCCGATCTCCCAGCAGTCGCGGCCACCGTACGCACGGGTGTTGACGCTCGCCTCGTCGCTGCCGGGGGACGCGTCGATGGTGACGTTTCGGGACTCAAGTGTCTTCCCGAGCACGGCAATTGCGGAGTCGTCGCCGTCCGCGACCGTTCCGGGTCGCTCGGCGGAGGCGGCGGCCGGGCCGAATGCCAGGAGGCCGAGCAGTGTGGAGAAGGCCACCGCCGCTCGGGACAGGCGTCTGCGTGGTCGATGTCGCATGGCGAGAAACTCCCTGATCATCGGGCGCGGGGGTGCTGCGCGGAGTGCTGCACGCGGTCACTGCGGAGAGCCTGTCCGCGCCGGCCCCGGAGGCGGCTCCGGACCGTTGCGCAACCGCTTGCTCAAGCGCGGCACACACTGGCCCCGTAAACAAACTCTGTCAAGGGTTCACACAGCAACCACCGGAATTGCACAAGCAGTTGCGCTGCATGGCTAGGCTGAGGCCATGACGGAACGGGGCAGGGTCACACTGAGCGATGTCGCGGCGGTCGCCGGGGTTTCGCTCTCCACGGCATCAAGGGCGTTGAACGGCGGCGGCCGGGTCTCGACGGCGACCAGATCGCGCATCGCGGAGGCCGCGCGCAGACTGGACTTCCGGCCCAACGCCCTGGCACAGTCCTTCGCGTTGGGCCGGAGCCGGACGATCGGCATTCTCGCCCAGAACGCCCGGGGAGCGTTCACCGAGCCGGTGCTGGTCGGGGCGGTCGCCCACCTGGGCAGCCGGGAGCAGGCGTGTCTGCTCTACGACACGGGCCTCGACCCGGACACGATGGCCGAGAGCGTCCGCAGGCTGCTGGCCCGGCGCGTGGACGGGCTGCTGGTGCTCGGTGACGGTCTCCGGGCCGAAATGCGCTCCGTCACGGCCGAGTTCTCCGTCCCGGTCGCCTATGCCTTCGGGCTCACCGACCGGGAGGGCGACTCCTGTTACGTCCCCGACAGCCGGATGGCCGGGCGGCTGGCGGGCGAGCATCTGCTGTCGCTGGGCAGGCGGCGCATCGCGCACATCACCGGCGAGGCGGCGGACACCGCCGCGACGGGACGTGAGCAGGGGCTGCTGGCCGCGCTCGCCGATGCCGGGCTGCCGCCCGCGACCGACACGCTCCGGGGGGACTGGAGCCGGGCCTGGGGGGCCACGGCCTGCCGCCGGCTGATCGAGTCCGGCGCCCGGTTCGACGCCGTGTTCTGCGGCAACGACCAGATAGCGCTGGGCGCGGAGTCCGTACTGCGGCAGTCGGGAAGGCGTGTCCCGGACGATGTCGCGCTGGTCGGTGTGGACAACTGGGAGTACGTGATCGGCGGTCAGCACACCCGTCATCTCACCACCGTCGACACCGGGTTGGCCGCGCTGGGCGCCGCAGCCGCCGCTCAGGTTGCCGACGGGCGCGAAGCCCCCGGACTGCACGCCCACCCGTGCACACTGGTGGTCGGCGCGACGACGGCCGGACCGCAGCCGGAGCCCTGATCCGGTCCGCCCGGCGCGGCCTCCACGGTCAGTCGGCGACGGCGAGCCGGGCGGCCGGCTGGACGGTGACGAGGGCGATGCCCCCGCAGCACACGGCGAGGAGCAGCAGTTCCGCCATGGAAGGGGCGGACGCGGTGCCGAGTGCCCAGTCGCCCAGGCGCACGGTGAAGGGAACGGCCAGTTGCACGGCGGCCGTGAAGACCGGTCCGCGCAGCAGGATGAGCCGGTGCTGCACGAGGTAGGCGGGCGCGTACACGCCCGCGCCGAGCACGACCGTGCCGCCGATCGCGGCGGGGGTCGGGGGGTGGGAGATCAGGGCGGGCAGCGCCATCGGGAGCAGCAGACAGGTGGCTGCCGCGAGCAGTACGGGCAGCACGGCGAGGGGCGGCAGCCCCGACAGCCGTTCCCGGTAGAGGAACCCGTACCCGGCGAAGGCGACGGTCGCCGCCGCCACGAGCAGCAGCCCCACCCCGTCGGCGTCGCCCGCGTCCGCACCGAGCGCCGCGTATCCGACGGCGGCGGCACAGGCGAGCACCGCCCCGGCCACCTTGCGCGGCCCGGACCGTTCGCCGAAGAACAGCGCGCCCACGGCGACCGAGGCGCAGGGCATCAGCGCGACGACGAGATTGGTGAGTGAGGTCCCGATGCGCGGGATGGCGAGGAGGGTTCCCGCCGCGTACCCGGCGAAGCCGAGCAGGCCCAGCAGCCAGACGGTGCCCGGCCTGGCGGCGGCCCGGCGCAGGTCGGCCCTGCCTTCCGCGGTGGTGACGGCGACGGCGGTGAGGACCAGGCAGCACACCGCGGTGCGGCCCACGGCGACGATCAGCGGGTCGGTTCCGGTGACCAGGGCGCCGGAGAGCAGCCAGGTTCCGGCGAGCAGCAGTACGAGGACGGCCGGCATCGCTCGCCCTTTCCGTGGACGGTGGAGGAACGGGCAGCGGGCGCGGAGCCGTTCGGCCGCCGGACCTTCCGCGTGGCAGCGGTGTCCTTCGGGGCCGCGGGACGGGCCCGTGGCGCACCGAGCGCCTCTGCACGGTCACTTTCCTGTAGGCGCCAACTATAGCGACGGGGGCCTGCTCCACCCGGGCTCCCGCCGGGGCACCGCGAGGGCGGGGCCGCTCCTCCCCGTCGCTCCGGGCGTGCGCCGGAATCTCACCCGGGCCGGGCGGAGTCCGGGATGGTGTCCACGAAGTCGCCCGGCTCGAACCCGGGTACGTGACGCTCCAGGACATCGGCCTTCACTTCGCCGAAGGTGGTGTGCGGCTTGGCTTCGATGGCTGCGGTGAATTCTTCGCGGCCCCGGGTCACGGGCGCGGTCCGGGGGACTCCCGGCGCGGTCGGGCGCGGTCGGCCTCGTCCCGGTCCGCCGGGGGAAGGTGGAGGTGGGCCAGGTCGTGCGGGACCGGCCCGTCGGGGCGGAAGAGGGGTGCGCTCGCCCCGTCGGCCGCCGTGGCCGGGGCGTCGGTGAGGCGGAGGCGGGTGCGCAGCCGTCCGTAGAAGTCGTGCGGGCCGAGCCTGATGACCCGGAGGCGGTGCGGTGCCGCGTACACCCCGACCCAGTCCCCGGCGTCGAGCACGCCGCGCAACTGGCCGTCGATGGTCACCGCGCCCTGCCCCGAGTGCGGCAGGACCCGGACGGCGATCGGTTCGTCGGCCGCGGCGATCACGGTGCGGTCGAAGGTCATGTGTGCCGCCACGGGTGTGAAGAGGACGGCGTCCATGCGTGGCGAGACCACCGGGCCGCCCGCGGCGAAGCTGTAGGCGGTCGAGCCGGTGGGGGTGGCCATGATGACCGCGTCGGCCGAGTACGAGGCGAGGAGCCGGCCGCCGATGTACACGCCGAGGCTCACCTGCCGGTCGCGGGCGAGCTTCTCCACGACGACGTCGTTGAGCGCGGTGACGTCCAGTGCCACGCCCCAGTCCTCCGCCGCGGCCTCCGCGTCGAGGTCGACCTGCGGGGGCGGCAGCATCGGGCGTCGTCCGTAGCCCATCAGGGCGCCGATGTCCTTGGGCACTTCGAGTACGCGGGAGGCCCGCATGGTCAGGGTCATGCGTTCCTCGACCGCCGCCCGGCCCCGGTGGACGGCGTCGAGCGCCCGGACCACGTCCTTCGCCGGAACCTCGGTGAGGAAGCCGACGCGGCCCAGGTCGATCCCGAGGACGGCGCCGTCGTTCTTGGCGGCGATCCGGGCGCCGCGCAGGAATGTCCCGTCGCCGCCGAGCGTCACGATGAGATCGGGGTTGCCCGCGACATCGGCCTCCTCACGCCCACCGCGCCTGCGTTCGTCGTCGCGCCACACGTCGATGTCGGTGCACGGGATGCCTTCGCGGGCACACCAGTCACGTACGACGCCCGCCGCGACAATGGCCTCGGGGCGGCCCTGGTGTACGACGACTCCGACCCTTTTCACACTCATCCCGCTTCGACTCCCCGCGTTCCGACGACGGACTGCCCTCACCCCACTGTGCGGGAGCCGGGGGCGGGTCCGCCCGTCGTCGGGCCGGTACGGCGCCCGGTCGGGCGACCGGGCCCGGCCCGAAAGGTGCCCGGCCCGTCCGCGGTGGGTCACCGCCGACGGGCCGGGCACGGCACGGAGAACGTACGGGTCAGGACTGCGCGTCCTCCGGAATGCTGACCAGCCAGCGGGTCTCCCGGCGGGGCCGCAGGTAGAACGCCCAGTAGAGCGTGGCGACCGCGGTGATCCCGCCGGTCCACAGCAGGTACTCGGTCTCCTGCTGGGTCAGGATGTACGCCAGCACGGCGATCAGCAGCACCGGGATCGCGGGCCACAGCGGCATCCGCCAGGCCGCCGCCTCACGGTGCGCGCCGCGGCGGCAGAGCAGTGCGGCGACGGCGACCAGCAGGTACATCGCGGTGACGGAGACGCCGGTGACGCCGTACAGGGTGTCGAGATTGACGAAGCAGAGTGCCGCGCCGGGGACGCCGACGACCAGGGTCGCGACCCACGGGGAGCCGAACCGGCCGAGCCGGGACAGGGCGTTGTTGACCGGTCCGGGCCATGCCTTGTCACGGGCGGAGGCGAACAGCACCCGCGAGTTCTGGATGACCATCACGATGCCGGCGTTGATGATCGCGAGGGCGACGCAGAGGCTGACGAAGGTGCCGACGGCCGAGTTGGACCAGGCGGCGACCATGGTGTTGAGGTCGCCCGAGGTCAGGGCCGCCAGATCGGGAGCGCCGAGCGTGATGGCGATGACCGGGACGAGGATGACCGCGCTGGAGATGGCGAGGGTGGCCAGCACGGTGCGGGCCACGTTGCGCCGCGGGTTCTCCAGCTCCTCCGAGAGGTAGACGGCGGTGGAGAAGCCCTGGGTGATGAAGAGCGCGATGGCGAGCCCGGAGACCACCATCATCGCGGTGACGGTCGAGCTCCCGCCGCCCGACGAGGCAACCGTACCGTGCACCAGCGCCGAGGCGCCGCGCTCGGAGTGGGCGAAGCCGAGAACGGCGACGACGGCCGCCGCGATCACTTCGAGGACGAGGAAGATGCCGGTGATCCACGCGTTGGCGCGCAGGTCCAGCAGACCGGCGAGGGTGGCGAGCACCATCACGCCGGCGCCCGCGACGGAGGCCGGAATGTGCACGATGGGAGCGAGGTAGTCGGCCGTACCCATGGCGATGACCGGGGGCACGATCATCACGACCAGCAGCGAGAGCACGAAGACGAGCCACCCGGCGAGCCGCCCGGCCATCGTCGACACCATGGCGTACTCACCGCCGGCACTCGGGATGAGCGTGCCCAGCTCCGAGTAGCAGAAGGCGACCGCGATACAGAGCAGCGAGCCGATGGCGATGGTGAGGGCGGTGTACGTGCCGAGGCTGGAGAACAGGTCCGGTACGACCACGAAGAGGGTCGAGGCGGGCGTCACGCAGGAGAGCGTGAGCAGTGTTCCGCCCACGACGCCGATGGAACGCTTGAGCTTCTGTGGAGTGGGGCCGGTCGCTGGTGCGAGCGCCTGGGGAGCGCTGAGCGTTTCGGTCATCGTGCGGTTCCGATCAACAGGTGCGGTGTCCGAGCACGGGAGCGGTATCGCCTCCAGACGAGGACGTGGTGAGTGGTTTCGGCGCTCCCAGCGCGACATGCAATCCTGACGTGTTCCGCAGGTCAAGAGGTGTTCACCTTCGGAATTCGTTGTTCTGAAGGGCTGATCCGACGATTTGGCGCTAACAACGCGTCAATGTCCAGGGATCGGGGGGTGCGGGAACCGCAGCCCGGCCCGTGGGAAAGTTTCCCCATTTCCAGCATCCGGAAGGGTGGAACGGCACCCCGGGCGGCCGGGGTGCGGGCGAGGCACGGAGCCCGCGGGTCGCGGATCCGCGGTCTTGGTGCCAGCCTGGAGTCATGGGTTGGGCGTCATGGACCACTTGCGGTGTGTTCTCGGGGCGCGGCGGCGTGCTCACGGACGAGGTCGGCGTGCTGTCCGGGGACTTGACCGTTCACACGACCTGGGCGGACGACACGGCCCAGGTCACCGTGCAGTACAGCGGTGCGATCGACTGGTTCACCATGTCGGGCAGTCCGGTGCCGTGCTGTTCGGAGGAGGACAGCCGCCGACTGCACGACGCGGTGGTGCAGTCGGTCCGCAACGGGGCGGCGGCGACCGTGCCCGTACTGCCCCGCTCCGAGCCGGAGCAGGCGGCGGAACCCGCCCAGGAGTAACGCGTACGGGATCACCCCGGGCCGGTCGCGCCGGCTTCCTCGCCGCAGTCGCGGAGCGCCGCGGCGACCAGCCCCGCGATCTCGCCCCTCGGCACTCCCCCGCCGCCCACCGGCCGGTCGAAGACGAGTCCGTCCACACAGGTCAGCAGTGTGAGCGTGCGGCCCTCGGCGTCGGCGACGCCCTGCGCGCGCAGGAACGCCCGCACCACGTCACGGGCCGTGTTCTGTCGGGGTACGAGAATCTCGCGCAGCTCCGGGTGGCGCACGCTCCCGACCGCGCAGGCGTAGCGGGCGAGCGACCGCTGCCGCCCCTCGCCGGTCAGCCGCCGTTCGACGAAGCCGGCGAGCCCGTCCGTCAGTTCGGCGGCGGCGCGCGGCACCTGCGCCTGCTCGCCGGCCGCCTGCAACTCCGCCTGGTCCTGCGCCACGAGCCGTCGGACGAGTGCGGTGAGCAGTGCCTGCCGGGTGCGGAAGTACGCCGAGGTGGTGCCCGGCGGCAGGTCGGCCGCCCGGTCCACGGCCCGGTGGGTCAGGCCCCGCATCCCCTCATCGGCCAGCACATGGATGGCGGCATCGGCGAGGACGGTCCGTCGGTCTGCGGTCATCACCCCTGACACTGGCCGCCTCGCTCTCCGCCGGAGCCACCGTCGAGTCGGCGCTCGGCCGCTACGACGCCGAGCGCCGGCCCCGCAGCCAGGCGGTCGCGCGGGCCGCCAGGCAGGCCGGGCGGATGGGCCGGCGGCTGTCCCGTCCGCCGGCCGTCGCCCTGCGCACTACGGCCCTGCGTCTCGCGCCGTCCCGCCTCACCGTCCGCGCGATCCTCCGCCATGCCGACCGGACACCCCCGCGCCTGGGCTGACCTCGGGACGGCCCGGGCCGGGCGGTGGTGGGGTCACGCCGGCGGTGCGGTCACGTCAGTAGGCACCGAAGACGTTGTCGATGGAGCCGTACTTGGCGGCCGCGTAGTTGCACGCGGCCGTGATGTTGGCGACCGGGTCGTAGCTGTCCGACGCGGTCCCGGGCACGTGATAGGCCCGGAACGTCGGATCGATGATCTGGAGGAGGCCCTTGGAGGGCGTCCCGGCGGCGGCGTTCGAGTCCCAGTTGTTGATCGCCCTGGGGTTGCCGGACGACTCGCGCATGACGTTGCGGTGGATGCCCTCGTAGCTGCCGGGGATACCGTGCTCGGCCATCACGGCCAGCGACTGCTTGATCCAGCCGTCCAGATCGTTCGTGTACGCCGACGGCGCGGCCGGTGCGGCGGCGGTCTGCGCCGGAGCCGCCGAGGCGGTGTGGGCACCCAGCAGCGGAAGCAGCAGGGCGGCCGCGCCCGTGCCCACGGCGATGAAACCGCGGGTCAGTGTGGTGGACTTGCGACGACGGTACGTACCCGTTGCGGACATGGTGGATTCCTCTCCGTCGCCTGCGAGGTGAGCTGTCGGGTTCAGGCTGGAGATGCCTGGCCGCGCACCAGCGCGGCTTCACCCCGAGCCGTTCCGGATTCCGGACCGGCGGCTTACCTGGGTTCCCCGCTCCTGCCGTGCATGAGTGGGTCGGATTGCCGGACAGCGGCAGGATTCGGCGTTCCGTCCGGATTGACGGTGACCGTAGGCGAGAAGAGCCGGAAGGGACAAGACCCCATTTTCCGAATGCAATTCACCCACAAGATCGATTTACCGGAATTTCAGTAATCCACCTCACATCGCACAACCCGCTCCACTTGCGGGGAAAGGGAACCGAACCGCGGGGTGCGGCACGCGACAGGCAGGACGTGACTCGCGCCACGAATTCACAAAAGCGGGCATTTCGCCCAACTATTCCGGCGCCCGCCCCGGCACCCGATGACATTGCCTTTCCTTCACTCCGTCGTTTACAGTTCTGAAGTCCTGTTGTCTCCGATTGAGGTGGACGTTGCGCATCTGAGGTTCGCGAACATCGCGCCGTACGGCTTCGCCCGTACGCCCGTCACGCCGTAGCAGTGCCCCGCACTGCCCGTGACTCCGCGTGGATGCGACCTCGGTGCATGAGCCGTCCCTCGATCTCCAGGACCGTCGCACCTCCTTCCGCTGTCCGGTCGCTGCGTGGTGCTCGCATACGAAGCCCCCATCTCTGCGCTTGCGAATGCGAGGAACACCATGGCGACTCCCCCCACCCCTCACGCCTCCCTCACCTGCTCCGCCCTGACCTTCCGGTGGCCGGACGGCACCACCGTCTTCGACGGGCTCTCGCTGAGCATCGGCCGGGGCCGCGTCGGCCTCGTCGGCAACAACGGCGCGGGCAAGTCCACACTCCTGCGACTCCTCGCCGGTCAACTGCGCCCGGCCCAGGGGACGGTGACCGTCGGCGGCAGCCTCGCCCACCTTCCGCAGAACATCACCCTCGACACGACACTGCGGGTCGACCGGGCACTGGGCATCGCCGAGCGGCGTGCGGCACTGCGCGCCATCGAGGCCGGGGATGTCGACGAGAAGCACTTCGAGACGATCGGCGACGACTGGGACGTCGAGGAACGGGCCCTGGCGACGCTGGGCTCGCTCGGCCTCGGCGGCGTCGAACTCGACCGCACCGTCGGCCAGTTGTCCGGCGGGGAGACCGTCCTGCTGCGGCTGGCCGCGCTGCTGCTGGAGCGCCCCGACGTCCTGCTCCTGGACGAGCCCACCAACAACCTCGATGCGTTCGCCCGCCGCAGGCTCTACGAGGCGGTCGACACCTGGCGCTCGGGGGTGCTGATCGTGGTCAGCCATGACCGCGAACTGCTGGAGCGCGTGGACCGCATCGCCGAACTGCGCACCGGCTCGGTGAACTGGTACGGCGGCGGCTGGTCGGCGTACGAGGAGGCCGTGGCTGCCGAACAGGAGGCCGCCGGGCGGATGTTGCGGGCCGCCGAGGCCGATGTGCGCCGCCAGAAGCGCGAACTGGAGGAGACCCATATGAAGCTGGCCCGGCGCCAGAAGAACGGCCGGAAGGCGGAGGCCGAGGGCAGCCTGCCGAAGATCCTGGCCGGCCGCCGGAAGCGATCGGCGCAGGAGTCGGCGGGCAGGCTTCGCGGTGTCCACGAGGAACGTCTCAGCGAGGCGCGCGAACGCCGGGAGGAGGCCGCGGACGCGGTCCGCGACGATGCCGAGATCCGCGTGAGCCTCCCGCACACGGCGGTGCCCACCGGACGCACCGTGCTGAGCCTGCACGGCCTGCGCCCGCGGTTCGGCAGACTGCGCGAGGGCAGCCTCCAGGTGAACGGGCCCGAGCGGATCGCGCTCGTCGGCCGCAACGGCGCCGGGAAGACGACGCTGCTGCGCACGCTCACCGGTGAGCTGGCCCCGCTGTCCGGCGAGGCCAGGGCCTTCGTGCCGGTGCGGTTCCTTCCGCAGCGGCTCGATGTACTGGACGAGGAACTGAGCGTCGCGGCGAACGTGGCCCGGATGGCTCCCGGGGTCACCGACAACCACATCCGTGCCCAGCTCGCCCGCTTCCTGTTCCAGGGCAAGCGCGCGGAGCAGCCGGCGGGCACCCTGTCGGGCGGGGAACGCTTCCGTGCCGCGCTCGCGGCGACAATGCTCGCCGCACCGGCCCCGCAGCTGCTGATGATGGACGAGCCGACCAACAACCTGGACATCGCCAGTGTGCGTCAGCTGACCGGTGCGCTCGACTCCTACGAGGGGGCGCTCCTGATCGCCAGTCACGATCTGGCCTTCCTCGAATCGGTCGGCATCACCAGGTGGCTGCTGGTCGGGGAGGAGCTGCGGGAGACGAGCGCACAGGAGGTGGCCGAGCTGCTGGCGGCGCCGGAGGCCGCAGGCTGAGCGGTCGGCGGCGGGTGTCTCCCGTACCGGCCGCACCGGGAGAGGGGGGTGCGGGCCGCCGCACGGCGCGGGCCCGCACCCCTGCCGGGATCAGAGCCTGTCGATGATCTTGTTCATCTGCTCGATCTCGGCGATCTGGGCCGTGACGACGGCACCGGCGAGCTTCTTCGCTTCGGCATCGGCGCCGTTCTTCTGCTCGTCCTCGGCCATGGTGACGGCGCCCTGGTGGTGCCCGATCATGAGCTGGGCGAACTTCTTGTCGAAGTCCTTGCCCTTGGCGGCGGCCAGGTCACCCATGTCCTTGCCGGACATCATTCCGGGCATCCCCGAACCGTCCGGGCCGTGGTCCATCCCGGGCATGTCGTCCATCGCGGAGGACGAGGGCAGCGGCTTGCCCCAGGACGTCAGCCAGCCCTTCATCGTGTTGATCTCGGGGTCCTGGGCCTTCTCGATCGCGGTGGCCAGCTTCTTGATCTCGGGGTCGGCGGCGCGGCCGTCGGCCAGCTTCGCCATCTCGATGGCTTGCTGGTGGTGCGGGATCATCTGCTGCGCGAACTTCACGTCGGCATCGTTGAACTTGCCGCCGGGGGTGGCCGGTGCGGAGGCGCCGGCCGAGCCGTGGTCCATGCCGGGCATGGACGAACCGTCGGACTTCGAGCCGTCGGAGGAGCCGCAGGCGGTCAGTGCCAGCGCGAGGACTGCGACGGTGCCGGCCGCCGCGAGGGTGCGGCGCCGGGCGGTGGAGCAACGGGAAGCGGACATCACAGGTTCTTTCCGGGTGGATGCGCCACGTCCGTGGCGCGCGAAAGGGGCAGGTTCGTCCGGCCGGTCCGGCCTCGAAGGGCCGTGGAGCGGCGGAGTCCTGTCACGTCCGCGCGATGCACACCCGGAGCAGCAGCTCTCTTCCGGCGAACGGCGGTCCCCGCCGGGCCGGACCGCGTACGGCCGTACGGCGCCCGGTGAGCCCCCGGACGGCCAGGAGCACCAGGCCCAGCGCCATCAGCAGCGGCAGCACCCGGTCACGGGCATGGGTGAACACGCATGACTCGCCGTTCATCGCGGACATCGCGTCCGCCACCCGGACGGGAGCGTGCTCGCCCCGCATGGCGGAGTGGCCGGCGCTCACCGCCGTGGGCCCCGGTGGGGCCGCCGTCACGGCCATCGCGTCATGACAGCCGTCCGCGGCGCTCGCGGGTGCTCCGTGCATGAGGAACAGCCCGAGCAGGACGGCGCAGAGCAGCAGCATCCGGGAGGCTCCCGGTGTGCGTGTCCGTTCGCGATCCACGGCTGCCTCGAATTGCTCGGTCATACGGGTCGATGGGTCCTGCGGTGCGCGCCCGACGATACCCCCACCGGGTTTCCCGTCGACGCCCCGCCCCCTGCCGGACACCTCGCTCGGTCACCGTGCACCGCTGGCGACCGGAGGGGGCGACGACCACGTCGGCAGCGGCGGCGACGGGTGGACCGAAGCGCCGTCCGGGTGTGTTCGACGCCGTGGTGATCGGTCTGGGCTCGATGATCGGGGCGGCTGTCTTCGTCGCGCCGTCGCCCGCCGCGGGCGCGGCCGGGTCGGGCTGCCGCTGGGGCCGGTGGTGGCCGCGCCGGTGGCGTACTGCACCGCGACGCCCTCACTCCGGCCGGCCGCCCGCCGTCCGGAGTCCGGAGTCCGGCGGCACCTTCCACGTCGAGCACCTGCGCCTGGGGCCGCACGACGCCCCGGCACGGGCCGCCGCGGGAGGCGGACGACGCGCTGGCCGCCGCCTCCCGCTGACCCCGGCACCGCCCTACCGGGGGCGCACGGCCGCCAGGAAGTCTCCGAGGATCTCGCCGAAGACGTCCGGTTTCTCCATGTTGGGGTAGTGGGCGGCGCCCTCGACGATCGCCTCCCGCCCGTCGGCGACCGTCCGGACCAGGCGCCGGGCCATGGCGAGCTGGTCCGCGCCGTCGATGCCTCCGTTGACGGCCAGGACCGGGATCTCGATCCCCGCCGCCCGCGCCCAGGTATCGGGAACGGGCACCCGCAGGTCGGGTTCGTCGCCGCGGTGCTTGGACAGCGTCCGGGCCGCCATCTCGCGCACCCGCCGCACGACCGCGCCGTCGACGTCGTCGAGTGTGCGGTGCGGGCCCGCCGCGAAGAGCATGAAGGCGTCGAGCCACCCCTGGATGTCACCCTCTTCCAGGGCGCGGGCCTGCGCGGCCAGGACCCGCCGGGACCAGGGGTCGTCGAATGCGGGCTCGCTGGTCCCCGCCCCGCTGACGACCAGCGCGCGCACCAGATCCGGGTGTTCGAGCGCCGTGTCGACCGCGGTGGCAGCCCCCATCGACAGTCCGACCAGGATCGCGGGCCCGGCGTCGAGCCGGTGCAGCAGGGCGGCCACGTCGTCGGTGTGCCGGAAGGGCCTGGTCGCGTTGGCCGATCCACCGTGTCCGCGGGCGTCCGGCACGATCACGCGGTGGTTCCGGGCGAGTTCCGGCACCTGGTCGTCCCACATCCCGTGGTCCAGGAAGCCGCCGTGCAGCAGTACCAGCGGCGGGCCCTCGCCGGTGTCGCGGTGGACGAGGCGCCCGTCCCCGGTCTCGATGAAGTTCAGCTCGGAAGCAGCATTCATGACAACCAAGGTGCCATTCTCTCGCCGCAATGACAACCAAGGTGTCATCATTGCCGGATGACCGACATCGACCCACCCCTGGCACCCGAGGAACTGGCCCACCGGCTGACGGAGGTCTTCGCCCTGGTCGGCCCGCTCTACCGGCGTGTGCAGCGCAAGGTGGAGCAGGCCGCACCGATCGAGGGCCTCTCCGTCGGCGTGCGCGCCGTACTGGATCTGCTGCGCGAGAACGGGCCCATGACGGTCCCGCAGATGGGCCGGGCACAGGCGCTGAGCCGTCAGTTCGTGCAGCGCATGGTCAACGACGCCGCCGCGGCAGGACTGGCCGAGACCATCCCCAACCCCGCGCACCAGCGGTCGTCGCTGATCCGGCTGACCGGCAACGGACGGGCGGCGATCACAGCGGCCCTGGCCCGCGAGGCGTCGCTGCTGCGCCGGGTGGACGGGGAGCTCACCGACGCCGATGTGACGGCCTGCGTACGGGTGCTCGGCCGGATGCTGGAGGCCTTCGACCATGTCGACGTCGACTGAGACCCGGCACGGTTCCAGCCCGGGAAGGGGCGGGAACCGGCGTATCCGCCACCGAATGCGGAACCAACTGCCCCCGTCTACGCTCGGATGTGGATCTGTGCCGCAGAGGTCGTGAATCGACAGGAAGCGAGATCCACATGGAGCGGCTCAAGCGGTCGGGACTCGCCGGGGAACTCTCCGCGGAGTTCCTGGGCACGATGATCCTCATCCTCTTCGGCTGTGGTGTGGTGGCCCAGGTCGCGGCGGGCGGTGCCCTGACCGATCCGCCGGGCGGCCTCGGAAATCACGACAGCATCGCCTGGGCATGGGGTCTCGGAGTCACCCTGGGTGTCTATGTGGCGGGCCGGCTCAGCGGAGCCCATCTCAACCCCGCCGTGACCCTCTCCCTTGCCGCGTTCAAGGATTTCCCCTGGAAGAAGGTGGCGCCGTACTCGCTCGCCCAGCTCGCGGGGGCGTTCGTCGCGGCGCTGCTGGTGCGGTGGAACTACACGGAGGCGCTGGCGAAGGCGGACCCGGGGCACACCATCAAGACGCAGACCGTGTTCTCCACCCTGCCGGCCAACGGAAACCCCGCGCTCCCGGTGCACGAATGGGGTGCGCTGCGGGACCAGATCATCGGCACCGCGATCCTGGTGCTGCTGATCTTCGCGGTCACCGATCTCCTCAACACCCCGCCGGGTTCCAATCTCGGCCCGTTCATCGTGGGTCTCATCGTGGTGGCCATCGGTATGGCGTTCGGCACCAACGCCGGATACGCCATCAACCCGGCCCGCGACCTCGGCCCCCGGCTCGCCAGTTTCCTCACCGGCTACGGCGGGGCGTGGCGGGATCAGTACGGCAACTTCTACTTCTGGGTGCCGATCGTGGGCCCGCTGGTCGGCGGCCCGCTGGGGGCGTTCGTCTACAAGGTCTTCATCAGCCGTTTCCTCCCCTCGGTGGAAGCGGAACCGGAGGGAACCATCCCCGTACCGCCGGAGAAGTGACGCCCGGTTCCATCACCGAGCGCGGACCCAGGAGAGGCAGCAGGCCATGGCGGACTTCATCGGCGCAGTGGACCAGGGCACCACCAGCAGCCGCTTCATGATCTTCGATCACGGCGGCAACGAGGTGGCCAGACACCAGTTGGAGCACGAACAGATCCTGCCCCGCCCGGGCTGGGTGGAGCACGATCCGGTGGAGATCTGGGAGCGCACCAACTCGGTGATGCAGAACGCCCTGCGCGCCGGTGGTCTCAGCGGCACGGATCTCGACGCCATCGGGATCACCAATCAGCGCGAGACGACCGTCGTGTGGGATCCCCGTACCGGCCGGCCGTACTGCAACGCCATCGTGTGGCAGGACACCCGCACCGACTCGATCGCCAAGGCCCTGGAGGACGAGGGGCACGGCGAGGTCATCCGGCGCAAGTCGGGTCTCCCTCCGGCCACTTACTTCTCCGGCGGGAAGATCAAGTGGATCCTGGAGAACGTCGAGGGGGTCCGCGAGGCCGCGGAGCGGGGGCACGCGGTGTTCGGGAACACGGACTGCTGGGTGTTGTGGAATCTTACCGGCGGCCCCGACGGCGGCACCCACGCCACCGATGTGACCAACGCCAGCCGGACGATGCTGATGAATCTGGAGACGCTCGACTGGGACGACGAGCTGCTGGACATCTTCGGCATCCCCCGGTCGATGCTCCCCGCCATCAACCCCTCCTCCGACGCGGAGGCGTACGGCCGCACCCGCACCTCCCGCCCGCTGCGGGCCGCGGTCCCGGTCACCGGGGTGCTCGGCGACCAGCAGGCGGCCACCGTGGGGCAGGTGTGCTTCGAGCCGGGCGAGGCGAAGAACACGTACGGCACCGGCAACTTCCTGCTGCTCAACACCGGTACGAAGCTCATCCGGTCCAAGCACGGGCTGCTCACCACGGTCGCCTACCGGTTCGGGGAGAGTCCGGCGGTCTACGCCCTGGAGGGGTCGATCGCTGTCACCGGGTCGGCGGTGCAGTGGCTGCGGGACCAGATGAAGATCATCGCCGACGCGGCGGAGAGCGAGCGGCTTGCCCGGTCCGTCGCCGACAACGGCGGGATGTATTTCGTGCCGGCCTTCTCGGGGCTCTTCGCCCCGTACTGGCGCTCCGACGCCCGGGGCGCCATCGTCGGGCTGGCCAGGTACAACACCAACGCCCATCTGGCGCGGGCCACTCTGGAATCGATCTGCTACCAGAGCCGGGACGTGGTGGAGGCGATGGAGCAGGACTCCGGTGTCCATCTCGATGTGCTCAAGGTCGACGGCGGGGTCACGGCCAACGACCTGTGCATGCAGATACAGGCCGATGTGCTCGGTGTCCCCGTCAGCCGTCCGGTCGTCGCCGAGACGACCGCGCTCGGTGCCGCCTACGCCGCCGGTCTGGCCACCGGTTTCTGGCAGGACCTGGGCGAACTGCGCGAGCACTGGCAGGAGTCGAAGCGCTGGCAGCCTCAGTGGAGCGAGGCGCAGCGCGCGGAGGGTTACGCGAACTGGAAGCGGGCGGTGGAGCGCACTCTCGACTGGGTCAGCGTGGGATGAGGGTCCGTGCGGGCGTGCCCTGCCGGGTTCGCCCGCACGGACAGTCCGCGGCTCAGTCCTTCGATCGCAGTCCGGCCAGCAGTTGGTAGACCGTCTCGGTGCCCTGGCGCAGTGCTTGGACACCGATGTGTTCGTCGGTGCCGTGCATGCGCTTGAGCATGTCGCGGTTCACGGTGAACGGGTACATGCCGTACACGGGTACGTTCTGTTCCCGGAACGGCACCGCGCTGGTGACCGCCTCGAACTGGCAGGCGGTGGCCCGTACTCCGGGATGGGTCCGGCGTACGGCGCTCTGCCAGGCGCGGAACACATCGGTGTCGTGGTCGGAGTCGGGGGTGGCCAGATAGCCGCGCAGCCGGTCCAGTGCCTGCTGCTCGCTCTCACCGGGGTTGCCGACCACGCTCAGCGTCGCCCGGCTGCCGATCAGCGAGCGCAGTTCGGCGACGGTGCGTCCGGGGTCCTCGGCGCCCGGCAGGAAGGCGGCCCGGAACTCCGCGGTCGCCGTGCCCGGCACGATGCTCGGGTAGTACCCGGACCGGGCCGCAGTGAAGGCGAGCGTGGTCCGCAGCATCGCGTTGTGCAGCTCCGGGGTCTCGCTGAGCCGCACCACGCTCTCCCCCGCCCGGTCCCGCTGCCGGTCCGTGCGGGCGTCGAGCATCTCCCGCAACGCCTGGGCGAAGTGCCGGTCGGTGGTGGCCTCGGCCAGTTCGGCGAAGTACCTCCGGGACAGTGCGTTGGGGCGGATGTGGGCACGCCACTGGCCGAGTTGTTCGAGCACCTCGCCCAGCCGGATCACCGCCTGCCCGGAGAAGGGCTTGGAGGTGTGGGTGGCGTACGAGGAGGTCTCCAGGCGCAGCAGCAGGGATCGCTTGTCGTTGCAGGTCAGCGAGGCGATCATGGGCGTGGAGCCGTCGCGCTGGTTGAGCACCCAGCCGCCCTCGGTGATGACTGCGCCCGCCGCCACCCTGCCGGGGTGTTCGGTGAGGAACCAGCGCGCGCCGTACGGTCCCTGCTCCTCGTCGCAGTCGGACCAGAAGACGATGTCGCGGTCGAAGGAAGTCCCCTCCCGGACATGGCGCAGCAGTGCGGCGACGAAGGCGGCGTTGACGCCCTTCATGTCCAGGGAGCCGCGCCCGTACAGCTTGCCGTCCCTGATCTCTCCGGCGAAGGGGTCCGTCTCCCACCGGTCGCCGACGGCGGGCACCACGTCGGAGTGGCCGAGCAGGACCAGGGGTTTCTTCGTGGCCGGTCCGCGGCCGGGGATCCGGGCGAAGAAGTGGACGTTGCCGTCCTTCGGGGTGGGCACGATCTCGGTGCCGACCCCGGCGGCGCCGAAGATCCCCTGGAGCATCCGGGCGAGCGGCAGGGTGACCGCGCCGTCCCCGGGGTTGCTGGTGTTCTGCCGGATCATGGCGACGGCCAGGCCGACGGGGTCGGTGGGGTCGCCGTCGTAGGGGACGGTGGCGGTTCCGGTCGCCCCGGCGGCCCGCGCCGCGGGGGCCGCCGACGCCACCGCGCCGAGGCCCAGCACCGTGGAGGCGACGGCCGTCGCCCCGGCGCCGAGCACCGAGCGCCGGGACGGCCGGGTTCCGGGGAGGCCGTCGAGGCAGGCGGAGATGACCGCGGCCGGGTTCTCCTGGTGGGCGTAGTGGCCGCCCTCGACGGACGTCAGGGAGCATTCACCGCTGGTCCACTCGGCCCAGCGGCGCACGGTGACCTCGGGCACGTGCGGGTCGTCGGTGGCCCACACCGCGCGCAGATGGACCTGCGGAACGGCTCCACGGCGGCCGTCGTAGCGGGCGGCGAGTTGCAGATCGGCGATGACGGGAGGCAGCAGCACCTCCTCGAACTCGGGGTCCGCGAGGAGTTCCGGGTCGGTCAGTCCGGTTCCGGCGACGAAGGCACGGGCGTCCTCGACGGTCACGTCCTCGCCCCGGCCGTCGAAGTCGCCGGGGCACTGTCCGGCCACGGCGCAGAGCCTCGTGACGGGCACTCGGGCGTCGAGCAGCCGGCGGCAGGTCTCGTACGCCAGCAGGGCTCCGAGGCTGACGCCGATCAGTACCAGCCGTCGTCCGCCCAGCAGTTCACGTATCCCGGCCGCCACGGCGTCGGCGTAGACGGCCATGTCGGTGACGTGTTCCTCGTCGATCCGGGTGCCGCGGCCCGGTGGTGCGACGAACGCGAGGGTGGTGTCCTCGGGCAGCCGGCCGTGCCACCCCGCGAACGTGGAGCCGTGGGCGCCGGTGGGTGCGAAGCAGACGGCGAGGGTGCCGGTGCCCTGCGGCTGCTCGCCCGGGACGGTCAGCCATGGGTCGTTCATATCTGCTCCTCCTGCTGGATCTCGCGGCACAGTGCGGCGATCGCGGTGACGGTGGGTGCGCCGAGGATGCGGCGCAGCGGGATGCGGCGGCCCGCCGTCGCCGCGAGCCGGTTGGCGAGCCGTACGGCGAGCAGGGAGTGGCCCCCGGCGTCGAAGAAGTTCTGGTCCGCCGATGCGGGCGGTGCGCCGAGCAGCTCCTGCCAGAGTGCGGAGACGGCGGCCTCGGTGGCGTCGGACGGGATGAATCCGGCGGCCCGTTCCTGCCCGATGTCCGCCACGAGCGTCCGCAGGGCGGTGCGGTCCAGCTTGCCGTTGGTGCTCAGCGGGAGCCGCGGCAACTGCTGGATGCGGGCCGGCAGCATGTAGTCGGGCAGCCGGTCGCGCAGATATGCGCGCAGTGCGGCAGGGGATGTCTCCTCATCGGAGGTGACGCAGGCGACGATGCGTGTTTCGCGGTCCTCGCTCTGTGCGTAGGCCCCCGCGTCGGTGACGTCCGGTGCCTTGCGCAGAGTGGCCTCGATCTCCTCCAGCTCGACGCGGTAGCCACGCACCTTGATCTGGTTGTCGGCGCGGCCGGTGATCTCCAGTACGGAGTCCGGGAGTTTGCGGCCCCGGTCGCCCGTGCGGTACTGCCGGATTCCGGCTCCGTCGGTGGTGAAGCGGTCCTCGCCGTCGCCGCCGACGTAGCCGAGGGCCAGTGGTGGTCCGGAGACCCACACCTCGCCGGACACGCCGTTCGGCAGCCGCCGGCCGAGCCGGTCGCGGACCGAGAGCGAGGCGCCCGCCACGGGGCTGCCGACGGGGACACGTTCGGCGTCGGCGGGCAGTCGGGCGGTGTCGTAGGCGGCGACGTTGGAGGCGGTCTCCGTCATGCCGTACAGGTTGAGCAGGGTGGCGTCGGGCCAGACCTCGCGGAAGCGCCGGACGGTTTCCACGGGCAGGGTGTCGGCGCCGCTGGTGACCAGGACCGGCCGGTGTCCGCCGGAGTGTCCGGCGCTCTCCGCCAGCAGTCCGTCGAGCAGCTGCGGGGTCAGGAAGAGGTGGGTGATCCGTTCCTGCCGGACAGTGGCGGCGAAGAGCGCCGGGTCGAGGAGCAGGGTGAAGCCCTGGGAGCGGGGTATGCCGCGCGCCGGGTTGCCGATCGAGGCGTTGATGGTCTTCATGCCGATGACCGGCGCCCGTCCCTCCTCGGTGAGCGCCCCGGGCATGGCCGGCAGCCTGGCCGCGTCGCCCTGCGGGGTGGTCCAGCCGAGGTGGGCCTCCTCGGGAAGGACGGAGTGTCCGGCGGAGTGCAGCCTGAGCGCCTGGGCCACCGTCGCCACGATGTCCACGTCGCGGGCGGCCTCGATGACGTCCGCTCGGGTCAGACAGCGGAAGTGGCGGTCGGGGTACTGCTCGAAGTCCATGGCGGGCGGGGCTCCTTGGCGAAGGGGGTGGCGGTGGGGACGGTGCGGGGCGGACTCAGTCGCCGGTTGCGGGTGCCGCGCGGAGCATCACGAAGGGGACGAGCGCACCGAGCAGCAGCACACCGGCGAGCACGATCCAGCCGGCGGTGCCGAGGGCGAGGACGACGCCGGTCATCAGCACCGGGCCCGCGACCCGGTTGGCCACGGTGCGGCTGGTGTTGAACAGCACCAGGTACGCGCTGCGCGCCCCCTCCGGTGCCAGATCGAAGGAGAGGGTCCACGAGGCACCCACCTGTAGCAGTTCGGCGAAGGTCAGCAGGACGACGGCCGCGCCGAGCACCAGCAGTGCCTGCCGTGCCCCGAAGCCTGGAGCGGCGGCGAAGGCCAGGGCGCCGCCGCTGAGCAGCAGCGCCGCGGCGGCGTAGGAGAACCAGGCCCGGCGGGTGGTGCGGTAGCAGCGGTTGAGCGGGTACTGCAGGGCGATGCACAGCACGGTGTTGACGGCGTACAGGATGCCGACGTAGCGCTCCGGTACGTCGGTCGCGGTGACGAGCCAGAGCGGGAAGGCCACGTTGAGGACCGGCATCCAGAGCGACACCAGTGCGTTGTACGCGGTGAAGCCGAGCAGCCTGCGGTCCTTCAGCAGCTCCGCCACCCCGCCGCCGGCCGCGGTCGTCGCTTCCTCGCGCCGCGCGGTGGCGTAGACCGCGGCCACCGCGACATAGGCGAGCGCGCCGCCGATCAGCAGTGGCCGGAAGGCTTCGGGCGCTCCTGAGCCCAGCGCGACCCCGGCGATCAGCCCGCCCAGGCTGATGCCGAGGTTGACGACGGTGCGTTGGACGGCCATCACCTTCGCGCGCAGGCTCTCCGGGGCGCGCGCGCCGACGTACGACTGGACCAGTGGGGGCGAGGACTGCTCGGTGACGGCGATGACGGCGACGACGAGGAGGAAGCTCCACCAGCCGTCGACCCACAGGTAGCCGATGGTCGCCAGGGCGCGCAGCAGCATCACACCGATCAGCACCGGCTTCGGCCCGTGGCGTCCGGCCAGCCGGGCGATGGGTACGGCGGCGGCGACGGCCACGGCTCCGCCGATGGTCAGGCCGGTACCGACGGACGCGGTGCTGAGATGGACGACCTTGACGAAGTAGATGGTCGAGACGGCGAGGAAGAGTCCCGTTCCGGTCCACTCGATCAGCGTGGCGGCCTGCACCAGCGGCAGGAACTGCCGGTGGCCGGGGCGCGTTCGCTGCCGGTCGAGGGTGGTGCTGGTGCCCATGTTCAGTGCTCCTGGTGCTTCCGGTCGAAGAAGAGTCCTTCGCTGCGCAGTTGTTCCACGGCGGAGGTGATCTCCTTGGCGACACCCCGTTCGTCGGCCCAGTTGTCGGAGTAGAGGGTGTCGCGGTACTTGGCGCCGCCGTCCGCGGCCAGGCAGACCGCGAGCCGGCCGTCGGTCCCGGCCGTCTCCTGATCGGTCAGCATCGCGCGGACCGCGCAGCCGCTGGAGCCGCCGTGTGCGAGCCCGATGTCCTCGGCGGTGATCCGGCAGACGGCGATCGCCTCGATGTCGTCGACGTGCACCGCCCGGTCGTAGCTGTGCGGTGTCCTCGGGAAGACGGACGGCCGGCCGGCTCCGATGCCCGGGACCAGGCGCCGTCCGGCACTGCCCGAGACGGCCGGTGAGCCGCGCACGTCCACGGCTGTCGCGGTGACGTCGGGCCGGTGCTCGCGCAGATGGGCGCTGATGCCCGCGAGCGTGCCGCCGGTGGAGACCGGTACGTACACCGCGCCGAGTTCCGGTCCGGCCTGCTCGGTGAGTTCGGGTCCGGTGGTGCGCCGGTGGATCTCGGGGGCGGCCCAGTTCTCGTACTGGTCGGGCCAGCGGTATCCGGGGTTGTCCGCGCACAGTTCGCGCACCAGGCGCGGCCGGCTGAGCAGATGGCCGCCCGGTCCGTCGGGCCGGTCGACGACGATCACCCGCGCTCCGCTGTCGGCGAGGCTGCGGCGGGTGACGTGCGGGGTCTTGAGGTCGACCACGGCGAGGAATTCACAGCCGACCGCCGGCAGCAGCCGGGCCAGGGCGAGGCCGAGGTTGCCCGAGGTGGATTCCACCACCACCGTGCCGGGGGTGAGCGGCCGTTCGTCGTGCAGTGACCGCAACGGGCCGACGGCGCTGCGGTCCTTCACCGATCCGGTGGGGCCGTGTTCTTCCGGTTTCAGTCCCAGCCGCCGGACCCGGCCCCGGTGGGCGACGTCCGGACGGTGCAGGGGAGTTGCGCGAAGGGCCCGTGCCACTACGGGATTGACACGCGACACGGCTTCTCCCTGTGCGATGCGTCGTTCGACCAAGGCGATGGAGCGACCGGCCATCCCGGCTGCGCGCTCTCAGACCATAGGCGGGCGGCCCCGGTGTCACCACGGCACTGCGGCGCACGCGTGTCGCCGTTGGCCAGAACAGCGCTTGACGCTCCGTCGTTTCCGTCCGAGATCCGGTGAAGGCTGAGGAACGGTCCGGGGCGGCGGCGGGGCCGGGGAAACCGCGCCGGGTCGAATTGGCCGGTTCGTTGCCGGGCCGCCCCTGCGACAGGGCGGACGGCGGACGGGCCGCGACCCCGAAGGAGGTGACCGGCACCCCCTCTCCCGAGGCCTGTTATCTTTACGTGACTTCGCGACAGAACTCTCGGTCATGCTTTGGCCTTTGATCTGTTGGCGTCGATGTGCCGGCGTGTGGCGGCGGACGTTCAATGACCACTGCACGGGCGCGGTCGCGGTCTGCGGCCGGCCCGGCCTGTCATGGCTGGACGGAATGACACAGCACAACAGATTCAGCAGGGCGGCACGGGCCGCACGAGCGGTGCTGGTCCCGGGGACGGGGCGCCGGAAGCAGAAGAAGGAGCGCCCGCTCGCCCGCAGGCCGCGCAGACCGGACTACCCACGCGCGGGCCGGCGCGGCTGGCGAAGATGGGTGCCCTCGTGGCGGCTGGCCCTGGGCTCGGTCCTGATGTTCACCGCGACACTGGCGACGGTGGTGGGCATCGCCTACGCCCGTACGGACATACCCGAGGACCTCAATGCCTTCGCCACCCAGCAGGACACCGTCTACTACTGGTCCGACGGCACCCCGATGGCCCGGACCGGCTGGGTGAGCCGCCAGGAAATGCCACTGTCGAAGATCCCCGACCATGTCCGATGGGCCGTACTGGCCGCCGAGAACGCCGACTTCTACTCCGACCACGGCATATCGGTACAAGGGATCACCCGCGCGCTGTGGCGCACGGTCGGCGACGGGGACACCCAGGGCGGGTCCACCATCACCCAGCAGTACGTGAAGAACGTCTATCTGTCGCAGGACCAGTCCTTCTCGCGGAAGTTCACCGAGATGCTGCTGGCGGTCAAACTGGACAGCCGCCTGAGCAAGGACAAGATCCTCCAGGAGTACCTGAACACCAGTTGGTTCGGCCGTGGCACCTACGGTCTCCAGCGCGCCTCGCAGGCCTACTACGGCAAGGAGGTCACCCAGCTCAACGCCAGCGAGGGCGCCTTCCTCGCCTCCCTGCTCAAGGGGGCCTCGCTGTACGATCCGGCGGTCAACCCCGGCAACCGTGAACGGGCCGTCGAGCGTTGGCGGTGGACGCTGGACCGCATGGTGGAGATCGGCAGGCTGAGCCCGGCCGAACGGGCCACGTACACCACCTTCCCCGAGCCGAAGCCCCCGCACCGGCCCAACAGCGCGGGCGGGCAGAACGGCTATCTCGTACAGCTCGCCGAGTCGTACGCCAAGCGGGCCGGGCACATCTCCGACGCACGCTTCGACCTCGGCGGCTACCAGATCTACACGACGTTCGAGAAGCCGCGGATGACCGCCCTCACCCGGTCCGTCCGCGATGCGCGCAAGGCCCTCGATCCCAAGCGGCGCAAGGCCGACCGCTCCGTCCGCTTCGGCGCGTCGACCGTTGCCGCGGACGGCCGGATCCTCGCGGTGTACGGCGGACCGGACTTCGAGAAGCAGGCATTCAACGAATCCAACGCGGGCACCGTCCCGGCCGGCTCGGCGTTCACCCCCTTCGTCTACGCCGCCGGCCTCCAGCACGGCGTGACACACGAACGCAACGGACCGCGCTCCACCGTCACACCGCAGACCGAGTACGACGGCGACGACGACATACCCGTCATGACACCCGAAGGCCCGTACTGGGACCGCAGCGGGAAGATGGTCAAGGGCGACAACGACGGTGACGAGTCCTTCGGCCGGATCAGCCTGCACGACGCCATGGCGAATTCCGTGAACTCCCCCTTCCTCCAGCTCGGCATGGACACGGGGCTCAAGCTGGTCCGCAGCACGGCCGAGGCATCGGGGCTGCTGCCCTCCAGCTTCGGCCCGCCCGTCCCGGCGTTCGCGATGGGCAGCTCCACCCCCAGCGCCATCCGGATGGCCGACGCGTACGGCACGTTCGCGGCGCGCGGGATGCACACCGATCCGTATTCGGTCGCCAAGATCACCCGCAACGGCGAACCGGTCCGGCTCGACCTGCCGAAGCCGAGACGCGCCGTCCGGTCCGATGTCGCCGACGAGATCACCAGATCGCTCAGCCGGCCCGGCGAGCTCGGAGTCGCGCCGGCCGGCCCGGTCGCGGTCAAGGCCGGAACCACCGAGGACGACACCGCGCGCTGGTACGTCGGGTACGGCCCGACCGCGTCCACCGCCGTCGTCGTCTACCGCATGGACCTGACGAAGAGCCTCGCCCCGCTGCCGCTCAAGGGCCTGGCGGGTGGCACCGAGGACGACGGGAAGCTCCCGGCCCTGATCTGGAACACATACACGAAGGCCATGACGAAGTGACGGATACCAGAGTGAAGTCGACCGCACGCCGAATACGGGCCCGTCTGACGCCCCGTATCGTCCTGGGGCTCGCGGCCTGTCTCGTGGTGTCGGGTTCCGCGGCGCTGGTGCCGCTGATGTCCGACGAGACCTCGGACGCCCACACCCCGGAGCAGAGCGCCAGAACCGTCGCCGCGCCGACGCCGACCGCCCGGGAGCACCGCGGGAGCGGCGGGGGCACCGAGGAGGAGGAGTGGGACGGAAAGGTCAAGATCCTCGGCGACGGCTCCACGTCGTACACCGGTCCGCAGCCGTCCCAGCTGAAGGCCGAGCGGCTCAAGCCGGGTGAGCGGCCGCCGCAGTTCGTGGTGTTCTCGTGGGACGGCGCGCTGGAGGGCGACGACCACATGTTCTCCCGTTTCCGCCGTGCGGCGAAGGAGAGCAACGCGCACATGACGTTCTTCCTCACCGGCATCTATCTGCTCCCGAAGGAGAAGCGGGACCTCTACCACCCGCCGCAGCACAAGGCCGGCTCCGCCGCCATCTCGTACCCGACGCGCGAGCACATCCGGATGACGCTGGAACAGCTCGGCGACGCCTGGCGGGAGGGCAACGAGATCGGCTCGCATTTCAACGGCCACTTCTGCGAGAAGAAGGGCGGTGGGGACTGGAGCAAGGACGAGTGGATCAGCGAGATCGGACAGTTCTACTCCTTCGTGCAGAACTGGAAGACGAACACCGGCTACAAGGACCTCGACCCGCTCCCCTTCGACCCCACCCGTGAGGTCGTCGGCGGGCGAGCCCCCTGTCTGGAGGGCCAGAAGACCCTGCTGCCGGCGTCCAAACCGTTCGGCTGGCGCTACGACGCGAGCTCCCCGGGCGACTTCCAGGTCTGGCCGTCCAAGAAGAACGGGATCTGGGACCTGCCGCTGCAGATGCTGCCGTTCCCCGGCAAGGACTTCCAGGTGCTGTCCATGGACTTCAACTTCCTCTACAACCAGTCCGAGGGCAGCACCGAGGGCGATCCCGCCAAGTACGAGACGTGGCGCAAGGAAGCACGGAACGCGTACGTCGCGGGCTTCAACCGGGTGTTCCACGGCAGCCGCGCACCGCTGTTCATCGGGAACCACTTCGAGGACTGGAACGGCGGGATATACATGGACGCCGCCGAGGACACGATGCGGGAGGTCTGCCCCCGCAAGGAGGTCCGCTGTGTGTCCTTCCGCGAACTGACCGACTGGCTCGACGCGCAGGACCCCAAGGTCCTCGCGCAGTGGCGGACCCTCGACCCCGCCCAGCCCCCGAGCTGGAAGCAGTAGGCGGCGCGCCCGGCCGGGACGGCTCCGGGAGCCGCACCGGCCGGGCGCCGGGACGCCTGCGGTCAGTTCGCCTTCTCGACGAACTCCGTGGTGTACGTCTTGGCGAGGTCCACCTCGGCGTTCTTCAGGTTCGGGTTGAAGGCCTTCAGGACCCGCTCGACGGTGGCGGGTCCGTCGGCGGGCATGACGCCGTCCTTGGTGAACATGGGCAGTGTGCTCTTGATCGCCTGCGCGTAGAGGGCCTTGCCGCCGCCCTGGGCGTAGTCGGCGGGCATCTTCGCGGCGATCTCGTCGGCGCTGTGCGTGGACATCCACTTCAGCGTCCTGACGAAGGCGTTGGCCAGCTTCTGGACGGTCTCCTTGTGGCTGTCGACCCACTCGGTCTGCATGTAGAGGCTGGACGACGGGTAGGGCCCGCCGAGCGCCTGCTCGGAGCCCTCGGGGGTCCGCATGTCGATGAGGATCCTGCCGAGCTTCTTGTCGAGGATGGTGGCGACCGTGGGATCGGTGGTCATGCCGCCCTCGATGGAACCCTGCTGGAGGGCGGAGATGAACGTCTGTCCCGCTCCGACGGCCACGGGGGTGAATTCGCTGGTCTTCACGCCGTTGCTCACGGCGAGGTACTTCGTCAGGAAGTCGGTCGACGAGCCGATGCCCGTGACGCCGAGCTTCTTGCCCTTGAAGTCCTTCGCCGAACGGACCTCCCCCGCCGCCTCGACGGAGACGATCTCGACCTCGCCGGGGGCCTGGGAGAACTGGACGACCGACTCGACCTGTTTGCCCTTCACCTGGAGGTCGAGGGTGTGGTCGTAGAAGCCGACCGTGCCCTGGACATCACCGGAGACCAGGGCCGTCTCGGCCTGGACGCCGGCGGGTTCGGTGAGGAGCTGGACCGACACGCCCTCCTCCTCGAAGTAGCCGAGCCGCTCGGTCAGCATCGCCGGCATGTAGATCACCTTGTCGAGGCCGCCGACCATGATCTTGACCTTGTCGCCCTTGCCACCGGAGGCCGAGTCGCCGGCACCGCAGGCGGTCAGGCTGGTCAGGGCGAGTACGCCGGCAACGACGAGGGCCGGGAGCCGGGTGGATGTGCGCATCTGATTCACGTCCTTGTGAAGAAACGGTCGGAGCAGGGATGGTGACGGAGCTTCAGCGGGCGGTGTCGGCGTCGGCCGGCTTCCAGCGGAAGAGCCGCTTCTCCAGGAAGGTCAGCAGGCCTTCGGCGAGCAGCGCGACGATCGCGAGGATCACCATCGCGGCGTAGACACCGGCGGCGTTGAACGTGCCCTGGGAGGCGGCGACCAGCAGGCCGAGCCCCTTGGTGGCCCCGATGTACTCCCCGACGATCGCGCCGATGAGTGCGAAACCGAAGCTCACATGCAGGCTGGTGAAGATCCACGAGGTGGCGGAGGGGATGACCACCTGCAGGGTGACCTGGCGGTTGCCGGCGCCCAGGATGCGGGAGTTGGCGACGAGGTTGCGGTCGACCTCCCGTGCGCCCTGGAAGGCGTTGAAGAAGACGGGGAAGAAGACGAGGACGACCGCCGAGGCGACCTTCGACGCCGGGCCGAGTCCGAACCAGATGAGGAAGATCGGGGCGAGCACGATCCGGGGCAGTGCGTTGAGCACCTTGATGTACGGGCCGAGCACATCGGCGGCGAACCGGACACGGCCGAGCGCGATCCCGAGCAGCACACCGGCGATCACACCGATGACCCAGCCGAGCAGCGCTTCGTACAGCGTGTACCAGATCTGCTCCCAGAGGGAGCCCTGGGCGGTTCCGTCGACGACCCAGGTGCGGATCTGGTCCCAGATCCTGGACGGCATGGAGAAGTTGAACGGGTCGATGACCGCGGTACGGGCCAGCCATTCCCACAGCCCGACGACCGCGAGGAGCACCGCGATCCGGCACCCGGTCACCAGGTACTTGCGGTTCCTGGCGGCCCTGGCCCGCTCCCGGGTCCGCCCGGTCTTCGTCACGGCGGCGCCCGCGGTGATGGTTTCAGGCGACATCGAGGGCACCCCTCTCGCGGGTGATGCGGACCTCATCGCCGAGCGAGGACCAGATCTCCCGGTAGATCTCCACGAACCGGGGCTCCAGCCGCACCTGCTCGACCTTGCGGGGACGGGGCAGGTCGATCTCGAAGACCTCCTTGACCGTGGCCGGTCCCGCGGTCATGACCACGACCTTGTCGGCCAGCGCGATGGACTCCTCCAGGTCATGGGTGACGAAGACCACGGAGGCACCGGTGCCGGCCCACAGCTCCAGCAGTTCGTCCGACATCAGGGCCCTGGTCTGCACATCGAGCGCGGAGAACGGCTCGTCCATGAGCAGGATCTCGGGGTCGTTGACGAAGGTGGCCGCGAGGGCGACGCGCTTGCGCTGACCGCCGGACAGCTGATGGGGGTAGCGGTCCGCGAAGGAGGAGAGACCGACCCTGGCGAGCCATTCCCGGGCCCGTTCCTTCGCCTCGGGCCTGGGCACGCCGCGGAAGCGGGGGCCCGCCATCACATTGGACAGCACGGTCCGCCAGGGGAAGACGGCGTCCTGCTGGAAGACGAAACCGACCTTGTCGCCGATGCCGCGCACCGGCTCGCCGGCCACCAGCACTTCGCCCTCGGTGGGCTCCTCCAGGCCGCTGACCAGAGTCAGCGTGGTCGACTTGCCGCATCCGGTGGGGCCGACCACGGCGACGAACTCGCCGCGCCCGATGGTGAGGTCCAGATCCCGTACGGCGGTGTGGAGCGCCCCCGACGGAGTCCGGAACGCTTTGCTCGCGCCCCGCAGTTCGATGGCGGGGCTCGTTTCGCTCTTCATGGGGCGGGACGCTAGAGGCGCCCCGAGGACGCGGGCACCCTTGCGCCCACAACTCCGGGTTCTGCTCATATCCCGGGGTTCTGCTCGTTCTGCTCACGGCCCCGGCAACGAATGCCCCACGAGGACTGGTCATCGGCTCGCGCGACGTTTACGTTGCGTTCACACGAGGACGAAACGGAGCATCATGTTCCTGGCAGGCGGAAGGCAGAGGGCGAGCAGATGCGCATTCACTGGCCGCGCCGTGTCTCCGCCCAGGTCCTCCTCACCCAGGTGGTCATCACCACCGGTGTGATCATGCTCGTCACGGGGCTCTTCCTCGCCCCGCTCAGCCATCAGCTCGACAACCAGGCGATGCACCAGGCGCTGTCCATCGCCCAGACCACCGCCGCCGAACCCGGTCTGGTCCGCGATCTGCGAGGCACCGATCCGAGCCCCGGCGGACCGGTGCAGGCCGAGGCGGAGCGGATCCGGCGGGCCACCGGGGCGCTGTACATCGTCGTGATGGACACCCGCGGGGTGCGCTGGTCGCACACCGACATCGCGCAGATCGGCAGGCATGTCTCGACCGACCCCAGCACGGCGCTGGGCGGCCGGGAGATCATGCAGATCGACGACGGAACCCTGGGCCGGTCGGCGCGTGCGAAGGTCCCGCTCCGCGACCAGCGGCAGAACATCGTGGGCGCCGTGTCGGTGGGCATCGCCTACGACAGCGTCCACGACCGGCTGCTGGGCGCGATTCCGGGTCTGCTGCTGTACTCCGGAGCGGCGCTCGCCGTCGGGGTGCTGGCCGCCCTGGCCGTGTCGCGGCGGCTCCGGCGCGGTACGCACGGGCTCGCCTTCGCCGACATCTCCGCACTGCTGGACGAGCGCGAGGCGATGCTGCACAGCATCCGTGAGGCAGTGCTCGCACTGGACGCACGGGGCCGGATCCGGCTGCTCAACGACGAGGCGCAGCGGCTGCTCGAACTGGACCAGGACGCGGTCGGACGTGCGCTGGGCGAGGTGCTGCCGCCCGGGCGTACGGCGCAGGTACTGGCGGGTCGGGTGGACGGGGCGAACCTGATCACCGTCTGCCGGGGCCGGGTGTTGATAGCCAACCGCATGCCCACCGGCGACGGCGGGGCGGTGGTAACCCTGCGCGACCGCACCGAGCTGGAGCTGCTGGGCCGTGAACTGGACTCCACGCACGGCCTGTTGGACGCGCTGCGGGCCCAGGACCACGAGCACGCCAACCGGCTGCACACGCTGCTGGGGCTGCTGGAGCTGGGCCGGCACGATGCCGCGGTGGAGTTCGTCGAGGAGGTGACCAGCGGTCACCGGGCCTCGGCGGAACAGGTCGCGGAGCGCGTCAACGACCCTTTGCTGTCCGCGTTGTTGGTGGGCAAGTCCGCCATCGCGGCGGAGCGGGGTGCGTCCCTGCGCATCTCGCCGGGCACCCGGCTCCCGGACGTGGTGGTGGACCCGCGCGATCTGGTGACCGCACTCGGCAATCTGATCGACAACGCGCTGGACGTCGCCACGCTCATCGAGGTCGAGCTGCTGGCCGAGGGCAGTACGGCGGTGCTGCGGGTCAGCGACAACGGGCCGGGGGTGCCTCCCGGGATGCGTGAGCAGATCTTCACCGAGGGCTGGTCCACCAAGGAGTCCCCCGCGCACCGCGGACGCGGCCTGGGTCTGGCGCTGGTGCGCCGGCTGGCCGAGCGCTACGGTGGCGCGGCCCGCGTCACGGCCCGGGCCGGCGGCGGCGCGGTCTTCACCGTGGTCCTGCCCGAGGCGCTCGACGTCCGGCCGCTGACAGAAGTGGGAGAGTCGCGATGATCGATGTCCTGGTGGTGGACGACGATTTCCGGGTGGCGGAGATCAATGCCGCGTACGTGGCCAAGGTTCCCGGCTTCCGGGTCGTCTCGCGTGCGCACACCGCCGCCCAGGCGCTGTCGTTCCTGGAGCGCGGCCATGTCGATCTGGTGCTGCTCGATCACTATCTGCCGGACGAGACGGGGCTGACGCTGGTGCGGCGGCTGCGCCAGCTCGGCCACCCGGCCGATGTGATCATGGTGACCGCGGCCCGCGATGTGGCGACCGTCCGCACCGCCATGCGGTACGGCGCGCTCCAGTACCTGGTCAAGCCGTTCAGCTTCAGCGGTCTGCGCGCCAAGCTGGAGAGTTACGCGGCCCTGCGGCGGACCCTCGAAGGGGTGGGCGGCGGCCGGGGCGAGGCCGGGCAGGAGCAGGTCGACCAGATCTTCGGCGCCCTGCGCACCACGGAGTCCGGCTCCGCGGCCGGACTGCCCAAGGGGCACTCCGCGCCCACCGCGGAGGTCATCCGCCATGTGCTGTCGGCCGCCGAGGGGCCGCTGTCCGCGCACGAGGTCGCCGTCCGGGCCGGTCTCAGCCGCTCAACCGCCCAGCGCTACCTCAAGTATCTGGAGGGCGCGGGCCGCATCAGCCTGAGCCTCAAGTACGGCGACACTGGTCGTCCCGAGCACCGTTACGCGTGGGCGAAGGCGAGTTGAGGGGCGTTCCGGCCGGATCGGCCGGGCGCTGACCCCGGCAGATCTCAGCCGGCGACGAGCGTCCGTTCCGCGAGCGTTTCCAGCGCCGACTTGATCTCGTCGATGCCGCGGCCCCGTCCTCGTTGGTACGCGAAGAGTTCGGGCTCCAGTGGGGCCAGCAGGATGTCGCTGAGGGCGTCCGGGCCGGGCACGCCCGCCTCCTTGACGAGCATGCGGACATGCGCGCGCCAGAAGCCGTATGCCCCGGTGGCGAACCGCGCGGAGCCGGACTCGGCGCCCAGGGTGAGGTGGATGTGCTGCTCCAGCAGGTCGGCCATCGCCGCGTAGAAGGCGGCCAGCCGCCGCGCGGGCGGAGCTCCGGGCCCCAGCGGCGGCTCACCGCCGAGCAGCTTCTCCTGGAGCGCGCGTTCGTGTTCGTCGAGGAGTGCCGTGGCGATGGACGCGATGTCGGGGTACCGGCGGTAGAGCGTGCCCCGCCCCACGCCGGCCTCACGGGCGATGGCATCCATCGTCACCCTGCGCGGATCGCCCGCGGCGAAGAGCCGGTTCGCCGCGGCGAGCACCTTGGCCCGGTTCCTTGCTGCGTCCGCCCGTTCCATGGTCCAACCGTACAGGAATAAGTGGACACGACGTCCGGTTAACCTGGTCGAGCTAAGCGGACACAATGTCCACTTAATGATTCCAGGGGGTACCCATGTCCGTACTGCTGCACATCGCCGCGAGCGCGCGGCGCGACTCCTTCAGCCGGGAACTGGGCGACGCCTTCGCCGCCGCCTGGCGGAGCGCGAATCCGTCCGGCACCTATGTGCTCCGCGATCTGCGCACCGACCCGGCGCCGCAGATCGACGAGGCCTGGACCGAGCTCTGCGACCACGTCCTGCGGCACGGCATCACCGACATCGCCCGGTACGAGGAGGCGGTGCGCACCCCGGACCAGGCACGGGCCTGGGAGGTGCTGCGACCGCTGCTGGCGGAACTGACCGCCGCCGACGTCGTGCTCATCACGACACCGATGTACAACTTCTCCGTCCCCGCCTCCCTCAAGGCGTGGATCGACCAGGTGACGTTCCCCAGGATGTCGCTGGCGGGGCGCCGCTTCGTGATCGCCTCCGCCCGGGGCGGGGCCTACGGCCCTGGCACCCCGCGCGAACCGTACGACCACCAGGAGCGCTATCTGCGGGACTTCCTCGCGGGCCACTTCGCGGTCGACGACCCGGTCTTCCTCTCGACCGAGCTCGTGAACTCCCGGATCGACCCCTCGCTCGCCGCCCGCCGCCCACAGCACGACGAGTCGCGTGCGGCCGCCCTGACGGCCGCACGGGAACTGGGCGGAGGCATCCGATGAGCTGGCTGCTGCTGATCTGCGCCGGGCTGGTCGAGATCGCCTGGTCCCAGAGCATCAGGCCGACGCAAGGTTTCACCCGGCCGCTGCCGACGCTGGTGTGCGCCGTGCTCATGATCGGCGCGGTATATCTGCTCGCCCGGGCCATGGAGGGGCTGCCGGTGGGCACGGCGTACGCGGTCTTCACCGGCATCGGCGCGATCGGCGCCATCGCCCTGGGCGTCCTCGTCCATCACGATCCGGTGAGTCCGGGGCGGCTGGCGGCGGTCACCCTGATCGTCGGCGGTGTGGCGCTGGCGCGGATGACGACACCGTCCGCGTGACCGGCGGGTGCCCGCCCTCCCCGACACCAGTGGGGAGGGCGGGCGCCCGGCTCAGCCGGTCCCGGTCAGGTCCGTGACCCTCCACCGCTGGTTCCCGCCCGAGTCGGGCTGCCAGGTCGTCACCGCGTCGCCGTCGTGCGTGGCCTGGCCGCCGACCTCCAGGAGACTGCCGGTGGCGGCGTGGACGAGGTCCAGGTGCCGTCGCCGGTCGTCGGCGTGATCAACTGCGTGGCCGCGATCCGGTCGACCCAGGGGGCATTGCCGCCGCCGATGTTGTAGCAGGCGATGTTCAGGGCGAGGCCGTCGTCGTCGAAGAGGAGGCCGGCCGGCTTCTGCCGGATCTCCTCGGGGTAGCCGCCGGTGGCGTTGGCGAACCGGACGAGGCCGGTGCCCCCGCCCTCGAACGGCTGCTGTCGGCAGGAGGGGTCAGGCCGCCCGGTGACGTCACCGGGCGCCGTGGCGCCGTCGACGCCGGCGCACCGAGCAGTGCGGCCGCGGTGACCAGTGCGGTGGTGGCGGCTCCGAGGAGTCCGGGGGTGCGGGTACGGCGCGCCGAGACGGGCCTCCAACTCGCTGGTGGAGAAGGCGAGTACGGCGAGAAGGGCCCGTGCCGCGTGCGGGCGGCACGGCACGGGCCCGTCATGGGGTGGCGCTGTACGGAGAGTGGAGCGGTCAGGAAGTGACGGGGCTTCGCAGCACCGCCACGCCCCGCGGCGGCAGGACGAGTTCCGCCCCGGCGCCCTGTTCGGCGCCGCCCGCGAGGAGGTCCCCGGTGAGGCCGGGCAGCGGTACCGGCTCTTCGGTCCGGTTGACCAGGAACAGATAGCGGCTCTCGGTGTCGCGTCGGACCACCGTCTCGACGCGGCCCCGCGCGGACTCGGGCAGCTCGCTCTCCACCCCTGCCCGGCCGAGGAGTTCAGGCAGCAGCGCGGCGAGCCCGTCGGTGCCGAGGCGGGTGGAGACGTACGTCGCCGAGCCCCGCCCGGTCGGGCGGCGGGTGACGGCCGGGCGGTTCGCGTACGTACCGCTGCGGTAGCGGGCGAGGACCTCCACCTCCGGTCCGTCGACGGTGATCCGGTCGGTCCACAGTCCGCCGGTGGTGGAGTTGTCCAGCTCGACCGTGTCACCGTCGAGCAGCGGCCCGAACTCCTCGATGCGGATGCCCAGCAGTTCGCGCAGGGCGCCCGGGTAGCCGCCGAGCCAGACGTGGTCGTTCTCGTCGACGACGCCGGAGAAGTAGGTGGTGACGAGGTGGCCGCCGGTCTCGGCGTAGCGCGTGAGCTCTTTGGCGAGGGCCTCCGGGACCACGTGCAGGACGGGCGCGATCAGCAGGTCGTACGCACCGGGGTCGGTCGCCGGTGTGATCACGTCGGCCCGTACGCCGAGGGCCAGGAGCGCGGAGTACCAGTCCAGCGCCTCCTGGCGGTAGTCGAGACGGGCGGTGGGGTGCGAGTCCTGTTCGCTCGCCCACCACGAGTCCCAGTCGAAGAGAATGCCGACCCGGGCCGGCTCGCGCGCGGCGCCCGCCACGGAGGCGAGTGCCTCCAGCGTCCGCCCGAGATCGGTGACCGCACGGAACACCTCGCTGTCGGGGCCGGCGTGCGGGACCATCGCGGAGTGGTACTTCTCGGCGCCGGCGGCCGACTGGCGCCACTGGAAGAAGCAGATGGCGTCGGCGCCGTGCGCGAGGTGCAGCAGCGAGTCGCGGGCCAGCTCGCCGGGCTTCTTGGCCAGGTTGACGGGCTGCCAGTTGACGGCGCTGGTGGAGTGCTCCATGAGGAACCACGGCCGGTGGCCGGCGATCGCGCTGGTGAGGTTGGCGGAGAACGAGAGCTCGTCCCGGTCCTGCGGTCCGGGCTGTGTGTAGTGGTCGTTGGAGACGAAGTCGACCTCGGCCGCCCAGTCGGCGTAGTTCATGCCCTTAGTGCCGCCCATCACCATGAAGTTGCTGGTGACGGGGATGTCCGGGGTGATCTCGCGCAGCACGTCGCGCTCGGCGCGCAGATGTTCCTTGAGCGCGTCCGACGAGAACCGCTTGAAGTCCAGCTGCTGAGTGGGGTTGGGGTGCGAGGCCGCGAGCCGCGGCGGCAGGATCTGCTCCCAGTCGCTGTAGCGCTGGGACCAGAAGGCGGTGCCCCAGGCGTGGTTGAGCGCGTCGAGGGTGGTGTAGCGGTGGCGCAGCCAGGTGCGGAAGGCGCGGGCCGCGTCGTCGGAGTAGTCGTAGGCGTTGTGGCAGCCCAGTTCGTTGTTGATGTGCCAGGCGACCAGGGCCGGATGGTCCGCGTAGCGCGTCGCCAGCTCCCGGACCAGGCGCAGTGCGTGGGTCCGGAAGACGGGCGAGGTGGGGCGCCAGTGCTGCCGCGCCCCCGGCCACACCGTCTCGCCGGACGCGGTCACCGGCAGGATCTCCGGGTGCGCGGTGGTGAGCCAGGGTGGCGGGGAGGCGGTGGCGGTGGCCAGGTCGACGCCGATGCCGCCCGCGTGCAGCAGCTCCATGAGTTCGTCGAGCCAGCCGAAGTCCCAGGTGTTCCGGGCGGGCTGGAGGCGGGCCCAGGAGAAGATGCCCACGGAGACCGTGTTCACGCCGGCCTCGCGCATCAGCCGGACGTCCTCCTCCCACACCTCGCGCGGCCACTGCTCGGGGTTGTAGTCGGCGCCGTACACGAGGCGTGGAGTGCCGTCGCTGCCCGGTGCGTACGGGAATCGGGACGGGAGGGGGGAGGTCATGCGGGTCCTTCCGGTGGAACGGGTGCGGCGGACGGGCGCGTGGTCACTTCTGGACGGTGAAGCCCTGCTCCGTCCCGTACTTGACCGAGGCGTCCTGCCATGTCTTCAGGCCCTGCGACAGCTGTGTGCCGGAGATGTAGGCCTTGCCGACGGTGTCGTTGAAGATCGAGTTGGCGTACACCTGGTAGGGCAGGTACTTCCAGTCGGTGGGAACGTTCCGGGCGGCCTCGGCGAAGATCTTGTTGGCCTTCTGGCCTCCGAAGTAGGGGAACGCGATGTTCTGGAACGCCTCGGAGCCCAGGTCCTCGGTGGTGGCGGGGAACGCGCCGTTCTTGATGCGGGTCTGCACGCCGGCACCGGAGTTGGCGTACTCGACGAAGGCGTAGGCGAGTTCCTTGTCCTTGCCGAGCGTGGGCAGGGCGAGGGAGCTGCCGCCGTTCTCGGCGCCGGTGTCCGCGCCCTTCGTCCACTGCGGCATCGGGGCGGCGCGCCAGTCACCGGCGGCGTCCTTCACCCCGGAGGCGAAGTTGGCGGGCATCCAGGCGCCGGTGGGCAGGGTGGCGATGGTGCCGTCGCCGAGGCCCTTGTACCAGTCGTCGCTCCAGCCCGCGACGGGCGCGACGAGCTTCTCGTCGATGAGCTTCTGCCAGGTGTCGGTGTACTTCTTGGCGCCCGCGTCGGTGAAGTCGATGCCGACCTCGGTGCCGTCGACCTTGTACGGGTGCGAGCCCGCCTGCCACAGCAGGCTGGTGGTGAGGCCCGCGTCGCCGAGGTCGCTGGTGATGTACGCCTTCGGGTTCGCCTTGTGGAGCTTGCGGGCGGCCTCGACGTACTCGTCCCAAGTGGTCGGCACGGCGATCTTGTACTTGTCGAAGACCTTCTTGTTGTAGAAGAGCGCCATCGGGCCGGAGTCCATGGGCAGTCCGTAGACGCCGTCGCCGGACTTCACGGAGTTCCAGGGGCCGGGCGAGTAGGAGTCGGCGAGCTTGTCCGCGCCGTAGGGCTTCAGGTCGGTGACGGACTTGGTCAGGGCGTACTGGCCGAGCGCGTAGTACTCGATCTGCGCGACGTCGGGAACGCCCTTCTCGGCGGAGATGGCGTTCTGGAGCGCCTTGTACTGGTCGTTGTTGGTGCCGGCGTTGACCAGATCGATGTGGACCTTCGGGTACTTCTTCTCGAAGTCGGCGGCGACCTGCTTCAGGGTGGGCTCCCAGGCCCACACGGTGACGGTGCCGCCCTTCTTCAGCGCAGCCTGGACGTCGGCCGGGGAGACCTGCGTCCGGCTCGATCCTTCGTCGTCGGAGCCGCCGCAGGCGGTGACACCGAGGGCCAGGACGCAGACGAGACCGATGCCGCGCACGATGCGGCGGGTGTTCTTGGGCATGGCGATGCTTCCACTTCGTCGTGGTTCTTCGGAGGCGCGGGAGCGGACTCCGGGGCTGGGGCCTCTCGTTCGGATCACGCCGGGCTCGCGTGATCCAGACGAAAGACCCTGGGTCTACTCCTTGACGCTTCCGGCGGCGAGTCCGGACTGCCAGTGCTTCTGGAGCAGCAGGAAAGCGGCGATCAGCGGCACGATGGTGAGCAGCGAACCGGTGATGACCAGGTTGAAGACGGCCTCGCCGCCCGCCGTGGACGCCTGTTTGTTCCAGCTGTCGAGGCCGAGGGTCAGCGGGTACCAGTCGGGGTCCTTCAGCATGATCAGCGGCAGGAAGTAGTTGTTCCAGGTCGCGACCGTGGTGAAGAGCAGGACGGTGACGGTGCCGGGCGCGAGCAGCGGCAGGGCGACCCGGAAGAAGGTGCGCAGCTCGCTCGCGCCGTCGATGCGGGCGGCCTCCATCAGTTCGGTGGGGATCGCCTCGGTGGCGAACACCCACATCAGGTACAGGCCGAACGGTGAGATCAGCGACGGGACGATGACCGCCCACGGGGTGTCGGTCAGGCCCAGCTTGCTGAACATCAGAAAGGTCGGGACGGCGAGGGCCGTGCCGGGCACGGCGACCGCGCCGATGACGACCGCGAACACGCCCCGCTTGCCGGGGAAGTCGAACTTGGCGAGCGCGTACCCGCCGAGGACCGCGAGCAGGGTCGCGCCACCCGCGCCCACCACCACGTAGAGCAGGGTGTTCAGGAGCCAGCGGACGAAGACGCCGTCCTGGTAGGTGAGTGTGGAGGTGATGTTGTCCCACAGGGCGAAGTCCCCGTCGAACCACAGGCCGAAGGAGTGGGCGAGGCCGTTCTGCGTCTTGGTGGCGCTGATCAGCAGCCAGAGCAGCGGCACCAGGCTGTAGAGCAGCACGACGGCGGTGAGCACCGTCAGCAGCACGCTGCGCCTGGGGCGGGCGGGGTTGTGGAGGCGGCCCGGGGTGCGCAGCCTCGGGACGGTGGTCCTCGGCCGTGTCGTGGGCCGGGTGGCGGTGGTGGTGCTCGGTCCCGTCATCGGGCTCACGCTCCCTTGCGCATGCCGCGCAGCTGGACGACATAGGCGACGACCATCGTGATCACGCCCATGACGATGGCGACCGTCGCGGAGTAGTTGTGCTGCTGGCCGGAGAAGGACAGCGAGAACGTGTAGTAGTTCGGGGTGTAGTCGGTGGTGATCGCGTTGGGCGCCAGCTTCTGGAGGATGGCCGGTTCGTTGAAGAGCTGGAAGCTGCCGATGACCGAGAAGATCGTGGCGATGACGAGGGCGCCGCGGATGGCCGGAAGCTTGATCGCCGACACGACGCGCCACTGGCCGGCGCCGTCGATCGCGGCTGCCTCGTAGAGCGAGTGCGGGACGACGCGCAGCGCGGAGTAGAAGATCAGCATGTTGTAGCCGACGAACTCCCAGGTGACGATGTTGCCGATCGAGGCGAGGACCAGGCCGGAGGAGAGCGGGTCGGGCAGGTCCACGCCGAACGCTTCGTTGATGTCGCCGACGAGCCCGAACCGGGTGCCGTACATGAAGCCCCACATCAGGGAGGCGACGACGGCGGGCACCGCGTACGGCAGGAACACCGAGATCCGGAAGAAGTTCTTGCCGTACAGGCGGCCGCTGTCCAGGGCGAGCGCGACCAGCAGGGCGATCCCCAGCATGATCGGCACCTGGACGAGGAGGAACAGGCCGACCCGCATCACCCCGTCCCAGAACCGGGCGTCCTGCAGGGCCTGCTGGTAATTGTCCAGCCCCACGAAGTGGGTGCCGCCGATGAGCTGGTCGCGGAAGAGGCTGAGGTAGACGGAGTACCCGAGGGGAGCCAGGAAGACCAGGGCGAAGACCACCACGAAGGGGCCGATGAAGCCCCAGCCGGTCCAGGACCGGCGGCGGCGCCGTGCCGGCGGCCGGGCCGGGCGCCGCCGGGCGGCCGCCGGCGGGTGAAGCGTCGTCATGTCGTTCCTCGCTCGTCCATCTCAAGACCGGCGCCGGGCGCCGTGCACTGGGCCGATGTTTACGTAAACATGGCAGCCTTCAAAGGCCCGTGAGGTGCTATGTTTACGTAAACATCTGATGGCGGAATGTCTACACTGCCCCAGGGCGACGGTCAAGAGCCGTTCCGGGCGACGGCAGCTGGAGAGGGAGACGGTGGAAGCAGCGGACAGCACCCCGGAGCAGGGCGCTCCAGGAGCCGGGACGGGGACCACGCCCCGGGCGGCCCGCCGGAAGCAGAGCGTGTCCATGGCCGATGTGGCCCGGATCGCGGGCGTCTCGTCACAGACCGTCTCCCGCGTCTCGAACGGTTTCCCCGGCGTGAACGAGGAGACCCGCCGGCAGGTGCTCGCCGCCATGAAGGAGCTCGGCTACCGGCCCAACAGCGCCGCCCGCGCCCTCAAGCGCGGCGAGTTCCGCACCATCGGTGTCATCACCTTCTCGCTCTCCACCACCGGGAACGTCCGCACCCTCGAAGCCATCGCCACGTCGGCCGCGCACGAGGGCTACGCGGTCACACTGCTGCCGGTCGCCGTGCCCACGCAGGACGAGGTCCGCGGCGCCTTCTCCCGGCTGGGCGAGCTCGCCGTCGACGCGGTCATCGTCATCATGGAGGTCCACCTCCTCGACACGGCCCGCCTGTCCCTGCCGCCGCACGTCAAGGTCGTGGTGGCGGACTCGGACGCCGGGGACCGTCACACCGTGGTCGACACCGACCAGGCGGGCGGTACCCGCGACGCCGTACGCCACCTTCTGGGCCTCGGGCACCGTACCGTGTGGCATCTCGCGGGCCCCGAGGAGTCGTACGCCGCCCAGCGCAGGGCCGACGCCTGGCGCGCCGCCCTCGCCGACGAGGGACGCGACGCTCCCCCGCTCGTACGCGGCGACTGGTCGGCCGACTCGGGCTACCGCGCCGGTCTCCACCTCGCCGGACAGGACGACTGCACGGCCGTGTTCGCCGCCAACGACCAGATGGCGCTCGGTTTGTTGAGGGCGCTTCAGGAGAGCGGCCGCAGGGTGCCGCAGGACGTGTCCGTCATCGGCTTCGACGACATTCCGGAGTCCGGTTCGTTCCTGCCGCCGCTGACCACCGTCCACCAGGACTTCGCCGAGGTGGGGCGCCGCTGTGTGGAGGGTGTTCTGCGGCAGGTCCGCCAGAGCGGGACGGAGCGCGGCACCACGCTCGTGCCCACGCGGCTCGTGGTGCGGAGGAGCACGGCTGCGCCGCCGGTCCGGTAGCCGGAGCGGCGGCGCGTCACACGGTGTCCGGTGGCCTCAGGGCTTGAGGCTGCTGACGACGTCGGCCGTGGCCGCCAGGCCGTCCTGGATGGTCGGCGCCATGCTCGTACCCGCGAGGAAGAACCCGAGCATGGCGCAGACCAGCGCATGCGAGAGCTTCAGCCCCCCGTTGCGGAGAAAGATCACCGCGAGGATCACCAGAAGCAGCACCAGTGAGATCGAAATGGCCATGGCCAACCTCCTCCGCCGCGCCGGAATGCGGCATTCGGCCGCCAGTGTGGCGCAGCGGAGGAGCCATCCGGACGACTGGCGTGTCCGCCATCCGGGTGTTGACTGGCTGTCACGCTCGGGGTGTCACGTCCGGCCGGCCGCGGGGACGGGCCGTCCCGGTCCGGCCCTACCGGTCGTGGGTGCGCAGGAAGCGCTCCAGACCCGCCAGATCATCGGTGTTGAGGTGGTCGACCCCGGCGGCCAGCAGCTCCGTCCAGAGTGCTTCCCGCTCCGGTCCCGGCGTGTCGGGGGTGGCCCAGAAGCGGATCCGCTGACCGCCGCGATGGGCCGTGGCGACGAGTGCGCGCAGTTTGTCCCGCTCGGCGGCGGGGAAGGGGCCCGCGCCGAGCCAGCTGAAGCCGTCGGTCCAGCTGCTGCTGATGAGCGGGATGAACGAGGCGCCGGCCGCGGTGCCGAGGTCTTCGGGCCGGCCGTCGTAGAAGGCGTACCGGGTGCTCTGCGTCTCCATCGGGACGCGAGCCGCGCGGTCGCCGGAGATGACGGGGGTGATCGCGCCGGGCCGTACCCGGCCGTGGTGGTACGACGTCAGCATCCGTCGGTAGTGCCGGAGCTGCCGGTCGAGTTCGAGGTAGGCGGCGGCCCCGTCCGTCTTGATGTCGATCAGCAGTTGCACCGGGTCGCGGTAGCCGGGGTGGACCGTGCCGTGGTTGGCCCGGACCCTGGCGAGCAGCGGGTCGAGGTAGAGCGATGCGAGGGTGCGGGAGGGGTCGAGGTCGGTGGCCTCGTGGGCGACGAGCAGTTCCCCGTCCACCAGGAAGATGTCGGCCTCGACACTGGTGAAGCCGTGCGAGAGCGCGTCGTGCAGGGGGCGCGGGTGCAGGTAGTCGTTGTGCGCGTGGGCCCTGCGCAGGGCGCGGGTGCGGTGGTGCCGTGCGGCCGGGGACGTGGCGGCGCCGTCGGAGGCGGCGGCCTGGGAAGGCAGGAGCGCACCTGCGGCCGCGGCGGCGAGTGCGGTGGTGACGACGGTTCGGCGGGTCGGGAACGCCATGGATTCTCCCGGGAGAGCGTGGTGGACCGGACGGGCGGACGCGACCGAGTATGCGACGGTGATCACCTCTGCGGGCAGGGCCCGCACAAGAGTTGCCCCGGTCGTCGTCCGACCGTCGACTGCCGTTTTCTTGATCAGGCCGGGAGCGTCCAGCGCTGGTTGGCGGCGCCGTTGCAGGTGTAGATGCCGAGCGGGGTGCCGTTGGCGCTGCCGCCGCCGTAGGCGTCGAGGCACTTACCGGTGGCCGGGTTGACCAGGGCCGGTCCGTCGGTCCGCCACTGCTGCGCGGCCGAGCCGTCGCAGGCCGCGGTCCGTACGGTGGTGCCGCTCACGGTCATGCACTGGAACTGCGCGCGGAGGGTGCCGTCGGCGGCCCGTACCCAGTTCTGGTTGTTGCCGCCGGTGCAGCTCCAGAGGTTCAGCTGCGTGCCCGTGGTGCCGCCGGGGATGTCGACGCAGGCGCCGGCGGCTCCGACGACGGATCCGGACGAGGAGTTGCCGATGCCGTCCTCGTGCACACTGCCGCCGCTCTGGCCCTTCACCGCGGCGTCGCCGGAGCATGTGCCGCTCACGCTGGTGGCGCCGAGTGCGGCGGTGACGTCGGCGCCGCCCGCCGTGCCGCCGGGCAGGTCGAACAGGGCCTTGGAGTACGGCGAGTCGGCGCAGGTCGCGGCGTTGTTGTTCCAGTCGAAGTACTCGACCCAGTCGACCATTCCGCCGGTGGCGACCTTCGCGCCGGTGCCGATCTGCAGGCTGCCGAGGACGAAGGACGTCCCGGCCGTGGCGTCGGTGATCGTGGCCCGGTACCAGCCGGCGGCGGTGTCCGGCGCGACGCGGAAGCGGTAGTGGTGCCCGGCCGTGAAGCGCTCGGCGAGCCGGCAGGTGTAGCCGGTGCCGCCCTCGGCGAAGGTCTGGCAGTACGTACCGGAGTCGCCCGCCCGGCCCCCGGTGGAGTCCCAGAGCGAGAAGAGGAACAGGCCGCCGCCGGAGCGGTTGCGCTGCATGCCGATGTAGCCACCGACCCCGTTGGTGAAGCCGAACTGGTGGGACCAGAAGACGTTCGCCCGGCCCGGGTCGGACTGGACGGTGGTGCCGAAGGTGACCTCGTCGAGGGGGGCCGTCCCGGACGGGAAGGTGTAGTTGCTGTACGAACCCGGGGTCTGGCCGGCAGCTCCGGACGGGCCGGCCAGACCGAGGCAGACGGCGACCGCGAGAATCACCACCACGACGGTGGCGCGTGCTCGTTGCATTTCCCTGCTCCTTCACCGGACGAGTGGACTTCTTTGTCATGGACTCGTCCACAAGGGTGACGGGGAGTCAGGTGCCGGGGTATGGACTTACGGGGTCGGGCTCATGGACTCCCGCGCCTTGCCGTCCGCGCCGCACACCGTCCGCCAGCCGACCGTGCGGTCGCACCAGCGTTCCAGGAGCACCCGGTCGTGTCCGACGGCCAGCAGTCCGGCCCCGGACTCCCGCCGGTAGGTCTCCACCACCGCGACCAGCGCGGCGGTCGTCGAGGCGTCGAGCATCGCGGTCATCTCGTCGCAGATCAGCCAGCGCGGCCGCAGGACCAGCGCCCTCGCCAGGCAGGCGCGCTGCAACTGACCGTCGCTGACCTCGTGCGGGCGACGGCCGAGCAGTTCGGCCGTGAGCCCGACCGCGGGCGCCAGTGCGGCCACCCGGTCCGGCACCTCCGCGCGGCGGCCGGTGGCCCGCAGCGGCTGGGCGATGAGTTCGCGCAGGGTGAGCCGGGGGTCGGCGGAGAGCCGGGGCTGCTGGAAGACGACGCCGACGGCGGTGCGCTGCGCACGCGGGGCGGCGTGCCGCCAGCCGCGTACCGGTTCGCCGTCGAGCACGACCGTGCCCGCGTACGGGCGGTGCAGCAGCGCGGCGACCCTGGCCAGGGTGGATTTGCCGCAGCCGCTCGGGCCCAGCAGTCCGACCGACTCCCCCGGCGCGATGCTCAGCGACGCCTCGCGTACGACGGGATCGCGGGGGTCGTATCCGGCGGTGACGCGGGTGAGTTCAAGCACGGACCGGCTCCTCCCCGTCCGCCCGCACCTCGTGGTGGCAGGCGAGACGGCCGTCGAACGGGGGCAGTACGGCGCACCGGTCGTCGGCGTGGCCGCAGCGGGCCGCGAACGCGCAGCCCTCGGGGAGCGCCCCGAGCTCCGGCGGCATGCCGGGGATCGGTACGAAGGCGCGCTCCGGCAGCGCGTCCAGGAGGCCGCGCGCGTACGGGTGGCGCGGTCCCGGCTCCCCGAAGAACCGCTCGGCGTCGGCGAGTTCGACGATGCGTCCCGCGTACATCACGGCGACCCGGTCGGCGATCCGCTCGGCCGCCGCGAGGTCGTGGGTGATGAGCAGGAGCGCCCGGTCCCCGTCGGTGTGGCGCCGCAGTTCGTCGACGGTCCGCTCGACGAGGTCGCGGTCGAGTCCGGTGGTGGGCTCGTCGGCCAGGAGCAGGGGCGCCTCGCCGATCAGGGCGAGCGCGGTCGCGGCCCGCTGGGCGAGGCCGCCGGAGAGTTCGTGCGGATACCGGTCGAGGTGTCCGGCCGGGAAGGAGGCGCGTGCGGCGGCCCGTTCGGCGGCCGGGCGCACGGCGGAACCGCGGGTGCCGGTCAGCTCGCGCAAGGTCTCCTGCAGTTGGGAGCGGACGGTGCGGACCGGGGTGAGGTTTGCGGCGGGGCTCTGCGGGACGAGTCCGATGCGGCGGCCCCGTACCATTCGGGCGAGGGTCCGTTCACCGGCGGTGAGGAGTTCGGTGCCGTCGCCGAGGAGCGCCGAGCCCGAGGTCCGCGCATTGCCGGGGAGCAGTCCCAGCAGCGCCGAGGCCAGTACGGATTTGCCGCAGCCGCTCTCGCCGACCAGGGCCAGGCACTCCCCCGCGGCGAGGTCGAAGTGCGCGTCGCTGACGGCGGCGATGTGGCGGCCGCCGCGCATCCGGAACCGCACGGAGAGCCCGCGCACGGAGAGCACCGGCGCCTTCGTGACGGGGGCGGCACTCACCGGCGCCTTGGGGCCGGGGACGGTACTCACAGCATCAGCTCCGATCGGCGGCGCGGGTTGATCCGTTCCCGCCAGGCTCCGGCGAGGCCGGCCAGCGCGAGGGTCGGGACGATCAGGAACAGGCCGGGGAAGAGCGTCGGCCACCAGTCGCCCGCGAGCAGCGAGCCCCGGGCCGTCTGTACGAGGTTGCCCAGGCTCGCCTGATGGGTGGGCAGTCCGAGCCCGAGGAAGGAGAGCGCGGACTCGTGCCACATGGCGTGCGGCACCATGAGCACCGCGGCGAGGCCGGCCTGCGGAAGCACGGCGGGCAGCAGGTGCCGCACGACGACCCGGCCGCGCGAGGCGCCGCCGGAGACCGCCGCGTCGATGAACGGGCGGGAGCGCAGTGACAACACCTCGGCGCGGACGATCCTCGCCGTCGACAGCCAGTGGGTGAGGGCGACGGACACGATCACCGGGCCGACGCCGGGCCGGAACATCGCGACGATGAAGATGCCGAGCAGCAGATGCGGCACGGACGAGAAGGTGTCCACGAGCCGCATGACGACGCGATCGGTCCAGCCGCCGAACGCCGCGGCCAGGGCGCCGACCGCGGTCCCGATGACGGTCGCGGTGAGCCCGGCGACGATGCCGACGAGCAGCGAGACGCGGAGCCCGTAGACGCAGCGCAGCAGCAGATCACGTCCGACGTCGTCGGTGCCGAACGGGTGCTCCGAGGACGGTGGCCGGAGCTTTGCGGCGAGGTCGACGGCCTGTTGGTCGAGCTGGACCAGTGGCGGCACCAGCAGGACCGCGAGCAGTACCGCGCCGACGATCCCGGCGGAGGCGGCCACCCGGACGCGGCGGGTGGTCCGGCGTGCGGATGCCGGAGCGATGTCAGCCATCGAAGCCCACTCTCGGGTCGGCGATCGCGTACAGCAGATCGGAGAGCAGGTTGCCGAGCACGACGGCCGCGGTGGCGAGCACCGTGAGCGCGGCGAGCAGCGGGAAGTCGACGGAGGTGGCGGCCTGCACGGTGGCGGCGGCGATGCCCGGCCAGCTGAAGACCGTCTCGACGAGCAGGGCGCCGGTGATGAGTTCGGGGACGCGGGAGCCGATGAGGGTGAGCGTGGGCAGCATTCCGGAGCGCAGTGCGTGGCCGAGCAGTACGGTGCGTTCGCGCAGTCCGCGGGCGCGGGCGCCGCGCACCGGGTCCTCGTCGAGCGCGTCCGCGACGCCCTGGCGCACGTAGAGGAAGAACCACGGCAGCTGGGAGATCCCGAGCACGGCCGCCGGGAGCACCAGATGGGTGGCGACCTGACCGGGGGTGACGGTGTCGCTGGCCGCGTCGGTGAGGCCGCCGGCCGGGAGCACGTCGAGTTCCAGGGCGAAGAGCCAGATGGCGAGCAGTCCGAGCCAGAAGGCCGGGGCGGCTTCGAGTGTGTACGCGGCGGAGCTGACGCAACGGTCGAGCAGGCGGCCGGGCCTGCGAGCCGCGAGCACGCCGAGACCCGTGCCGAGGACGACCGCGACGGCGAAGGCGGTCGCGGCGAGCAGTACGGACCAGCCCAGGCGTTCGCCGATGACGTCGGCGACCGGCTGGCGCATCACGGCGGAGTCGCCGAGGTCGCCGCCGAGCGCGGCGGTCAGCCAGTTCCACCAGCGGGCGACGAGCGGCTGGTCGACGCCGAGGTTGGCCCGCAGTTGGTCGAGGTTCTCCTGCGAGGCGGTGAGGCCGGCGGTGCCCGCGTACGCCTTGACCGGGTCGAAGGGGGAGGCGGCGGCGACGGCGAAGACACCGAACGTCACGGCGGCCAGGACGGGGACGGCGAGCAGTGCCCGCCGTCCCGCCATCCTGCCCATCGGCCCCCAGGGGAGGCGGTGGTTCACTTCTTCGGCGTCCAGTCCTCGACGTTCCACCACGGGCCTGACGCCAGTCCGTGGTCGTGCGGTTCGACCTGGGTGGTGAGCGGGCCGAAGCGGTCCTTCACCACGTAGAGGTGGTCGATGTGGGTGAGGAAGGTGTAGCCGGGGTTCTTCACCAGTTCGCGCTGGACGGTGTCGTAGGCGGCCTTGCGTTCGGCGCTGTCACCGCTTCTGCGGCCCGATTCCAGGGCCCGGTCCACGGCCTTGTTGTCGTACCACGCCATGTTGTTGAAGCCGTCGCCCGCGAGCGAGGACTTCAGCAGGGTGTACTGGTCGAAGTCGGGGTCGGCGGGCGATCCGCCGCCCGCCAGGACCGCGTCCTGCTTCATCCGCGGCTCGATGACCTCCCAGGTCCCGGCTTCGGTGGTGATGTCGATGCCGGCCTTCCTGGCATCGGACGCGTAGGCGAGCGCGTGGTCCTGGCGCAGCTTGTCGCCGGTGAGGTACCAGAGCGGGAAGGCGGCGCGCTCGCCGTTCCTGGTGCGGATGCCGTCCTTGCCGGGCTTCCATCCGGCATCGTCGAGGATCTTCTTCGCGGCGGCGAGGTCGTGGGGGCGTTCGGTGCCCTTGGTGAACCATTCGCTGTCGGTGGGGACGGGGCCGTAGGCGGGCCTGCCCTCGCCGTTGAGCAGGGAGTCGACCATGGCCTTCCGGTCGACGGCGACATCGAGCGCGCGGCGGACGGCGATGTCGCCCGTGACCTTGTTGTGGGTCGGCAGGGTCACGTTGCGGTAGTCGTACGTCGTGGCGGCGTACGTCCGGGTGCCGCTGCCGCGGGCGAAGCCCTTGGCCAGGTTGGGCGGCAGGATCGCGCCGTCGAGTTCGCCGGAGCGCAGCCGGGTGGCGCGCACGTCGTCGTCCTTGATGATCGCCATGGTGAACTTCTTCACCTTCGGCGCGCCGCCCCAGTAGCCGGGGTTGGCCTTGAAGGCGATCTTCTCGCCCTTGGACCACTTGGTGAGCAGATACGGTCCGGTGCCTATGGGGTGGGTGGTGAATTCGCCGGTGTTGACGTCCTGCTTGCCCGCGATGTGTTCGGGGGCGATGGGCAGGACGGTGCGCTGGGCGAAGGGCGCGTAGGGGTACTTGAGCGTGAAGACGACGGTGTCGTCGCCGGCCGCCTCGACGCTCCTCACCGCGTCGAGTTCGGTGCGGGAGGCGTTGTTGGTCTTCTCGTCGAGGATGGTCCGGTAGGTGAAGACCACATCCTTCGCGCCGAACGGCTCGCCGTCGCTGAACTTCACACCCTCGCGGAGCCGGTACGTGTACGTCAGTCCGTCGTCGCTCACCTCGGGCAGGGCGGTGGCGAGCGCCGGCCGCAGTTTCATGCCGGCGTCGAGGGTGAGCAGCCCGTCGAAGATCTTGGAGTTGCCGTCCTTGCCGTAGCCGAGCAGCGGGCTGAGGCTGTCGGGCTCGTAGGCGATGCCGACCACCGCCGAGTCCGCCGCGCCCGATCCGGAGCCGCCGCCGTCCGGGCCTCCCGGTTGCGAACAGGCCGTCGCGGTCGACAACAGCACGGTCGTCAGCGTCGCGGCGGCCGCTCCCCGTATCGATCGGGCCGTCATACTCTGCACCCCTTGTTGAAGATCGAATGCTATTGCAAAACGATCGCAATTAAACAGCAGGTAAAGGGGTGCTCGGTACCCCGCCGTACGGAGAAACGGCGGAGCGGAGGTGCGCCTCCGCGCGCCTCCGCTCCAAGTCCCGGGCTTCCGCCGGTTGTTACCGTCCCTGTGGTGCCGGCAGTTCCACGAGACCGGCGATGGTGTCGCGGTGCTGTCCGGCCGTGCCGAAGGCGATCGAGTCGGCCTTGGCCCGCTTCAGGTACAGGTGCGCCGGGTGTTCCCAGGTCATGCCGATGCCGCCGTGCAGCTGGACGCACTCCTCGGCGGCGTGCACGGCGACCCCGGAGCAGTACGCCTGCGCGACGGCCACCGCCAGGGGCGCGTCGGGGCTGCCTGCCGCGAGGGCGTCCGCGGCGTTGCGCGCGGCGGCGCGGGCCGACACGACCTCCAGCCAGAGCTGCGCCATACGGTGCTTGAGTGCTTGGAACGAGCCGACCGGCCGGTTGAACTGGTGCCGTTCCCGGGTGTACCGGACCGTCTCGGTCAGGCACCACTCGGCGAGTCCGAGCTGCTCCGAGGCGAGCAGTCCGGCGCCCGTCAGCAGGCCCCGGCGCACGGCTGCGACCGCGGACGCGCCGTCGGCCAGCCGGGTTCCGGCCGCCGCGCGAAGGGTGACGGCGGCGAGCGGCCGGGTCAGGTCGAGCGGTACGAGCGGCTCGACGGCGACCTCCTCGGCACCCGTATCGACCGCGTACAGGCCGTCGGTCGTGGGCACCAGCAGCACATCGGCGGCGGCCGCGTCGGCGACGCCGGTCACCGTGCCGTCGAGCGTGTCGGCCACCACCCCGACCGGCTGCGCGGCGCCGGGCCGCGCGGCGGCGAACGGCACGGCGAGCACCGCGACCCTGCGGCCGGCGGCGAGTTCACCGAGGAGTCCGGTGGCCGGACCCTCCTGCGCCGTCAGTGCGAGCAGGGTCTCCGTCGCGACGACCGCGCTGGTCAGATAGGGCGCGGGGGTGACGCCCCGGCCCAGCTCCTCCAGCACCACCGCGGCCTCGCGATGGCTCGCGCCCTGCCCGCCGAGCTTCTCCGGCACCAGCAGCCCGGCGGCGCCGATGCCGACCGCGAGGGCCTCCCAGAGCTGCGGGTCGTACGGCGTGCCGGACTCGACGCGGGCGAGCACCGTCGGCGCGTCACCCCGGTCGGCGAGCAGCGAGCGGACCGCTGCCCGCAGATCTTCCTCGGCCTGCGAGTACAGCAGATCGGGGGCGTGGGACTCTTCGTTCGGTGCGGTCATCGGGCCAGGTCCTTCCAGGGGACGTCCTTGTCGTTGCGCGGCTCGGCGGGCAGGCCGAGGACGCGCTCGGCGACGATGTTGAGCAGCACCTCGCTGGTGCCGCCCTCGATGGAGTTGCCCTTGGAGCGGAGATAGCGGTAGCCGGCGTCCCGGCCGGTGAAGTCGACGAGCTCCGGCCGGCGCATGGTCCAGTCGTCGTACAACAGCCCTTCCTCGCCGAGCAGTTCGACTTCCAGGCCACTGATCTCCTGGTTGAGCCGGGCGAAGGCCAGCTTCATTGCGGAGCCCTCGGGGCCGGGCTGTCCGGCGACGAGCTGCTGGCGCAGCCGGGTGCCGGTGAGCCTGGCCACCTCGGCCTCGACCCAGAGGGTGAGCAGCCGCTGGTGGAGGTCGTGGGTGCGCAGTTCGGGGCGTTCGCGCCAGGTGCGGGCGACCGGGCCGATCATGCCGCCCTCGCGCGGGACGCGTGCTCCGCCGATGGAGACCCGCTCGTTCATCAGCGTGGTCTGTGCGACCTTCCAGCCCTCGCCGACCGGGCCGAGGCGCATGCTGTCGGGGATGCGTACGCCGGTCAGGAAGACCTCGTTGAACTCGGCCTCGCCGGTGATCTGGCGCAGCGGCCTGACCTCGACGCCGGGGTCGGTCATGTCGCAGATGAAGTAGCTGATGCCTCGGTGCTTGGGCAGGTCCGGGTCGGTGCGGGCGATGAGGATCGCCCAGCGGGCCAGATGGGCGCTGGATGTCCAGACCTTCTGCCCGTCGACCACCCAGTCCTCGCCGTCGCGGACGGCGCGGGTGCCCAGTGCCGCGAGGTCGGAGCCGGCGCCCGGTTCGCTGAAGAGCTGGCACCAGACCTCCTCGCCGACCCACAGTGGCCTCAAAAAGCGCTGCTTCTGCTCCTCGGTGCCGTAGCCGAGGACGGTGGGGGCGGCCATGCCGAGGCCGATGCCGATCCGGCGCGGGTCGTTGTCGGGGGCGCCCGCCGCGGCGAGTTCGGCGTCGACGACGGGTTGCAGGGAGCGTGGCGCGTCGAGCCCGCCGAGGCCGGCCGGGTAGTGCACCCAGGCCAGTCCGGCGTCGAAGCGGGCCTTGAGGAATTCGGTGCGTCCGGTGCCGGCCGGGGGGTGCGCTGCGAGCAGTTCCTGGGTGCGGCGGCGGAGTTCGGCCGCGTCGGGCGTGGTCATCGGGCGGCTCCGGTCGGAAGTACGACGATCCGGCCGGTGCTGGTGCCGTCGGCGACCCGCTGGACGGCAGAAGCGGCCCCGGACAGCTCGACGCGTTCGCTGATCAGCGGCTTGACGACGCCCTGGGCGGCGAGCCGGGTGAGTTCGTCGTGGCAGGCCCGGACGGCGGCCGGGTCCTTGGTGTTGTACAGGCCCCAGTGGAGTCCGGCGATCGAGTAGTTCTTGACGAGTGCGTGGTTCAGCGCCGGGGTGGGGATGACGCCGCTCGCGAAACCGACGACGATCACCCGGCCCTCGAAGGCGACGCACTTCACGGACTTGGCGTAGGCGTCGCCGCCGACCGGGTCGTACACCACGTCGGCGCCGCGTCCGCCGGTGGCTTCCTTGACCGCGGCGACGATGTCCTCGGTGCGGCGGTCGATGACCAGGTCGCAGCCGAGTTCGGTGGCGGTCCTGGCCTTTTCCGGCCCGCCGACCACGCCGATGACGGTGGCACCGGCGGCCTTGCCGAGCTGCACGGCGGCGCTCCCGACCCCGCCGGCCGCCGCGTGGACCAGGAGGGTCTCGCCCGCCCGCAGGTGCGCCCTGCGGTGCAGGCCGAACCATCCCGTCTGGTAGCCGATGTGCAGGGCGGCGGCCTCGGCGTCGTCGAGGGCGTCCGGGGCGGGCAGCAGTGCCGCCTCGTCCGCGACGACGTACTCCGCGAACCCGCCGTTCGGCAGGGCGGGGGTGGCGAGCACCCGCCGCCCGTCGGCGGTCCGGCCGCAGATCTCCACGCCGGGGGTGAACGGCAGCGGCGGCCGCACCTGGTACTGGCCGCGGCAGAGCAGCGCGTCGGGGAAGTTGATGTTCGCCGCGAGCACCTCGATGAGCGCCTGCCCGTCGCCGGGCGTGGGCCGGTCCTTCTCCTCCAGCCGCATCACCTCGCTCGGCTCGCCGTTCCGGTGCACTCGCCATGCCTGCATGAGGGGCCTCCACAACACTGTCGGCATTACCACTGCTCCGGCGCATACTAAGCGGTCGCTTGCCCGTCTGGGAACAACCTGCCGGTGCCGGTTTCCGCCGGCTGCGGACATGGGTGCGCCCGGTCCGGACCGAGGAGTCTCGGTCCGGACCGGGCGCGGGGCGGCTGCCGGCGGGGCAGCCCTGGCCGGCGCGGGGGTCAGTCCTGGCCGGCCACCACGATGTCGGCGATCCGCGGTGCCTGCGACCCGGCGCGCCAGGCGAGCCGCACCGCGTCGGCCGTGCGGCCCGCCGTGTCCACCCGGGTGTACGGGCCGTCGAGCGTGCCGACGGTCCGCCAGGTTCCGTCGGTGCCGCGCAGCTGGATGTCGGCGCGGGCCGCGGACCCGGCCGGCTGGAGGACGGTGACGGCAGGCACGGCGCGCGCCGCGACGAGCCCCAGCTCCAGCGTCTCCCCGGCCTCCGGTGCGCGGGCCGCCCGGTAGACGGTGCCCAGGTCCCCGTCGGACGCCGCGCGCAGCGCGGATCCGGCCTCGGCGGGCGGTCCCCCGGTCACCGCGCCGTCCTCGGTCGGGACGCTGAACTCCCGTACGACGAGCCAGCTGTCCTGGCCGGCGGTGGCCCGGGCGCGTACGTAGCGTGCCTCGGTCCCGGCGGGGGCGGTCGCGGTGACGTCCGGCTTTCCGGAGAAGGCGGTGAGCTGCTGCCAGCTCTGCCCGTCGGCCGAGCACTCCAGCACCCCTTCGTGGAGGTAGTCCTCGGCGCTGCCGGGCTTGCCCATGGCGAGGGTCACGGAGCCGATGTCCCGGACCCGGCCGAGGTCCACGGTGACCGCGTCACCCGCGGCGGGCGCCCCGTCGCTCCAGAAATAGGTGGAGTCGTCGCCGTCCAGCATCCGGGCGACGGAGTTGCTCTGGTACGTGCCGAGGTTCGTCGAGGCCGTGGGGCGACCGCTCACTCCGAGGATCCGGTCGTGCTCGGCGTTCGCCGCTTCGATGAACCGGTCCAGGACGCCGTCGCCGACGAGGACCGGCACCTTGCGCCCGTCGAGCCCGGTGTAGGTGAAGGACTTCGCCTCGGTGACCTGCGCGGGCAGTTGCTGTCGCAGCTGCCAGGCCTGCGCGCCCTTTCCGGCACGGGCCGCCTCGACCATGCGCAGGGCGGTGCGGGCCGCGGTGGCCCAGGCCCCGGTGGCATCCAGCCAGGGTCCGGAGTCGGCGACGAAGCCGCGGTCCGTCAGGCCGTCGCGCAGCCGGCCGGGGGCCGCGCCGAGGTCGCCGAGCACCCGGGCGAGCCGCGAGGAGTCACCGGACTTCCAGTAGTGGGCGAACTCCGCCGCCAGTTCGGGGGCCTGGTCCTTGTTGAGCGCCGAGCTGTAGTTCACGTCGGCGAAGGCCCGCAGCGCCTTCTGCGTGCGCGGGTCGCCGCCCGCGTACTCCTTCAGCCCCTCGCCCCATGAGGTGCGGGGGTCGTACGCGGCGTCGTTCCACGCGTAGTCGGCGACGGTGTACAGCGCGAGCTTCGAGGCGTACGGCTGGATCATCGGGTTCGCCGTGATCCCGGCCAGCTTGCCGGGCAGGCCTTTCTCGCGTCCGCTGAACGGGCCGAGCAGCAGCCGGTTCGTCGCGTAGTCGTTGACCGGGTAGTTGTCCCAGGTCAGGATCGGGTGATTGAAGACCGTACGGGCGGCCTCGGCCTGCGCGACGGTCATGGTCGGCGCGACGACGCCGACGCCCGTCCACTCGACCAGGACATTGGGGTCGAGCTGCTCGGAAAGCGCCTTCTTGTACGGCGAGGCGGAGACGTTGTAATACTCGGTCGGGACCATCTGGAGCGGCTGGGCGCCCGGGTGGGTGGCGATGAACTCCTTGTTGACCCGGTTGAGCAGATACGCCTGCGCCGCGCCCGCCGCGCCGCCGCCGGTCCCCCACTTCGCCTTGTCCTCGGCGCAGTTCCAGTCGGTGTAGCTGATGTCGTCGAGCGGCACCGCGAAGGTGCGTACGCCGATGTCCCAGATGGTCTGGAACTTCTCCACCAGCGCCTTGGCGTCGGCGTCCGAGCTGTAGCAGACGGACAGGCCGGGCGAAAGCGCGTAGGTGAACTCCACGTGCCGCTGCGCGGCCCGGTCGGCGAGCTCCTCGATCTGGGCCAGCCGGTCGGCCGGGTAGGCGTCGCGCCACTTCGCGCGGAGGTAGTCGTCGTCCTTCGGCGAGTACACGTAGATGTTCATCTTGTGCTCGCCGTAGTAGTCGAGCTGGTCGAGGCGGGCCTCGTGCGACCAGGGGGTGCCGTAGAACCCTTCGATGACGCCGCGCAGTGCGGTGCCGGGCCAGTCGCGCACCGCGAGCCCGGCGACCTCGGCCCCCGGGTGCCTGGCGTCCGGCAGGATCTGACGCAGCGTCTGCGCGGCGTAGTACGTGCCCGTGGTGTCCTTGCCCGCGAGGACGATGCGACCGGCGCCGATGCCGAGCACATAGCCGTCGGCGGGCAGTGCCTCCGGGCCGTCGATGTGCTGCGCGGCGAGTGCCGCGGAGTCACCGACATGGACGGTGAGACCGCTCCGGGCGGGTCTGTCGGCGCGTACGACCCGCTGGGCGCCGGCCCGGCGCAGCGCGCTCTCCACGACCTGGAGGGCGGACTCGTCGGAGATGCCGCCCGCGACCAGGGTGACGGTCGGGCTGATGGTGATCCGGTCCGTACGGGGTTTCACGGACTGCGGGGTCGGCGTGATGGCGGGGGCCGCCCGGCCGGCCGCGGACTTCGCCGGGCCGGCGGCGGGGGTGTCGCCGGCTGCCTGGGCGGCCGGGACGGCGGTCAGCAGAACGCCGACGAGCAGGGTCGCCGCCGTGCCGAGCGCGGTGAGACGGGGTGGGCGAGGCGTCACAGGTCCTCCATTGATCACTCAAGTCATCAGAGTCGCGCAACAGAACACCACCGAATTCAACATCGTGGCGCTTACATGTCAATGGTCTGGACAACATCGACACGTGGACCTGCGGTTTTTCCTTCAGAAGCAGTACCCGCGCATGCGTGACCCCGAACACGCACAGCCGCGATTCCGGGCGGAACCCGGACCCGGGTCAGCGGGTGAACAGTTCGAACGCGACGGCCGGACGGCCGCCGAAGCGCTCCCCCTCGGCCCGCGCGTGACCGGTCAGGAAGGTACGGCAGTAAGCCTCGGGGTCCTCGTCCGTCAGCGCCTCGATGTACGTACGGTGCGCCAGCAGCGACTTCACCGAACGCTCCAGCCCGGCCGTCGCGTCGACCGCGTGGGTGGGCGCGTTCGACCCGGCGACCGCGACCCACCGCACCCCGTTCCACGGCAGGAGCCCCACACGGGCCAGCTCCGGGAAGATCCAGCGGTTGCCGGCGTCGGCGGCGGCGTCGAGGGTTGCGCGGCCGACCGCCCGGTGGTCGGGGGTGTTCCAGGCAACGCCGCCCCAGGTGTCGCGGTGATTGATCGTGATGACCAGCTCGGGGCGGTACTTGCGGATGGCGGCGGCGATGTCCCGGCGCAACGGGAGGCCGTACTCGATCACACCGTCGCGGTGATCCAGGAACTCCACCTCGACGACACCGACGACGGCGGCACTCGCCCGCTGCTCGCGCTCGCGCAGCGGTGCGCACTCCTCCGGCTCCAGCGTGTCGACGCCGGCCTCCCCGCGGGTGGCGAGGAGGTAGGTGACCTCGCGGCCCTCGTCGGTCCAGCCCGCGATCGCCGCCGCGCAGCCGTACTCCAGGTCATCGGGGTGCGCGACCACGGCCAGGGCGCGCCGCCAGTCGGTGGGCATGGGTTCGAGCTGCTGGGTCATGTCGGCAGGCTAGCCTCCGCCGCTCGCCGCCGCCCCGCGTTCCCAGAGCCCGTCCGCCCGGCGTCGCGCAAGTCTCACCCAGGCCAGGCATACCCCCCGGGGTATTGATGTTAACCTGATTCAGAGATACCCCCCGGGGTAAAGCATCACGGAAGGAGCCGTGTCGTGTTCTTCGTCGACACCATCGAGACCGCGGGCCTCGGCAACCGCAGCTATCTGGCAGGCGGGCAGCGGGCCGCCGCGGTCGTGGACCCGCCGCGCGACATCGACCGGGTCATCGCCGCCGCCGCCCGGCGCGGTGTACGGATCGCCCTGGTGGTGGAGACGCATCTGCACAACGACTACGTGACGGGCGGCCTGGAGCTGGCGCGCGTCACCGGGGCCCGCTATCTGGTGCCCGCGGCGGCACAGGTCTCCTTCGACCGGGTCGCGGTCGCGGACGGTGACATCGCCCCGGTCGACGACGGCCTCGTGCTGCGCGCCCTCGCAACCCCGGGACACACCCCGCACCACACCTCGTACGTGCTGGAGGAGGAGGGCCGTGACGTGGCCGCCTTCACCGGTGGTTCGCTGCTGATCGGCAGCGTGGGCCGGCCCGACCTGGTGGAGCCCCGGCTCACCGCCCGGCTGGCCCGCGCCCAGCACGCCTCGGTGCACCGCCTCGCCGCCGAACTCGCGGACTCGGTGCCCGTGCTGCCCACGCACGGCTTCGGCAGCTTCTGCTCCTCCTCGCAGGCCGAGGGGTCGGCCACGACGATCGGCGACGAGCGCCGGCACAACGACGCGCTGGTCAAGGACGTGGACACCTTCGTCGCAGAGCTGCTCGCCGGTCTGGACGACATCCCCGCGTACTACGCGCACATGGGCCCGGCCAACGCGGCGGGACCGGCCCCGGTCGATCTGACCCCGCCCCGCCCGGCCGACGCCGAGGAGATATCCCGGCGGCTGGCCGCGGGCGAGTGGGTGGTGGACCTGCGCAGCCGGGTCGCGTTCGCCGAGGGGCATGTCGCCGGATCGTTCAACTTCGAGGGCGACGGCCCGCTCGCCACGTATCTGGCCTGGCTGATCCCGTGGGGCCGGCCGGTCACCCTGCTGGCGAGCACCGCCGCCGACATCGCCCATGCCCAGCGGGAGCTGTCCCGGGTCGGGATGGACCGTCCGGCCGCCGCGGCCACCGGACGTCCCGAGGACTGGACGGGTCCGGCGACGGCGCTGCGGTCCTTGCGCAGGTCCGACTTCACGGGCCTGGCGGCGGCCCGGGAGCGGGGCGAGGACCCGGTGGTGCTCGATGTGCGCAGGAATACCGAGCACCTCGGGGGTGCGATCGCGGGGGCGGTGCACATTCCGCTGCACGAGCTGCCCCGGCGGCTGGGCGAGGTGCCGCCCGGCGTGGTGTGGGTGCACTGCGCGGGCGGGGCACGGGCGGCGATCGCCGCGTCGATGCTGGATGCGTCGGGGCGCGAGGTGGTGGCCGTCGACGACGGATTCGGTGCGGCGGCAGAGGCCGGCCTGAGTGTCGCCGCCCCCGTGGCCCCGCCCTCCGCGGCATGAGCGCACTGATCGTGGCACTGGTCGCCGGTGCGGTGGTCGGCCTGGCGCTCGGCGGGCTCGGGGGCGGCGGGAGCGTGCTCGCCGTCCCCGCGCTGATCTATCCGCTCGGCTTCACCCCGGCAGCGGCGACCACGGCCGGCCTGCTCATCGTCATCGTGACCTCCCTCACCGGGCTGGTCGCGCACGCCAGGGAGGGCGGGATCCGCTGGCGTACCGGAGGGCTCTTCGCGGCGGCCGGGATCATTCCGGCCGCGATCGCCGGGGCGCTGTCGGTACGTGTCCCGGCCGGGGCGCTGACCGCGGGGTTCGCCGTACTCGCGGCGGTCGCCGCGGTGCGGATGCTCCGGCCACGGACCGGGCCGGGGCCGGAGGCCGGAACCGATGCGGGCGGCGCGCCCGCCGGACGGGTGGCGCGGACGGGTGCCGGGCTCGGCGCGGTGACCGGGTTCCTCGGTGTGGGCGGCGGGTTCCTGGTGGTCCCGGCGCTGGTCACCGTGGTCGCCCTCCCGATGACCGCGGCGGTCGGCACCAGCCTGCTGGTCATCACGGTGAACTCCATGGCCGCGTTGGTCACCCGTCTCGCCACGCCCACCGCGCTGGACTGGGCGGTGATCGCCCCGTTCACGGCGACGGCGGTGCTCGGCGCCTGGGACGGGCGGCGGCTCGCCGCGAAGGTGTCCACGGCCGCCCTGCAGCGGATCTTCGGGGCGGCGCTGCTGGCCGTGGCCGTGTTCATGCTCATCGACGCCGTGGCATGAGCCACGGCGCCGCCCCCGGCCGGCTCAGGCCAGCGAGAGGAAGAGCTTCTCCAGCCGCGCCCGCATCCGGTCCCGGTCCTCCGGCTCACTGCCGCCGTCGGCCATGCAGTGCTGGAGGCCCGTCGCGATGATCGCGAAACCGGCCCGGTCCAGCGCCCGGGAGACCGCCGCCATCTGAGTGATCACGTCCTCGCAGTCCCGGCCCTCCTCGATCATCCGGATCACCCCGGCGAGCTGGCCCTGTGCGCGGCGAAGGCGGTTGAGGACCGACTTCAGTTCGTCGGCCGCCATGTCGAGTTCCACACATCCTCCTCCTGATACCCCAAGGGGTATTCTAGCCCGACCGGGGAAGGGCGGACCGAGTTCCTCCCGAGCCCCGGTGAACGAAAGGAAACACAGCTCGTGACCAGCCCCGTCTCCCTCTCCCCCGCCCAGGCCGCGGCCCGTCTCGCGGAGTTCACCGTGATAGACGTGCGGGCCCCCGGCGAGTACGCCTCCGGGCATGTCCCCGGTGCGCTGAACATCCCGCTGGACCGCCTCTCCGAGGCCGTTCCCGCGCTGAAGTCCGCCGCGGCCCGCGGCTCGCTGCTGATGGTGTGTGCCTCCGGAGTCCGCTCCACCCGGGCCTGCGACATTCTCGCCGCCGCCGACGTCGACGCCATGACGCTCTCCGGCGGCACCTCGGCCTGGGAGGGCGAGGGGCGCGATCTCGACCACCCCGCCGGGGCCCGTGCGACCTGGCCGATGGAGCGTCAGGTGCGGCTCGCCGCCGGTTCGCTCGTGGTGGCGGGTCTGCTCGCCGGGGTGCGGTTCCCTGCGGCGCGCTGGATCTCCGCCGGTATCGGCTCCGGCCTGGTGTTCTCCGCCGTGAGCAACACGTGCGGCATGGCGGCGGCCCTGTCGAAGCTGCCGTACAACCGGGCCCCGCGCGCGGCCACCGGCCTGGACGACACGCTGCGCGCCCTTCGGAGCTGACTTCTGTGGGGCCGTGCGGGGGAGGCGCCGGCCGCCTCCACCCGCACACGGACCGGGTCAGACGTCGTCCCGGACCAGGGCGAGCAGCCGGTCCAGCACCCGCGGTCCGCCCGCGCGCAGCCCGTCGTGCTCGTACTCATTGGTCACCCAGGTGCGCAGGCCCCGGATCGACGCGGCCGTGCGCAGCGCGTGTTCCGTGTCGACGTACATGTCGTCGTGGTACACGGCTGCCGCGACCGGTACCTGGTTGGCCGCCAGGCGCTCGGTGTCGTACAGCGGCGCCCAGTCGGTGCGGGCGGCCAGCAGCCCGGCGGTCTCGCGCAGCGGGCGCAGCGCCGGGTCCACCTCGAAGTGCCAGGGGTGGATGCTCTCCCCGGTGAAGAGCACCGGGCCGTCGCCCTTGAGCGCCCCGGCCGCGTCGAACTGCGGGAATTCGGCACGGACCCGCTCGGCGGACCAGTCGGTGGGCCGCTCGTCCTGGCCGTAGATCGCCTCGTGGAGCAGCGCGTACAGCGGGTGTCCGGCGAACGAGGAGGCCGTGCGTACGGCCTCCTGGAAGGTGTCGGAGAGCTCGGTGCCGTGCGGGGTGCGGACGAAGGCGTTCTCCAGCAGGTAGTGCAGCTGGTGGCTGCCGCTGCCGCCGCCCAGCATGATGCCGAGGGACTGGAAGCCCTCGGCGGTCAGGCGGTGTCCCGCGCTGTCGGTGGGGTGTTCGAGGAGATGGGCGGTGATCTCCCGGGCGCGCTCGACGTCCTGCGGGTAGCGGGCGTAGTGCGCGGCGACCTTGCGCTCGATGCGGGGGTAGGCGGCCCGGTACACGTCGTCCGCGTGCGCGTCGAGGGAGGGCAGCCCGCCGGTGATCAGGACGGCCTTGAGTCCTTCGGGCGCGGCCGACAGATAGCGGACCGCGCAGAAGCCGCCGAAGGACTGGCCGAGGACCGTCCACGGTTCGCCGCCGGTCAGCTGCGGGCGGATCAGCTCGCAGTCGCGCACGATGCTGTCGGACCGGAAGCGGGTGAGGTAGTCGGCCTGCTCGCGCGGGCCGCCGCGCAGCGGCAGGGTCTGCCGGTTGGCGGGGGTGGACAGGCCGGTGCCGCGCTGGTCGAGCAGCAGTACCCGGAACTCCTGCACGGCCCGCCCCAGCCAGGCCTCCGTGCCGACGAACCGCCGGGCGCCGAAGCCGGGGCCGCCCTCCAGATAGACCAGCCACGGCAGCTCCTCGCCGGTCCGGCCGCTCGCCACGGCCTCCCTGCCGAAGACTTCGATCTGCTCACCGCCCGGGTCGCTGTGGTCGAGCGGGACCGTGAAATAGCGGTCGGTGAAGACGATGCCGGGATGCCGGTAGCTGCTCACAAGGTGCTCCTGAATCAGATGTGCCACGGACAGTTCAGCACACGGCCGTGACACGGACAGTCGCGGCCCGTGTGCGGGGCGCCCGGAGGCCTCCTACCGTGCAGGCATGATCCGGTTCGAGCAGGTCGGCAAGGTGTATCCGGACGGTACGACCGCGGTCGACGAGCTGTCCTTCGAGGTCGCCGAGGGCGAGCTGGTCACCCTCGTCGGGCCGTCCGGCTGTGGCAAGACGACCACGATGATGATGGTGAACCGGCTGATCGAGCCGTCGTCGGGCCGGATCCTCGTCGGCGGCGAGGACATCTCCGGGGTGGACCCGGTGAAGCTGCGCCGCCGGATCGGCTACGTGATCCAGCAGGTCGGTCTCTTCCCGCACCGCACGGTCCTCGACAACACCGCGACCGTTCCCGCGCTGGTCGGCTGGAAGCGGGCGAGGGCCAGGGAGCGGGCGGCGGAGCTGCTGGATCTGGTGGGCCTCGACCCGAAGACATACGGTTCCCGCTACCCCGCGCAGCTCTCCGGCGGCCAGCGCCAACGGGTGGGCGTGGCAAGGGCGTTGGCCGCGGATCCGCCGGTGCTGCTGATGGACGAGCCGTTCGGCGCGGTCGACCCGGTGGTGCGCGAGCGGTTGCAGAACGAGTTCCTGGGCTTGCAGGCGACGGTCCGCAAGACGGTTCTGATGGTCACCCATGACATCGAGGAGGCGGTCCGGATGGGTGACCGGATCGCGGTGTACGGGGCGGGGCGCATCGAGCAGTTCGACACCCCGGGTGCCGTGCTCGGGGCACCCGCGACCCCGTACGTGGCGCGGTTCGTCGGCGCCGACCGGGGCCTGAAGCGGCTCTCGGTCACCACGATCGAGCCGGAGGATCTGGAGGAGCCGCCGGTCGCCCGGCTGGACGAGCCGGCCGGCACGGCGGCGGCCCGGCTGGGCGGGGCGGGCGCCCGCTGGGCGGTGGTGCTGAACGGCGACGGCGATCTGCACGGCTGGGTGGCGGCGGACGCGCTGCGGATCGCCGGCGAGCACGGCACGGTCGGCGAACTGGCCCGCAGGATGGACGCCTGGGTACCGGTCGGCGCCCCGCTGAAGCAGGCGTTCAGCGAGATGCTCCAGCACGACGCCGGGTGGGTGGCGGTACTGGACGGCCCCCGGTTCCTCGGCGTGCTGACCCCGGCCAAGCTCCACGAGGCCCTGCGCCGCTCCGTCGACGCGGACGCACGGGGCGTGGCCCGGGACGAGGTGCCGTTCGACTCGGTCGCGGACGCGTAGCAAGCGCCTCGCGCCCGTCGCCCCGGCCGGGAGCATCGCCGTGGTCAGCACCGCCCTGTCCAGCGGTGACCGTGTCAGAGGTAGGTGGCGGCGGTCACGCAGAAGCCTCCGAGGGCGACGGCCCAGACGTAGGGCAGGGTGCGGATCATCACCTGTTGCGGAGTGACGCCCGCGTACTGCGCGCTCCACACGGTCTGGGTGCTCGTGGGGTCGGCGACGCCGAACACCTGGTTGTACGAGGTGGCCAGGCCGAGCACCGCGGTGGCGGGGTAGATCCCGGCGGCGATCAGGACGCCGGCGATCCCCGCGCCGAGGCCGAAGACGTTGAGCGGTCCCCGGTAGAGGCAGAGCGGCACCAGGACGGTGAAGACGAGCACGAAGAGCACCGCGTTCTGCGGGCTGACCGCCTTGACGAGGGGTTCCAGCGCGTCGATCGCCCCGGGCAGTTTCACGGCCGCGAGCAGGATGCCGATGGCGATGAACAGGGTGATCGGTGCGGCGGCCACCTCGAAGCCGCCGTAGAGGGTGCGCAGCAGCCGCTTGTTCATCTCGCGCGGCCGGGTGGTGGTGACCAGGCAGTACAGCACGCCGGCGAGCAGCGAGGGAATGATGGCCACGTCGAGGCCGAGGGCCAGGACCAGCGGCACGACCGGGGTGAGCAGCGCGTACCACGGGGCGTCGCCGAGCCGGGCGCGCCGGCTCGAACGCGGTTTCGGGGTGAGGGACTTGGCGGACCAGGCGTGCTCGACGCCCCGTCGGCGGGACTCGACGAGCACGAAGAGGACCGCGGCGGCCAGCGCGAACGGGAACAGCTTGATCATGAAGCCGCGCACGGTGGGGATGGGCAGTTCGAGGGCCGTCGAGAAGAACTGCCAGACGGGCAGTTCGAACGGCATGCCCGCCGCGATGCCCATCAGGATGGTGCCGGCCGCGGTGACCTTGGGGATGCCGACCGCGATCATCGCGGGAATGCCGATGATTCCGGCGAGCATCGCGGCGGGCGCGGAGCCCGTCACCGTACCGACGAGGGTGGAGACGGCGAGGACGCCGAGGGCCACCACGACCGGGCGGTCGCCGCCGAATTCGACGATCTTGCGGACGAGGGTGCCCGCGATGCCGGTCTCGTCGAGGAGTTTGCCGAGCCAGGAGCCCAGCAGGATGGCGATCATGGTGGCGGCGAGGGCGGGTGCCCCTTCCTGGAGGACGGTGTCCAGGACACTGTTCTCGCCGGTGAGCGGGGCGCCCGCGACGAGGGCGATGACGACGGCCAGGACGACGAGCGCGAAGGCCGTGGGGAGTTTCCGGGTGAGCATCGCGGCGACACCGGCCGCCATGACGAGGAGGATGACGACGCCCATGGCGTTACTTCTCTCTTCCGTGCGGGGCAGTGGTGTGGTGCGCGCCGGCCGTGGCGAGGGCGGCGGTCAGCAGCAGTGGGCTGCGGCCGAGTCCGCAGGCGGTGCGGGCGTGGGCGTGGGCGGCTATCTCCTCGGCCCCGGCGACATGGCCGTACAGGCGTCGGCGTCCCATCCGCAGCACGACATGGCCGAGTGCCTGTTTCAGCGCTGCTTTCGCGGGGCCGTGGTGGAGCTGTTCGTGGACGGCCTCGTGTGCGAGGGCCGCGGCGCGCACCGAGCCCGTCGGGTACCAGTGGCGCCAGCCGTTCTCGTCGACCAGGGCCTCGGCGCGGGCGAGGGTGTCGGTGTACAGCTCGACGGTCGCGGGGCGTGAGGTGTAGCGGGCGAGGAGGCCGTGTTCCAGTCCACCGTCGCGTTCGACGACTCGGGCGCGGGACGGGGCGGGGGCGAGCCGGGCGCCGAACTCCGTTGCCACGGTGGCCCAGTGGCGCAGCAGTTCGCGGTCGCGGCCTTCGTGCGTGGGGGTGGCCGCCAGGAGCCGTACGCCGAACTCGATGTCGTCGGTGGCGGCGAGGCCGACGGTGGTGGTCATGTCCTTGCCTCCACGACCGCGACCACGGGCTCGTCCGCCGCGCGGGTTCCGAGTTCGCTGCGGGCCAGGGCGAGCAGCGGCTGCGGGTCCAGTACGCCGGAGAGGTCGGCGATGCGGGAGCCGAGGAGCAGCCGCAGGGCGGGGGCGCGGACCCCGCCGTCGCCGTACGAGGTGGCCTCGCCGACGAGCCGGGCGAGCGTCTCGGGGGCGGCGGCGACGGTGGTCGTCTCGACCAGGGCGTCGGGGGCGTGCAGCCGGACGACGCCGTCGGCGTCGACGACCCGTACGGGATGCCGGGTGGTGCGGAAGCGGCGCCGGACCTCGGTGCCGTAGACGGTGTGGGCGGGGGTGGTGGCGAGGATGCTCACGTCCGCCGGGTCGGCCCTGAGGCTGGCCGCGGCGGCGTGCAGCCGTTCGTTCCCGTCGGCGCGGTGCGAGCGGTCCTGGGTGCGCAGTTCGGTGGCGCCGGTGGCCACCGCCCGTACCGTGCTGGTCTGCGGGTCCACGGTCACCTCCACCTCCACGCCGTCGGCGGCGGCGCCCTGGGCGACGACGGCCGCCTCGGCCTCGGCGCGGACGGCGAGGATCTGTTCCTGGCCGGCGCCCGGGATGATCCGTTCGATCTGCTCGCGGACCAGGGCGAGGGCGACTCCGATGGGGCTGATGACCTCGCTGTGCCGGGCGATCCGGCCCTCCTGGCCGGTGACGGACGCGAGGTGCGGGGTCACGGACGCGGCGCCTCCGCCGCCGCCGACCAGTACCGCGGTGTCCTTCTCCAGCCGGTAGTCGCGGATCATGGCGTCGGTGACGGCCCTGACCTGCTCGGTGCCGGCGTCGAGGAGGCGGGCCGCCGCGGTGGCGACATCGGTGGACAGGGCCGCGGCCAGCGGGGCCAGCGCGGCGCGGGCCACCTCCTGGTCGCAGCGGGCGAAGTCGCCTTCGGGTACCCGGCCCAGCGCGTTGGCCGCGCAGGTCATGGTGATCGCGTACCGCCCGCCGGCCGCGTCGATCACGGCGTAGTCGTCGGGGTCGCCCGCCATCGGCCGGACGGTGGTGATCCGCGCGTCGCGCAGTTCGTCGGGCGTGGCGAAGCAGGCGTACGGCAGTCCGGCGATGTGCGCGCTGCGGGGCCCGACGCCGACGACCCGGCCACCGCCGATCCGGACCATGGACCCGCCGCCGACGCCGACGGTCCGCACGTCGAGGGCGGAGAGGTACGACGCCTTGCCGAGGATGGTGGCGTGCCGGACGGCGACCTTGCCCCGGCGGACGACGCTGATGTCGGTGGAAGTGCCGCCGGTCTCCAGGAACAGGCCCTCGCTGATCCGTTCCTGCATCAGTGCGCCCGCGACCCCTGCGGCGGGGCCGGAAAGCACGGTCAACAGCGGGCGCCTGCGCATCTCGTCGAGCGACATCACCCCGCCGTCGCACCGCATCACCATCAGCGGCGCGTTCACCCCGGCCTTGGTGATGGAGGCGTCCACGAGGTCGGCGGTGGCCAGCATGCGCGGCAGGATCGCGGCGTTGACCACGGCGGTACGGGTCCTCTTGGCAAGTCCGTACAGCGAGGTGATCTCGTGTGCGGCCGTCATCGGCAGTCCGCGCGGGCGGGCCGCTTCGAGGACCGCCTGTTCGCCCTCCGGCCGGTCGACACCGAACGGCTCGCTGGCGACGAGGACTTGGGCGCCTTCCCGGGTGACGGTGTCGACGGCGGTGCGCACCTCGTCCGCGTCCTCGGGGTCGGCCACATGGGCGTAGGCGAGCGGAAGCCGCTTGCCCGGGGCGAGTTCGAGCCTGCCGAGCGAGGCGAGCCGGCGGGTGAGCACGGCGCCGGGGCCCGTTCCGATGCCGATCAGTCCGACGGTGGCGACATCGCCCTCCAGCAGGGCGTTGGTAGCCTGTGTCGTGCCGTGGGCCAGGAAAGCGACATCCTCGGCGGCGCGGCCGGTCTGTTCCAGCAGCCGGTCGAGTGCCTCGACGATGCCGTGGGCGACGCCGTCCTCGTGGTGGTGGCTGGTGGGAACCTTCACCTGCCCCAGCAGTTCGAGGGTCGTGGCGTCGACGGCCACGGCGTCGGTGAAGGTTCCGCCCACGTCGATACCGACGCGGATGCGGTGGGTGGTCATGGCTGGGCACCTCCTTGTGCGGGTGGGTTGATGCGCGGGCGGGGCGGGGTGGGGGGGGGGGTGGTTAGCACCCCGGCGTTGAAGGGTTGGGCGGCGGGTGTGTTTTTGCCGCGCCCGGCGGGCAGAAGGGGGGGTGCCCCGGGC
>NZ_JBHXTM010000013.1:68209-176239 GCF_042677325.1 Streptomyces sp. NPDC127117
TTTGTTCCCCCCATGTATTTCCCCGCGGGTTTGGTTTGTGTTTTTCTGGGTGGCCAACCTGTTGGGGGTGTGGTTTTTTGCGGGGGGGGGGGGGGGGGCAACAGGTGGAGCTGTCCCACCCGGCGATTCACGGTTGCGGCGCCTGTGGTCAGTAGCCGCGCACGTCGGGCCAGTGGCGCTGGACCCCGTCGCGGTCCAGGAGCCGCGCGAACGCCTCGTACCGCTTGTCCTCGGACTGGACCTGCTGTGGTTCGACGCCCTCGGTGAGGCAGTGGGCGGCCAGGGCACCGGCGGCCTCGCCGATGTTCCACTCCACCGGGTGGAGCCGGTAGCAGCCGTTGGTGATGTGGGTGGTGCCGACGTTCTTGCCGGCGGGCAGCAGGTTGCGGACGCGGCGCGGTACGAGGGCACCGAGCGGGATCTCGAACGGCACCGAGCCGATGTCGATGTAGTTGTCGCCCCCGGTGGAGGGGTGCAGATCGATGCGGTAGCTGCCGACGCCGACCGAGTCCCGGTGCCGTGTTCCGCCGTGCGGGCCGACGATGTCGATGGACACGTCGTGCTCGGTGACGGTGGTGACGGCCTTGATGCGGCGGGACTCGCGTACGTACGGGGCCTTGGCGAGGCCGTCTTCGGTGCCGGTGATGTCGGGGCGGATCCGCAGACCGGGGAATCCGGTGCCGCCGTCCTGGCGGGGGGCCTCGGTCTGGAGCCAGTACAGCAGCGAGAGGGACAACTGCCGTGCCTCGGCGACCGCCTGGGCGGACACCGCTTCACCGGCGCCGATCAGGGGCTTGAGCCAGTAGTCGTTGAGCGGCCAGTTGACGAGTGTGATGTCGGAGTCGAAGGCGCCGGGGCGGTGCATGCCCCGGGCGAGGATGCGGCGGAAGCCCCACAGCTCCTTGTCACCCGCGTCGGCGCTCTGGTCGGCACTGACGGCGAGCGGGTCGACGTCCGGGTTGGGGACGAAGGTGCGCGGTACGGATTCCAGTGAGCGGGGGTCGGGTGCCTGGAAGCCGAGCAGCGGGCCCGGCCAGAAGTCGGGGCGGTAGGAGCGCCAGAAGTCGTAGTCGGCGGGGCGGTCGACGGTGTGGTTCTCACCCTCGTGGTGGGAGAGCGCGAAACACACGGTGATGCCCTGCTGGTTGAGCGGCTGGGCCTGTTCGGGGGCGTGCGGTTCGTCGAACTCGCCGCGCGCCTCGGCGCCGATGGCGTGCTCGACGCCGCCGAGTTCGAGGAGTTCACCGGTCTCGGTGGCGTCGATCACGTAGCGGGCGGTGACGGTGTAGCGGTCGCCGGTGCGCAGGTTCTCCAGGGTGACCGCCCGGATGACATCGTTGTCCGACTCGGCGGCCACGGCCCGGTGCTCGGTGAGCAGGGTGAGGCGGCCCGCCGCGCGGTGCGGTGCGAGCATCGCCTCCAGCACGGTGAGCGCGATGCGCGGCTCGTGGCAGAGCTTGCTGACGCGTCCGGCGCCCGGGTTGAGGCCGGTGAGGGCCAGGGCCTCGGAACGCATCGGGTACCACTGGCGGTAGTACGCGCGGATGCCTTCGCGCAGCCTGCGGTACGAGGCGGTGGTGCCGAACTGCTCCACCCACGGGTGCTCGTCCGGGGGGACGGCCTGGGAGGTGAGCTGGCCGCCGATCCAGTCGGTCTCCTCGGTGAGGACGACGGTGCGTCCGGCGCGGCAGGCGGCGAGCGCGGCGGCGACGCCGCCGAGTCCGGCGCCCACGACGAGGATGTCCGGTTCGGGTATCACGGGTCTCCTTGAGCTGTGCGTACGGGTGGTGCGGTCGGTCAGTGGTCTTCGGTGGCGGGCGGCGGACCCGAGGTGGCGCCGGGCCGCAAGGTGCAGGCGACCAGGGGTTCGGTGGCCTCCTCCCCCGCGACCAGCGCGGCGAGCATGCGCACGGCTGCCGCGCCGAGCCGGGTGCGGGGGATGTCGAAACCGGTGGGTTCGGGTCCGTCCGCGAGGTCTGCGGGCGGGCTGCCGAGCAGCGCCAGCGAGGCGTCTCGCGGGCACTCGATCCCGGCGTCGGCGGCGGCGCGGCGCAGGGCGCGCCAGGCGGCGCCGGTGTCGGTCTCCTCGGCGACGAACGCGGTGACGCCGTCGGCGAGCCAGTTCCGCAGCCGCTCGGAGGTGAGGTCTCGTTCCGGGTCGGCGGAACGGAAGACGGCTTCGGGGGCGGCCGGGCCGGCCGCTGCCAGTCCTTCGAGGAATCCGCGCTCACGGTCGGTGGAGGCGGGTGCCTCGTCGTCCTCGCGGATCAGCACCATCCGGCGGTGCCCGAGGCCGGCGAGGTGACCGACGACCTCGCGGGCGGCGCTCACGTAGTCGGCGCCGACCCAGTGCAGGCCCGCCGGCTCGTCCCGGCGGCCGAGGTGGACCACCGGGAACCCGTCTGCGACCAGCCGGGCCAGTTCCCCGACGGGTGCGTGGCGGCCGAGGAACAGGCAGCCGTCGGCGAGGCGGACCCGGCTCAGCGCGTCGGGTCCGGCGGCCCCCGCGCCGCCGGTGCTCGACCCCGTGAACAGCACCAGGTCGTAGCCGCGCTCCGCCGCCTCGCGCTCCACGCCCACCAGGAACGGGTAGTACGAGTGCTGCACATCGGTGGGGAAGGTCGCGGTGAAGCTGAAGACGCCCAGCAGGTTGTTGCGTGCCGCGGCGAGCCTGCGGGCCGCCGGGTCGGGCACGTAGCCGAGGCTGCGGGCCGCCTCCAGGACCTTCTGCCGGGTCTCCTCCGAGATCGCGGGCCCCTGCCTCTTGTCGGCGAGCACCAGCGAGACCGTGGCCTGTGAGACCCCGGCGAGCCGTGCGACCTCCGCCTGGCGCGGGCGGGCCGTGCGGCCTGCCGGCGCGGGTGAACGGCCGGGCCTGGCCCGCTTCCTGGGTTCCTCCACCATGACTCCTCGCATCGATTAATGCGTATTACTAATGCGCATTAACGAGTTACTGTGAGGGTCCATCGGGCGCCGGTCAAGAGGCCGGGCTCAAATTCTTCACCGCGATCCCCCGTACGGTGTGATCAACCATCCCCGCACAGAAGGCGGTCCCCACATGTCCCTGTTCGATCTGCCGCTCGACCGGCTGCGTGACTACCGCAGCGGTTCGGTCGAGCCGGAGGATTTCGACGCGTTCTGGACGAAGACGCTCGACGAGGCCCGGTCCCACGATCTCGACGCCCGTTTCGAGCCGCGCACCGGCACCGGTCTGAGCACCGTGGACGTGTACGACGTGACGTTCGCGGGCTTCGGCGGTCATCCGGTCAAGGGCTGGTTCGTCGTCCCGGCGGGCGCCACGGAGCCGCTGCCGGTGGTGGTCGAGTTCATCGGCTACGGCGGCGGGCGGGGCCTGGCGCACACCCATCTGCTCTGGGCCTCGGCCGGTTTCGCCCATTTCGTGATGGACACCCGGGGCCAGGGCAGCGGGTGGCTCGTCGGCGACACCCCCGACCCGGTGGGCAGTGCCCCCGCGTACCCGGGTTTCATGACCCGGGGCATCGAGGACCCGGAGTCCTACTACTACCGGCGGGTGTTCACCGACGCGGTGCGTGCGGTGGAGGCGGCGCGCTCGCACCCGCTGGCCGACGCGGCGCGCACCGCGGCGATCGGGGAGAGCCAGGGCGGCGGCATCACGCTCGCCGTCGGCGGGCTGATACCCGACCTCGTGGCGATCGCGCCGGACGTCCCGTTCCTGTGCGACTTCCCCCGCGCCCTCACCGTCACCGACCGGACCCCGTACCGCGAGGTGGGCAACTACCTCAAGACGCACCGCGGCCGGGCGGAGCGGGCCAGGGCCACCCTGTCGTACTTCGACGGGGTGCATTTCGCCGCGCGCGGGCGGGCTCCGGCGCTGTTCTCGACCGCCCTGGAGGACATGACCTGCCCGCCCTCGACCGTCTTCGCCGCCTTCAACGCCTACGCCCACCAGGACAAGACCATCGAGGTGTACGACTTCAACGACCACGAGGGCGGCGGGCCGTTCCAGCAGGCCGTGCAGCTGGGCTGGCTGCCGGGAAAGCTGCGGGCCTGACCGGGTGCGGCGGCGGTCAGTCGCGCGGGACGAGGTGCTTGGACTCCAGGTAGTTGCGTGCCACGTCCTCGGGCAGCCGCCGCCAGCTGTCGACCTGCTCGTTGAGCCGGGCCAGGTCGGCGGTCGTGAGTACGGTGTTGAGCCGGCCCAGCGCCGTACGGACGCCTTCGCCGCCCGCCCGGGACCGGTTGACGACGGGGACGAGGTAGTCGGCGTTCTGCAGATGCTTGTCGTCGGCGAGCAGGACGAGGCCGAAGTTGTCGAGCGTGGCGTCGGTCGTGGTGGTCAGGACCATCTGGTCCTGACCCTTCTGGACGGCCTGTTTGGCCTGGGTGGTGCCGACGCCCTTGGGGTCCACGGCGGTGATGCGGATTCCGTACGTCTTCTTCAGCCCGGGTGCGCAGTAGGGGCGCTGCACGCATTCGTCACCGGCGGCCAGCCTTACGGGAAGCCCGGATCTGCCCAGGTCGCCGAGCGTCCTGAGGTGGTGCTCGGCCGCGTAGCGGGCGGTGACCGCGAAGGCGTTCTGGTCGACGGCGCGCCCGGGGTCGAGCACGGTGAGGCCACGGGGGGCGGCGAGTGCGCGCAGAGCCTTCATGGTGGCGGCGAGGCCGGGCGAGCCGACGGGGGTGGCGTCGGCGCCGTTCTTCTTGGCGTTCAGCCAGTCGGCGAAGGTGGCGGCGTACTCCGGCACGACGTCGATCTGGCCGCTCTCCAGCGCCGGTTCGTAGATCTCCCGGTTGGTGACGGAGATGATCTTCGTGGAGTAGCCGGCCCGGTTCAGCAGCAGCGCGTACATCTGGGCGAGCAGATCACTCTCGGTGAAGCCCGCGGAGCCGATGGTGAGATGTCTGCTGTCGCCCGGGGGTGCGGTCACCTCGCCCTGGTTCTCCAGGGAGGGGCCGGTGGTGCAGCCGGCCACCGAGAGCAGCAGCAGGATCGGGGCGGCGGTTCGTGGCCTCATCCGGATCCCTTGCCGCGGAGCCTGTCGGGGACGAGCAGCCGGCCCGCCTCGAAGAGCCCTTCGACGATCAGCGCGAAGGCCGCGACGAGGACCGCCCCTGCGACCACCTGCGAGGTGGAGGCGAGGTTGAAGCCGGCCGTGATGATGCGGCCGAGTCCCCCGCCGCCGGCCAGTGCCGCGAGGGTCGCGGTCGCGACGAGCTGCACGGCGGCGATCCGTACGCCGGTGAGGATCAGCGGGAGGGCGAGCGGCACCTCGACGCCCAGCATCAGCTGTCCGCCCGTCATGCCCATTCCTCTGGCGGCGCGCACGATGTCACGGTCGACCTCCCGCATGCCGACGTAGGCGTTGGTGAGCAGCGGCGGTACGGCGAAGAGGACCAGGGCGATGATGGTCGGCCATTCGCCGTGGCCGCCGATCGGGGTGAGCAGGAGCAGCACCAGTACGGCGAAGGTGGGCACGGCCCGGCCGATGTTGGAGATGTTGACGGCGAGCGCGCCGCCCCTGCCGAGATGGCCGAGGACCAGGGCGACGGGCAGCGCGATCAGGCAGCTGATGAGCAGGCAGACGACGGTGAGGAAGAGGTGCTGGCCCAGCCGGTTCCAGATACCGCCGTCGCCGGACCAGTTGGCGGCGGTGGTGAGCCAGGACCAGGCGTCGGCGAGGGTCTTCACGACTGCCTCCGGGTCCATGGGGTGAGCACTCGCTGCGCGAGCAGGAGCAGCAGGTCGGCGGCGACGGCGATGACGACGCACAGGACGGAGGCGGTGAGCACCTGGGCCTTGAAGTAGGTGTTCATCCCGGAGTAGATGAGGTTGCCGAGCCCGCCGTAGCCGACGATCGCGCCGACCGTGACCAGGGAGACGGCGGAGACGGTGGCGATCCGCAGTCCGGCCATGGCCGCGGGCAGTGCGAGGGGCAGCTCCACGGCGAGCAGCAGCCGCAGCGGCCCGTATCCCATACCGCGTGCGGCCTGCCGGGTCTCCTCGGGCACGGCGCGCAGTCCGGCCAGGATGTTCCGTACCAGGAGGGTGAGCGAGTACAGCACGAGCCCGGTGACGACGAGCGAGGCGGAGAGTCCGTACACCGGCAGCAGCAGCGAGAACATGGCGAGCGACGGCACGGTGTAGAGGATGGTCGTCACACCGAGCACCGGGCCCGCCGCCCAGCGCCGGTGCCGTGCCACGAGGGCGAGCGGAACGGCGATGACCAGCCCGATCAGCACGGAGGCCAGGGTGAGCTGGAGGTGCTGCACCACGGCGTCCCAGAGGATCTCGCGACGGCTGGAGAGATAGGCCCCGCAGAGCCACTCGTTGCGCGCTAGGCAGTCGTCCGGGGGCGCGGTCACCCGTCCATTGGAGCGCGCGGTGCGGTGCGGGTGCGCGTCCTGATCGGCTGTCCGGGGGAGGCTCCGCCGACGGGCCGGACCTGGTGCGCCGGCCGGATGCGGGGGCGCGGGCCGGATGCGGGGGCGCGGGCCGGTGGGCCCGTGCCCCCGCCGGCGGTCGTCAGTGCTGCCCGGCCGCCGGTTCGAGGACGAAGACCGGAATCTGCCGGTCGGTCTTCAGCTGGTAGTCGGCGTAGTCGGGGAACGCCTCGACCGCGCGCGCCCACCACAGGTCCTTCTCCTCGCCGGTGGCCTCACGGGCGTTCATGTCCTGGCGGAGGGGACCGTCCTGGAGTTCCACACGGGGGTCGGCCACGATGTTGTGGTACCAGACGGGGTGCTTGGGGGCACCGCCCTGCGAGGCGACCACCGCGTACTTGCCGTCGTGCTCGACCCTCATCAGCGGGGTCTTGCGGATCTTGCCGCTCTTGGCCCCGCGGGTGGTGAGGATGATGACGGGCATGCCCCGCATCTCGGTTCCCTCGGTGCCGCCGGAGCTCTCGAACAGCTCGACCTGGTCGCGGACCCACTGTGTGGGGCTCGGCTCGTACTCTCCCTGCAGAGGCATGTCATCTGTCCCATCGTCGGCTTCCGGACACACGGGCGTCGGTGTGTCCCACTGCTCCGGGAAACTCTCGCACCATTCCGTCCGTCCGGCGCCCGGATCGGTCCGAGTGCCACGGCGAGGGAGTGACCCGAGTCAGGAGTGCGGTGGTCTCAGCCGCAGTTGCAGCATCGCTTCGAACCTCGCCTCCGGGTCGCCGAGATCGATGCCCGCGACCACGGCCAGCCGCTTGAGCCGGTAGCGGAAGGTGTTGGGGTGGATGTGTACGGCGGCAGCGGCGGCGGGCACATCGCCGAAGGTGCTCAGCCAGGCGTCCAGGGTGTCGGTGAGGGCCGTGTTGTGCTCGGCGTCGTAGGCGCGCAGCCGTATGACCGGGCCGTCCGGCAGATCGTCCTCGGCGGCCATCCGGTCCGTCAGCTCCTCCAGCAGCGAGGCGGCGTAGACGTCCGACAGCCGTGCGGCCCTGCGCTGGGTGCGACCGGAGCCCAGGACCCGCAGCGCGCGGTCCGCGTCGGCGCGCGAGCGGCGCAGCTCCACCGGGCGGGCGGCGAGCCGGCCGACGCCGATGACGGCGGGCACCCGGTCCCCGATCCGGCCGAGGAACGCCTCGGCCACCCGCAGCCCCTGTTCGTCCGAACCGGTGGGCAGGACCGCGTAGGTGACCCCGCCGATCGCGGCGGCGGCGGTGCGGGGGTGGATCGCGGCCAGGTGCAGGGTGAGCGCCTCGGCGACGCGGAGGCCCGTGGCCACCCGGTCGGGCGCGTACTGCTCGCCGGTCACCGCGAGCGCCAGCACACAGGCGGGCTGTGCGGACAGGCCGAGCCGGACGGCGGCCTGCGGGGCGTGCGTACCGCCCTCCAGGACGGTGGCGAGCAGATCCGCGCGCAGCCGCCGTTCGGCGTCCTCGCCGGTGCGCCGGCGCAGCAGATGCAGGGCGGCCACCTTCGCCGCCTCCTGGAGTGCCTGGGTGCGGTCCGCGCTCAGCGGTGCGTCGACCACGACCCAGATCGAGCCGAGGATCTCGCCGCCTGCGCGGACGGCGATCGCGACCCGGGGCTTGTCCGAGATGCCGTCGACGTAGACGGGTTCCTCCTTCCGGTAGAGGGCCTGGAAGGCGCCGCGTTCCTCCAGGGCGCGCAGTTTCTCGGCGGGCACCTGACGGTCGAGGACGGTCGCGATCCGGTCCTCGTCGCCCTCGTCCTGCCTGCTGGAGAAGGCCAGCACCCGGCCGCCGCGGTCCTCCACGGTGACCGGGCCGTCCAACAGTCCGGCCGTCGCGTTGGCCAGGGCGAACAGGTCACCGGCGAGGGGTTCGGCGCCGTCGGACTCGTCGGGGCCGCCCACCGTGCCCAGTTCGTCGACGGCGAGCAGCGACCGCAGCAGCGCCGCCACCTGGGCCCAGGACGCTCCGGGGGTCAGGCCGAGCACGGTCACCCCGGTGCGGGCGGCCGCCTCGGACACCGATCCGTACACCGGGACCGGGGACCGGACCATCACGGCCGCCGCGCCCAGCCCGGCCGCCCGGTCGACCAGGGCGGCGACCGGCCCGGCGCCGTACACACCGACGCCGAGCACCACCGCGCCGGGCAGCCGCGCCGGTTCGTCCAGGGGGTCCTGGATCAGCACCCCGGTGACGGTGCGGGCCGGGTCCGCCTCCCCGGCCAGCACTTCGATCAATGTCGATCCGAGATCGTTGAGGATCCGGCCGAGCACGGCCCGAGGCTGCTCCGTCATCATCACAAGGTAATTGATCGGAGATCGTCCGCGACGGGGACGGCCGCCGCTCCGCACTGCCGGCCTGCCTGGGGTTCGCGCAGGTGGGGCGCGGTGGGCGGGTCCGGGACGCCGCGGGTCACCGGCCGATCCATTCCGTCGATCCGGTCACCTCGGCCAGCTGCCCGGGGTTCGGGGAGATTCCGATGCCGGGTCCGGTGGGCACGTCGAGATGGCCGTCGCGCAGGGTGAACGGCTCGGTGATGTCGGTGCGGTAGTACCGGTCGGAGGCGGAGGTGTCGCCGGGCAGGGTGAAGCCGGGGAGTGCGGCGAGGGCAACGTTGGCGGCGCGGCCGAGGCCGGTCTCCAGCATCCCGCCGCACCAGACGGGGACGCCGTTCGCGGCGCACACGTCGTGGATCCGCCGGGCCTCCAGATAGCCGCCGACCCGTCCCGGCTTGATGTTGACGACCGAGCAGGCGCCCATCGCGATGGCGTCGGCCGCCGAGCGGGCGGAGACGATGGATTCGTCCAGGCAGATCGGGGTGCGTACCCGGCGGGCGAGTTCCGCGTGGCCCCGGACGTCCTCCTCGTCCAGGGGCTGTTCGATGAGCAGCAGCCCGTACGGGTCGAGCCGGGCCAGTTGTGCGGCGTCGGCGAGGGTGTACGCGGTGTTGGCGTCCACCTGGAGCTGTACGTCGTCGCCGAAGCGTTCGCGGACCGCGCGCACGGGCGCCACGTCCCAGCCGGGTTCGATCTTCAGCTTGATCCGGAGATAGCCCTCGCAGAGATAGCCGTCGACGGTATCGAGGAGTGCGGGGATCGAGTCCATGATGCCCACGGACACCCCGGCCGGCACCCGTTCGGCCGTGGCCCCCAGCCACTGGCCCATCGACAGGCCGTGGGCACGCAGCCAGGCGTCGAGGACCGCCGTCTCCAGTGCGGCCTTGGCCATCCGGTGGCCCTTGAACGCGGCCAGTGCCGGGGCGACCGCCCACGGGTCGAGCGACGGCAGGGCGGCGAGCGTGGGTACGAGATAGCTGCGCAGCACGTCCGCCGCGGCGGCGGTGTACTCCGAGGAGTACAGGGGATCGGCCATGGTGACGCATTCGCCGTAGCCCTCGTGGTCCTCGGTCTCGACCCTGACCAGCAGGACCTCCCGGGTGTTCATCGTGGCGAACGAGGTCCGGAACGGTGCGACCAGCGGCATCTCGATCCGGCGCAGTTCCACACCTGTGAGCTTCATGCCTGACTCTCCTGACGTCTGTCGATCACGTACCAGCCGTCCCGGGTGAATCCGGTGACGGTGTGCCCCTCGGCCATCAGGCCGCCGAGTACCTCGCGCAGCGCGTACCGCCATGCGCGGGCCAGGGGCGGGTCGGTCCGGCGCAGTTCCTCCGCCTCGGCGGGGATCCGGACCAGGACGGTGTCGCCGTCCCGGCGCCCCACGGCCGGGCGGCCGTCGGGTTTGGCGTCCAGTGCCACCACCGTGCGGGGGCCCGTGACGTCGGCGGTGATGGTGCGGGGGGTGCCCGCGGCGGATCCGGCGGCGTGCTCGCCGGTCAGTTCCCAGCGGACGAGCAGCCGGTCGGTCTCGGTCCCGGCGTTGACCTCGTCCTGCATGGCGCCGTAGAAGTCGGCCAGGTACTCGCTCGGTTCCGCGCCCAGTTTGGCGAGGTTGAAGTAGGCGTTGCGGCTGATGAGCGGGTCGAAGGTCCAGGTGACGGTGGTGATGTCGCGGGCCAGTGACCAGGCCCGCTGATGCTGCTTGACCGCGAAGCCGACGTTGCGGCCCCGGACGCTGTCGTCCACCCCGGCGATGTGCGAGTGCAGTCCGGCGCTGGCGAGGAAGCCCAGGCAGAAGCCGACCATCCGGCCGCCCCGGTCGACACCGACGACATAGCTGCCGGAGTGCGCGAAGACCCGCAGCAACTCCGGGGTGATCAGCGGGTTTCCGGGATCGGGCCGCCAGATGCGGTCCAGCACCCGGCAGGCCTCGTGCATCTCGTCCAGTCCGTGCAGCTCTCGGAGGGTGACGCCCGCTCGCCGGGCGGCCAGCTCCGCGGCGGCCGTCGCGGCGGAGGCCGGCGTACCGTTCATGGTTCCACCCGGCCGGGGACGGCCGGCGAGGCGCTCAGCAGTGAGGCCACCAGGGCGGCGACGAGTGCCGCTCGGCGGGGCAGTTCGGCGACGACCACATGCTCGTCGTCCGCGTGTGCCCCGCCGCCCACGGCCCCGAGGCCGTCGAGCGTCGGGGTGCCCACGCCGGCGGTGAGGTTGCCGTCGGAGGCGCCGCCGACCGCCACGCCGCGCAGCGGGCCGAAGCCCAGCTCCGCGTAGTGACCGCGGGCGAGTTCGAACAGCTCGGCCGAAGCGACGGCCGGCAGCGGCGGCCGGTTCGGGCCACCGGAGAAGGTGAGCGAGGCGCCGTCGGCCATCGGGGGGAGGTTGTGCACGGCGCGGTCCACCCGGTCCTGTTCGGCGGCCGTCGCCACGCGCACGTCGACCAGCAGCCGGGCCGTGTCGGGCACCGTGTTGCGGGTGGTGCCGGAGGAGGCCACGGTCGGGGTGACCGTGGTGCCGGCCGCCGGATCGGCGAGGGCGGACAACGCGAGGACCTGGTGGGCCAGTTCGGTGGTGGTGTTGATGCCCCGGTGGGGTTCCAGTCCGGCGTGCGCGGCGCGTCCGGCGATGGTCAGCTCGTAGCCGGACATTCCCTTGCGCGCGGTCTTCAGCGCGCCGCCCTCGCTCGCCTCCAGGACGAGCGCGGCGCCGGTCCGGCGGGCCTCGTCCTCGATCAGGGTGCGCGAGGTCGGGGCACCGATCTCCTCGTCCCCGGTGAGCAGGACCGAGACGCCGTCCAGGTCGTCGAGGACCGACAGGGCGTGGAACAGCTGCACCACACCGGCCTTCATGTCGAAGCTGCCGGGTCCGGTGAGCCGCCCGCCGGCCACCTCGAAGGGGTGGCGGGCCAGGGAGCCCACCGGCCACACCGTGTCGAAGTGGCCGAGCAGCAGCACCCGGTTGCCGGAACCGAAGCGCCAGCGCAGGGCGGGCCGCCCCGAGCCTTCGATCCACTCGGGCTCCGCACCGGTCAGCCGGGTGCCGAGGCCTGCGACGACGCGGGCGCAGTCGGTGACCGCGGCCAGGTCGTCGCTGGGCGACTCGGTGCGGACCAGCTCCTCGATGTCGGCCAGCAGGGTCGGCAGCGCCGCCCGGAGTGCAGTGGCGATCGTGGTCACGTCAGCCCACCTTGGGTGTGGCCCGGCCACCGTGGTGGATGTACGGGGTGCCGTCGGCGAGTGTGTAGAACACGACCGGAACCCAGAGCTCGAACCCCGGCCGCTGCACGACGAACAGCCCCGGCTCGACGGGGTGCAGCTCGTACTCCTTCTCCGTTTCGGGGGCCAGTTCGGCCAGCGGTCCGGTGATGCGGTCCAGCATCACCAGGCCGCCGTCCCGCTCCACGATCTCCACGCGGCTGGAGAGCCGCTGGTACACGCCGACGTAGTCGGCGGGATCCACGGCCACCGGCTCGGTCGCGGGCTCGATGGTGGTGCGCATCGTCACCCCGGCCAGTTCCCGGACGATCTCGGCGTACAGGTCCCGGTAGAGGCCGGAGGTGTCGCCGCCGTTGGTGAGCAGGCAGATCGCCAGCTCGGCCTCGGGCAGCACCCGCAGGTAGGCGTTCTGTCCGATGGTGCCGCCGTCGTGTCCGTACACCCGGTGTCCGTCCCACGTGTCGAGGAACCAGCCGAGCCCCCAGGCGTTGCCCAGGATGTGCGGGTCGGGGAGCTCGACCTGCGGGGTCTGCATGGCGGCGACACCCTCGGCCGAGAGGATCTTGGTGCCGTCGGAGGTGACGCCGTTGTCGAGGTGCAGCCGGGCGAACTCCAGTACCTCGCGCGGTGTGGAGCAGATCAGCCCGGCCGGTCCGGCGGAGCGCATCAGTCCCCACATCGGGGCCTGCACCGGAGGGCTGCCCAGGTGCCCGATGGCGGCACGGAAACGCAGCACCTCTTCCGGCAGGGTCGCGGTGTGCGTCAGTCCGAGCGGCCGGTACAGGCGCTCGCGCATCAGCTCGTCCCACTGGACGCCGGTGACGACCTCCAGTACCCGGCCGAGCAGGGTGAAGCCCGCGTTGCAGTACGACATGGTGGCGCCGAGCGGGTGGTTGGGGGTGGTGTCGCCCAGCAGCGCTACGTACTTCTCCAGGCAGTCGTCGCCCCGGCCGGTGTCGGTGAAGAGGTCGCCGTCGATACCGCTGGTGTGGGTCAGGAGGTGCCGGAGCGTCAGCCCCTCGGTCAACTCGTCGGTTGCAAGCCGCAGTTCGGGGAGTACGGAGGCGATGGGCGCGTCCAGTTCGAGCACGCCCTCGTCGACCAGGGCCATGGCCACCGTGGTGGTCCAGACCTTGGAGATCGAGCCGATCTGGAAGAGGGTGTCGGTGGTCGCCCCGATCCCGGCCTCCGTGTTGGCCAGGCCGATGGCGGTCTCGGCGACCAGTTCACCGCGGTGCAGGATGCCGAGCGAGGCACCGGGCACGGAGTGACGGGCGGCGAGTTCGGTGAGGCGGGTGGTCCAGCGGGCTGACAGCTCGGTGGTGTCGGTCATGTCGTGCTCCGATTCCGTTTCGTTCAGCGGTTGGTGTGCGTGGTGACCCATTCGATCAGCCTGCGGGAGTAGTCCTCCCGGTGCGAGGGCCGGCCGTCGAGGAGGAAGAGGTGCGAGCTGCCGGGGTAGACGACCAGCCTGGCCGGTACGTCCCTGGTGCGCAGGGCGTGGAACCACTGTTCGGCCTGGCCGACGGGGCAGGTGTCGTCCGCGCCGCCGTGCAGGATCAGGGTGGGTGCGCGTACGGCGTCGGCGTGGCTGATCGGCGAGAGTTCCGTCAGCCGGGCCGGGTCGCCGATCTCGTGCTCGGCGATCAGGTGTCCTTCTTCGGAGGTGCCGGCCATGCTCTTCAGGTCGACCAGGACGCCACCCGGGACGACGGCGGCGAACAGGTCGGTGCGGGCGGAGAGCCAGCAGGTCAGGTAGCCGCCGTAGCTGTAGCCGGTGAGCGCGATCCGGTCCGGGTCGACGAGCCCTTCGGCGACGAGGGCGGCGACCGGTTGCAGGACGTCCTGTTCGTCCGTCTCGCCCCAGGCGCCCACCGCGCCCGTGTAGAACGCCTCGCCGTAGCCGTCGCTGGCGCGGACGTTCGGCGTGAGGATCGTCCAGCCCTGTGAGGCCAGTTCCTGGTGGTAGAGGTGGGCCGGGTCCGAGTGCGGGGCCCAGGCGTTGTGCGGGCCGCCGTGCACGTCCACCAGCAGCGGGCCGCCCGGGGGTGTGTCCGCGGCACGGGTGATCGTGGTGTGCACGACCGTGCCGTCCGAGATACTGAACTCGCGTTCGGTGACCGGGTGGAGGGCGATCTCCGGCAGTGACCGGGCCATGTGGTCGGTGAGCCGCACGGGCTGCTGCCCGGACGTCCAGTCGTCGAGGTCGAGCAGCACGACCTCGGCGAAGCGCGCCGCGTCGGAGACCACGACCGCCGCCCGTCCGGCCTTCGCCGCGACCGAGCAGCCGCTGACCCCGGTGCCGGCGGGCAGCGGGGAGGCGCTGATCCCCGCCGCGTCCACCCGGTACAGGCGGGTGGCGCCCCGGTCGCGGGCGCAGAACACGATGTCGTCGCCGTGGAACTGCGGCAGCGCGCCCGGGTAGCCGGGCCCACCGGGCAGGACGTTGCGGTCCAGGGCCGCGCTGACCGAGACCGGCGCGGAGCCGTCCAGCGGCTGGCGCAGCAGCTCCGAGTGGCCGACGCCGAACGTGGTGCGGCCGACGACAAGCAGCGCGGATCCGTCGGGGTACCAGCTCACCGGGCCGGCGAGACCGTCTGCGGGTCCGATCCGGCGGGGCTCCGGCGCGTCCGCACGGACCGCCACGACATGGGCGGCCGAGGGGCCGAACACCGCCGCGTCCGGGCCGGTCTGCGCGGGGTAGGCGAGCCGGGTGCCGTCGGGCGACCAGCTCGGGGAGCCGACATGCCGGTCGTCCCGGGTGAGCTGTACGATCTCGCCCGATTCCACGTCCACCACGAACAGTTGCGTGCGGACCGAGCCGATCAGGCCCGCCCCGTCCGCCTTCCAGCCGAGGGCGTCGATGACGACGGGTGCGCTGTCCGCGCGCCGGGTCTCGGGGGCGGCGTAGGCGATGCGCGTCCCGTCCGGGCTCCAGACCGGGACGCCCGCCCCGGCCGGACACCGGTCGGGGGTGGTGAGCGGTACGGCCTCTCCCCCGTCGGTGGACAGCAGATGGAGCTGGCCGGAGCGCAGGAAGGCCAGTCGCGCCCCGTCCGGGGACCAGCGCGGCGCGGTGTCCGCCGGTCCGTGGGTGAGGCGCCGGGCCGGGCCGCCTCCGCCGCGTACCTCCCAGATGGAGCGGATCACCCGGTCGTTCCCGGCGTCCTGCGTGGTCAGCGTGTAGGCGAGGCGTTCGCCGTCGGGGGACAGTGCGGGGTCGCCGGGGATCTCGAAACGGTACAGGTCTTCGATCTTGAGCGGTCGGGTCATGACGCCTCCTCGGCGAGGGCAAGGTCGGGCACGCAGGAGATGAGATTGCGGGTCGTCGGGTGCTCCGGGCGGTCCAGCACCCGGCCGGTGGGGCCGCATTCGACCAGGTGTCCGCCGTCCAGGACGGCGACCTGGTCGCAGAGGTAGCGGACGACCGCGAGGTTGTGGGAGATGAAGAGCATCGCGAAGCCCAGTTCGCGCTGGAGCCGGCGGAGCAGGTTGAGGACCGCGCCCTGGACCGACACGTCGAGGGCCGAGGTGATCTCGTCCGCGATCAGCACGGCGGGCCGGGCGGCCAGGGCCCTGGCCAGGGCGACTCGTTGGCGCTGCCCGCCGGAGAGCGCGTCCGGGGTGAGGGCGGCCCGTGCGGGGTCGATGCCGACGAGCTCCAGGTAGCGCGCCACCTCGGCGTCGCGTGCGGCACGGCGTTCACGGGCCGGGGCCCTTCGTCCGGTCGCCGTGCCGGGTCCGTGTCCGTTCCCATGTCCGGTTCCTGTTCTTGTTCCGCTTCCGCTTCCGTTTCCGTTTCCGTTTCCGCTTCCGTTTCCGCTTCCGTTTCCGTTTCCGTTTCCGCCGGAAAGTGCCTCGGCCACGGAGGCGCCGACGGTCATGCGGGGGTCGAGCGAGGCGTACGGGTTCTGGAACACCAGCTGTACGGGGCTGCGCCCGCGACGGCGGGGGACCTCGCTCCCGTCGACCAGTACCTGCCCGCACTGCCTCGGCGCCAGGCCGACGACGGCCTTGCCGAGGGTCGATTTCCCGGACCCGGACCCGCCCACCAGACCGGTGACCGTGCCTTCCGGAACCAGCAGGTCGACGTTGTCCACGGCGGTGAAGCGGCCGTAGCGGACCGTGATCCCGCGCAGTTCGAGTGAGCTCATGACGTGGCCTCCGCCGTGTGTGCCGTGGCCGTGACGGGCCGGCCGGCCGCTGCCGTCCCGACCGGGTACCAGCAGGCGACCTGCCGTCCCGGCCCTAGCTCCGTCAGTTCGGGGGTGTCTTCGTGGCAGCGTTCCCGGGCGCGTTCGCAGCGCGCTGCGAACGGGCACCCCGCGCCGGTCTCCCCCGGCTCCGGCGGCCGGCCGGGGATGGTGGCCAGCTCCGTACCGGGGTTCGTGGTCATGGTCGGGACCGCCCCGACCAGTGCCCGGGTGTACGGGTGGGCGGCGCCGCCGAGGAGTTCGGTGACCGGGAGGTTCTCGACGACCAGGCCCGCGTACATCACCAGGACCCGTTCGCAGACCTGGGCGACGACGGCGAGGTCGTGGGAGATCAGCAGCAGCGCGGCGCCGGACTCCGCGCGCACTTCGGCGAGCAGGTCGAGCACCTGCCGCTGGACCGCCACGTCGAGCGCCGTGGTGGGCTCGTCGGCGATGATCAGTTTCGGTTTCCCCATCAGTCCCATCGCGATGACGGCGCGCTGCCGCATCCCGCCGGAGTATTCGTGCGGCCGCTGCCGGGCGCGGCGTTCGGGCGTGGCGATGCGGACGGCGCCGAGCCGGTCGACGGCGCGTGCCGTGGCCTCTGCGCGGCTCGCTCCGAGGTGCACCTCGGCCACCTCGGCGAGTTGCCGGCCCACTCGCAGGGCGGGGTTCAGCGAGGCCATCGGGTCCTGGAAGACCATGGCGAGTTCGGTGCCGAGCCGTGGGTCCGCCCGCAGGTCGTGCCCGTCGAAGCCGAGGGTTCGGGCCGAGACCCGGCCCGGGTGCGGCACCAGGTCCGCGAGTGCCAGTGCGCTCAGGCTCTTGCCCGATCCCGATTCGCCGACCAGCCCGACGGCCTCGCCCGCGCCGATGTCCAGCGAGATCCCGCGTACCGCCTGCCGCCCGCCGGGGAACGTCACCCGCAGGTCGCGCGCCCGGACCAGGGCCCCACCGTCGTGCTCGGCGGCCGGTTCGTCCGGTGTCCCCGGCTGCTCCTGCGGTGTCGTCTCCGGTGCCTGTGGCGCCCTTCGGCCACCGGCCTGTGCGAGCACCTCACCGACCAGCCCGAACATCAGCCCCGTCAGGACGACGGCCGCGCCGGGCGCCAGGGCGGCCGCCGGATTCACGAAGATGCGGTTCAGCTGTTCATTGAGCAGCCGCCCCCAGTCGTACTGCGGCGGCTGTACGCCGAGGCCGAGGAAGGAGAGGCCGGAGAAGGCGACCAGGATGCCCCCTGTCGCCTGGGTGGCGAACAGCACCGACGGTTCGGCGATGTTGGGCAGCAGATGGCGTACCACCATCCTGAACCGGCCCACACCGAGGATGCGGGCGGCCGCGACGTAGTCGGAACCCGCGATCGACGCCGTCAGGTTCTGCACCAGCCGCGCCATGGGCGGAACCATGGCCAGCCCCACGGCGAACACCGCGCCGGTGCTGCCCACCCCGAAGATCGTGGCGAGGAAGAGCAGGAACAGCAGCCCCGGAAAGGCCACCAGTACGCCCACGGTCGCGGTGATCAGCCGTCCGAGGCGCCGGCCCACGACCGCCGGGGCGACACCCAGCAGCAGCCCGCCGCCGACTCCGATCACCGCGGCCAGCAGGGTGAGCCGCAGGGTCGGCCGGGTCGCCACCACGACGCGGGCGGCGATGTCCCGGCCGAGCTGGTCCGTGCCCAGCAGATGGGCGGCGCTGCTGCCCTGGTTGATCGCGTCGGTGTCGACCTGCGCGGCCCGGTCGCCGAGCAGCACGGGGCCGAGGACGGCGACCAGTGCGACCAGCAGGCAGGCGGTGAGCGCGGTGACGCCGATCGGCGTTCGGAGGGTGCGCCCGAGCCGGTGCCGTAGCGAGCTGTCATGGTCGTGATGAGGCATCGTCAACTCCCGCGGACGGTGGACTGGGGGTCGGCGACGGCCACGGCCACGTCGACGACGAAGGTGATCAGCAGTGCGGCCGCCCCGTAGACCAGCACCACACCCTGGACCAGCGGATAGTCCTTCTCGGTGATCGCCTGGACGATCGTGGTGCCGAGGCCGGGCCAGGCGAAGACGTTCTCGACCAGCACGGTGCCGGCGAGCAGCGAGCTGAAGAGCAGGCCGCCCAGGGTGAGCGAGGAGGTCAGCAGATTGGGCAGTGCGTGCCGCAGGTAGCGCAGCCGGGCCGGGAGCCGTTTCGCCCGCGCGGTCCGCATGTAGTCCTCACCGAGCACCCGCAGCGTCTCCACCCGGACGATGCGCGAGAGCGACGCCGCCGGTACGACGGTCAGGGCCAGCACCGGCAGTACGTAGGAGTCCATGCCGCCCCGGGAGGCGACCGGGAAGAGCGGCCAGGCCACCGCGAACGCCGCGATCAGGCCCACTGCCAGCAGGAATTCGGGCACCGCGCCCAGGAATCCGGTGACGCCGGTGAAGGCGAGTTCACCGCGCCGCCTGCGGCCGTCCTTGGTCAGCACCGCTGCGGTCATGCCGACGGGTACCGCGATCAGCAGGATCAGTACGAACGCCGGGACGGCGATCTGCAGAGTGGCCGGGAGCCGGCCGGAGATGATCTCGGACACCGGCATCTGGGCGCCGATCGACTCCCCGAGCCTGCCCCGGAGGAGATTGCCGACGAAGTCGCCGTACTGTTTCAACAGCGACTGGTCCAGGCCCAGCGACTCCCTGCGGGCCGCGACCAGGACCGGATCGGCGGTGGTGCCGAGAGCCGCCCGGACCGGATCGCCCGGGATCAGATGGATCATCGCGAACGCGGCCGTGACCAGTGCCGCGAGCGACACCAGCAGCCGGCAGGCGCGGCGCAGGACGAATCCGACCCAGGGGTTGCGGGCCCTCGCCCCCAGCGAGTTCATGGTGATCGTCGCCATCAGCCGGCGCTCCGGCGCAGGGTGCTCGGGACGATGCCGCTGCCGTCCACCTCGAAGGTGACGCCCTTTCCGTAGTACCGGTTCGCCTTGCTGACGATCGGCGCGATGTCGACGTGCTTGACCAGGGCGGCGTCGGCCGCGTCCCACAGGGGACAGCCCGAGGCGCCGGGCTTGGCAGCGGCCTGCGCGGTGAGCCGGTGGTAGTCGGGGTTGACGACGGAGCCGAAGTTGTTGCCCTTCGGCGGGGGCGGGCCGTCGTAGAACTGGGTGAGCTGGTCGGGGAGGGTGACTCCGATGGGTGCCCAGGCGATGTCCCAGTCTCCGCCGCCGAGGGTGCTGATGATGCTGCCGGAGCCGGTGGGCTTCGCCGTCGCCTTCACACCGAAGGACGTCCACTGCTGGACGGCCAGTTCGACCGCCGAGCCGACCTGAGGCCCCTGGTTGGTCGCGTAGTTGAGCCCGACGGCGAGCGGCTTGCCGTCCTTGGTCCAGGTGCCGCCGCTCTTCTTCCAGCCTGCCGCGTTGAGTGCGGCGGCGGCCTGCGCGGTGTCGTGGGCGGGGAGGTTGCCCGTCACCGTGTCGCCGGTACAGGGGGTGGGGGCGATCTCGCCGATGCCGGTGGCCGGCTTGCCCTTCCCGCCGGTGGCGACGCTTCCCAGCTGCTTCAGGTCGAGTACGGAGACCAGGGCCTTGCGCACCGCGAGATCGGCGGTCGGCCGGCCGGCCGCCTGGTTGAACAGGAACTGTCCGAACAGCGCCGTGGAGCTGCGGTACTTCACCTTGGCCCCGTCCAGCCGGTCCTGGTCGGCACCGTTGATGAGGGCGACATTGATCTGACCGGCCATCAGAAGGTTGGCCGCTGTCGATTCGTTGGCGACCACCTTGACCACCACCTTGCCGGGCATCCCCGCACCGGTGGATCCGCGGGGCCCCCAGCTGTACTTCTCCCGCTTGACGTACGTGTAGCGGTCACCCGGAACCGCTTCGGTCAGCCGGTAGGGGCCGCTCGCGTTGGTGGCCCTGGCCAGCGCGGTCGGCTTCGCCAGGCTGTTCTTGCAGAGCAGCGGCAGCAGCCGGGACATCTGCACGATGAACGGCGCGGGCTTCGCGGTGGTGACGGTGACCGTCCGGGTCGCCTTGTCGGCCTTCGCCACGGCGGTGACGGGGACCGAGAGACCGAGCATCGGCGACTGGTTCTTCGGATCGGCGATGTGGTTGTACTCGGCGGCCACGTCCTCGGCGGTGAGCGGCGATCCGTCCTCGCAGGTGACACCGGAGCGGATGGTGAACTTCGCCGAGGTGGTCGTGGCGGACCACTTCTCCGCCACTCCCGGCACCAGCGAGCCGTCGGCGTCGATGTGCACGAGCGTGTCGTACGCGAAGGAGTTCATCGCCAGTGCGGTGCTGACCAGTGCCGTGGTGGGGCTGAGGCTGCCGGGGTCACCGGCGACGGCGACCACCACCGTCGACCCGTCACCGCCACCGGCGGACTCATCGCCGCCGCACGCGGCCGCGGTGCCGACGAGGCCGAGCACCGTGACCACCGCGGCCGCCGTCCGGGTCCTGCGGGCCGTTCTGCTGCTGGTCTCCGTGCCTGCGGTGCTGGCCATGGTCACCTCCGAGGGAGCGGCACTCCGCCGCCGAGTGAGGGAACAGTAGGCAGCGCCGGACCGCCTCCGAGTGGTGGCGCCGCACAAAAAACCGGCGCCCCGACGGTGCGCCGCACCGAAGACGTACGCCCGGACACAAGGACGGAGAGGTTCCGTCGGAGTCCCGGACAGGGCGCGGATAATCGATCGTGGTGGGGGCCGGTACCTGGCACCCTGTGCCGCATGCCCCCCAGCACCGGATCAGGGCCGACTACGACGCCCGGACGATCGTCGTCCATCAGGCGTACTCACCGGCGGTCGCCGGTCCGGCCCTGCGGGCGCAGCGGTTCGTCGCGCCGTTCTCGTTCAACCGGATGACCTGGATCAAGCCGTCGTTCCTCTGGCTGATGCACCGCAGCAACTGGGCGCAGAAGCCGGGCCAGGAGCGGATTCTCGCGGTTCGGATCACCCGGGCGGGATGGGAGGAGGCGCTCTCGCGGGCGGTGCTGACGACGGCCGACCCGTCGGCCGTCGCCCAGGCTCCGGTGCACGTCCAGTGGGATCCCGAACGCTCGCTGCGGGGAGCCGCGCTCAACCACTACAGCATCCAGGTCGGGGTCGGGCGCGGTCTGGTCCGCGCGTTCGCCGAGGAGTGGGTCGTCGACATCACCGATGTCACGCCCGAGGTCCGGAAGATCGCGGCGCTCCGACAGGGCGGCCGCAGCGCACAGGCGCAGCGGCTGCTCCCGCCCGAGCGGATCTGTCCGGTGCCCCCTGCCATCGCGAAGGGCCTGGGCATCGACGCTCAGGGCGTCCCGCCGCTGCCACCGGGGATCCGGATGCGCGCCCGCGTCCGGATCCCCGGTGGCAGCGGGCTACTGCATCACCTGGAGCGGGGTGTGCCCGAATGACCGCTCGCAGATGTAGACCTGCATGGTGTAGCCGCGGCCGATGGTGATCCGGGTGGGCTCCTGGGGCTGTGGGTGGACCACGCCCGGTGCCGCGCAGACGGCTTCGTCCTCGACGGGCCGCCAGCTCTGCTCGTTGTCCCATTCGGCGCTGTCGATGGTCAGCAGCGGCCGGACGGGTCCGCCGCAGTCCGGGCACTCCATGGGCCACGGATCGCAGAAGCTCCAGTTGCCCCAGCCACCGATCTTCCATCCGGGTGCCACGGACAGGGCGTAGTGGTACAGGTGATCGCGCGGTTCCTCCCAGGTCCCGACGCGTTCGGCGAGTTCTTCGTCCAGTTCGAGCGGTGCGGGGTACTCGGTGACCGTTTCGGGGTGCAGTACGCAGGGACCGGGCAGATAGCTCTCGTCCTCGATCACCGACGGTTCGGGGGGCGTGGACAGCGCCGGACCGACTTCCGCGGCCTTGCGCCACACGAGGCGCACCTGCGGAATGCAGTCGTCGCCGTGCTCGAAGGGACACCACAGCACCTGGAGCAGATCGGCCCCCTGCGGGCCCGGCCACAGCCCTTCGCCCTCGGCGGCCGGGAGGTCACGCGCGTACAGCTGAGCGACGGCCAGGAGGGGAACCGGCCCGTTCTGCGGGATACGCCGGCCGCTGTGGCCGACCCGGTCCACCACTTCCCGCTCCGGCGGGGTGAGGATCAGGCGGTTTCCCACCGCCCGCGCCCAGCCCGCGGTCAGGACCCGGCGGCTGTCCCGCACCTCGTCGGGTACGAACCCGAGGTGCCAGGGGCCCGCGTGCTCCGGGCAGGTGGGCCACGGTTCGTCGCGCGGCCACAACAGCGGTCCGCCGACGGAACTGTCCCCGGCGACCGGCTCCCCCGGGCGCGGGTGCAGCCGTATCGCCGTGCGGGCCAACGGCAGGAGCTCCGGGAACTCCTGGGTGATGTCGACCGGTCGAGGAGGCGTCGTACGGTGCATCGGAGCAGCGTAGTTCTTGGTCGTCGGGCCCGGCACGCCGCCCGTCCGCTCCGCCTTCCACAACGGTGGTTCGGCGGAGAGTTCCGGCAGCCGGCGCGCCCATCACGTCGCCGGTGCCGCTCACCGCGCCGGATGCTCCCGGGGAAGAGCCGTCCCCGGGAGCAGGCCCGTCCGATCGCCCCGAGTCGCCAGGCCGGGCTCAGTGCCCGCCGCAGTCCGGCCGTCGTGCAGGTCGGAGCGGTCGAGCGTGTCGGCGATGCCCGAGCCCGCCGGCTCCTCGCACCACCCCGCGAACCAGGGCGGGAGCCTCGCCTTCCATGGCCCGGCCGCCCTCGGCCCGTGCTCGGCGAGCCCGCGGCAGCATGAGGGCCGGGCCCGGCCCGGCCGCTGCGCGACGGCCCGGTCTACCGGCGTTCCAGCGCTCCCCGGACGTAGGCGGCCTGGCCCGCGTGCTGCAGATCGTCCGAGATGACGCTGATCAGCCGGATCCCGAGGGTGACCGGCGGCGACCACGCCTCGTCGACGATGCGGTCGAGCGCCTTGTTGTCGAGCCCGCGCACGAAGCCGAGAGTCCGCTCGTGGACCGCGTCGTGGTAGCCGAGCAGCAGGTCCGCCGAGCCCACCCGCACGGCCGCGACATCCGTACTGCTGTGTCCGTAGCCGGTGTCCTCCTCCGGGAAGGGCAGATCGAAGCGGGAGGCCCAGTCCTCGGAGAACCAGACCTGCTCAACACCGGCCGCGTCCGAGACATGGTCGTCCTGAATACGGGTCAGATGCCAGACGAGCCAGCCGATGGAGTTCGCTCCGTCGTCGAGACGGGCATGGAGGTCGGCACGTGAAAGGCCCTCGACCGCCGAGTGCACCGTCTCCCGGACGCGGCTGAACGCGTCGGTCAAAAGGTCAGCACTTTTCATGCCCTCACCATCGCCGCTGCCGCACCGCTCCCCCGCCACCGACACGCGCCGCGCACCACACCCGCCCCGGTCACCGACGGGGGCCTCCCGCTCCACCTCGGTGTGCGCATAAGGTGGCAGCATGCTTTGACGCCTGCCCGGAAGCCGGGCACCACCGTGATCTCCCTCGTACCCGATCGAATCCTGATCCGACGAAGGAGAGACATATGAGCAACTCCCACCCCATCGACGTCCCCGACGCGTTCGCCGCGTCCTACGGTGGCAACGGCGGTGCGTCCGCCCGCGCCTGGATCGCCGCGCTGCCCGGGCTGGCCACGGACTTCCTGGACCGCTGGAGCCTGCGGGTGGACGGCCCCTCGGCGCACGGCATGGCCTCGCTGGTGCTGCCGGTGACCCGTGCGGACGGCACGCCCGCCGTGCTGAAGCTCCAGGAGGTCACCGAGGAGAACATCGACGCCGTACCGGGTCTGCGGGTGTGGAACGGTGACGGTGTGGTGCATCTGCTCGACCACGACCCGGAGACCGGCACCATGCTGCTGGAACGGCTGGACGCCGCACGGCCGCTGTCGGCGGTGGCCGACGAGACGGTGGCCGTACAGATCCTCGCCGAGCTGCTGGCACGCCTGGTCGCGGTGCCCGCGCCGCCCGGCTTTCGGCGACTGGACGACATCGCGGCGGCCATGCTCGACGAGGTACCGCGCAGCGTGCCGCGCCTGCGCGACCCGGCCGAACGGCGACTGGTACGTACTTGCGCGTCCGCGGTGGCCGAACTCATCGGTGAACCCGGCGACCGCCTGCTGCACTGGGACCTGCATTACGACAACGTCCTCGCCGGGGAGCGGGAACCGTGGCTGGCCATCGATCCGGAACCCCTGGCCGGCGACCCCGGTTTCGATCTGATGCCGGCGATGCACAACCGCTGGGACGAGGTCGTGGCGACCGGCGATGTGCCCCGCGCGGTGCTCCGCCGCTTCGACCGGCTGACCGAGGTGCTCGGCCTGGACCGCCAGCGGGCGATCGGCTGGACGCTGGGCCGTGTCCTGCAGAACACACTGTGGGACATCGAGGACGGCAAGTCCGCCCTGGAGCCATCGCAGCTCGCCATCGCCACCGCCCTGTTGGCCGCCCGGCCACGGCCCAAGGCGGGGTGAAATCCGGTCGGCGCCGCTCAGGCTCGCTTCCTCGTACGTACGGTGGGCGGCGCTCCGGTGGTCACGGAGGTGGTGGCAGGGCGCGTGCGTGCTGGTGCCAGTACTCCGCAATGCCCGCCGTCTGCTTGACGACCTCGTCGGGGCGGGGCGGCGCCGGCCAGAACTGCAAGAGGTACTGATCGGCCGTCGCCTCGCCGGAGAGAATGGCGAGCTCCTCCTCGCGGGCCCGGTCCATGTCGCGTCCGCAGTACCGGACCCGGTGGTCGGTCACGGGCAGATCCAGTGATACGAGCGGGCCGTCGCCCCACGGCAGGACGACCGTGGACGCGGAAGCGGGCCGGAACGCGGCCTCCACCACGTCCTCCCAGCCGTCGTCGAGTTCGGGGGCGCTGTCGTGCACCTCGATGGTCAGCCCCACCTCCCCGGTGTGCAGGCCCGTGACCAGAAACAGGTATCCGGGCACGGCGGCTCCGCAGAGCCCGCCGGCCTGCCCGGCGAAGGTCTTCGACAGCTCGGCGTATGCCTCGTCGGTCCTGCTCTCCACGTAGAACTGCCCGTAAGAGACGGGCAGTTCCCCGCAGTACACCGTTCGCATGCCAACTCCCCCATCGGTGCTGTCCGTCCGGCCCAGGGTAGGCGGGTCGCCCCGCCGTACGGAGCCCCGGGCGCGGGCCGTCACCGGATTGCGGCGGGCCCTGCCCGGTGCGGGGTCAACCGCGCGATGCGGGCCAGGCGGCGCAACGAGTCGAGCAGGGCGACACGGTCGTACGTACTGGTCGTGACGAGCACCTCGTCGGCGCCGGTCTCCTCGATGACCGATTCGAGCTCCGCGGCCACCCCGTCGTCCGTGCCGTACAGGTGGCCGCGCAACCCTCTCTCGTAGAAACCGCGCTCCTTCTCCGTCATGGTCCGCGCCTCGATCTGCTCGGTGGGGGCGAGCGGCGGGAAGACGCCATGGGTCCGGGAGTGGGCCATGGACCACGCTTCCGGGATCAGGATCCGACGGGCCTCCTCCCGGCTTCCGGCCACCGCGATCGTTCCCGCCACGACGACGTACGGCTCCGCCGCCCAGGTGGAGGGGCGGAATTCGCTGCGGTAGCGCTCGACGGCGCGCAGCAGCTTGTCCCGGCCCCGGAGGTCGCCCACCACCAGCGGCAGCCCGGCAGCAGCCGCGATGCCCGCGCCCTCGCCGGTGGCCAGGAGGAACGGCGGGATGCGCAGCCCTTCGGCGGGCAGGGCATGGACCTGCGGGTGGGAGCGCTGTGTGCCGTCCAGCCAGCCGAGCAGTTCGGTGAGCTGTCCGGCGAAGTCCTCGGCAGCGGACTTGTCCCGTCCCAGCGCCTTGCGGATGCCGTCGGTGAAGCCCACCGAGCGGCCGAGGCCCATGTCGATCCGGCCGGGGAAAAGGGACTCCAGCACACCGAACTGCTCGGCCACCAGAAGCGGTTGGTGGTTGGGCAGCATGACGCCGCCGGTGCCGACCCTGATGGTGGAGGTGGCCGCGGCGACGGCTGCGGCCAGCACGGCGGGCGCGGAGCCGGCGACGCCCGGCACGCTGTGGTGCTCGGACACCCAGAACCGGTGGTAGCCGAGCGCCTCGGCCTGCTGGGCGAGGCGCACCGAGTCGCGCAGCGCCTGCGGGCCGTCGTGTCCCGCACGGATGCGGGAGCGGTCGAGAACGGAGAACCGGGTGGATGCGATCACTGAGCTCACACAGTTGTTCAACGTCCGGGGCGCGGCGGCATTCCCCCGGGCTCCCGCGCGGTGCGCGGGAGCCCGGGGGACGGTGCCGGACCTTCCCGGCCTCATTTCATGGGGTAGATGTCCCCACTCGCCATGCCGCTGACCTGTTCGCTCTCCGATTCGATCCTGCGGGCCTTCTCCTTCAGCCGCCGGCGCTCCTCGGGGTCGGTGGCGCGCTCGGCCTCGTTGTTCAGGTCCTTCGCCTTGGCTCGCATCTGCTGCACGCGATTGCGCAGCTCGTCCGACTCACTCATGATCACTCCTTGATGTGCTGGCCCCGCCACGGAGCCGGTCGCCGTCAGTACCGTCCGATGCCGTCGGGTCAGCCTCGGGACCGGTGCCATGGGCATCTGGACCCGGCCGTGCGTGACCATCGGGCATTGGCGCCCAGGAAACCGAGACCGATGCCCAGCATCCAGAAGTCCTTGGCGAGCGGGATGCCGTTCTGGGTGGGGCGAAGACTCCCTGGCTCCCGCATCCCGGGAACCCGGAGGTACAGACCGACCAGCCCCCCGGAGAACCCCGTGAGCGCCAGCCCGGCCAGCCCGGTCGGTACGAAGGGGGCGAGCAGCGTTCCGCCGACCGCGATCTCCGACCAGGCGAGCAGCCGGGTGAACCGCTCCGGGTCGATCTTCTTCAGGAACGGATAGGCGGCACAGGCCATGCCATGCACACCCTGGGCCGTCTCCGCGTCGGCTTTCAGCATTCCCAGACCGGAGTTCAGGATGAACGCACCGGTGGCGAGGCGAGGGGGGACATCGCGTGGTTCGAGGGTCGTCATGGGAGCCTCCGTCCCGTTCTTGGCCCCTCGTCGAGCTTAGCCAGTGGGCGCCGGTAGCGCTTCACGGGAAGAGGGGGGCCGGGCCCGGCCATGGTTCTGGGTTCAAGGATTCAGGCCGTTGCGGGCGCGGGCGCCGCCGGAGCCGCGTTGCCCGTGACCGTGACCTGCTGGCCCCGGCTCGTGGTCTGCGAGGCGGTGCTCAGGCAGCTTCCGGACGACGGGTCGGTGACGGTGGGAAGGCCGCCCGTATGAGCGACGCCCGCCTCGGTACCGACCGGTTTGCCGTACGTCACGGTGATCCGCTGGCCGCAGCCCGTGGAGAGGTAGGGCTCGATGAATCCCTGATCGGCCATCTTGAACCGGCCCGAGGCCGATGGCAGCCCGAAACTGCCGATGTGCGCCACCGGTGCCCCTGTCACCGTCTCGATGACGTCCCCCGTCATCAGCTGCGTCGCCCCGGTCACAGCGGCCCGTTTGAGCACCAGGGAATACATCGTCCCCGGTGTGTAGCGGAACCGGACGGCACAGCTCACTCCGGCACCGCCGTCGGCTCCGTAGGTGCAGTGGTCGTCGGTCGTCGTGGCATCGGCGTGAAGGAGCTGAAGATCGCCTGGAGCACACGGTTCCCGTTCGCGTCCACGGGCTTCGGCTGGAAGCCGGCGTAGGGGCGGGTGCCGCTCTCCAGGGTCGTGTAGTACGCGAAGTAGACGCCGGACGCGTCCGGCGCGGAGTCCACGGCCATCGGCAGCGTCAGCGTCGACACGGGTGTGGGTGCGTTCGTGGTCCAGCGGAGGATCGGCGTGGAGGCCCAGGACTGTCCCGCCGCACCGACCGCGAGCAGTGTGGTGGCGGCGAGAACCGTGCCCGGCCTCATGAGGCGACGCAGATGCCCGCGGGCGGGCGTACCCGAGCGAGTCAATGATGTCATGCGCATGTCATTTCCTTTCTTTTGCGGCCCGGCCCCGCGACCCCTCCGGGCCGCGGGGCCGGGCCCGATCAGTCGGTGAGTGTGCTGGGGTCGACGGGCGGCTTCGGCAGGCCCAGTGCCGCGAGCGCGGCGACGCCCGCGGAGTCGATCGGCAGGGCCCACTTCCGGACGAAGAAGTCGGTGAGGTCGTATCCGGCGGTGCGGCCGGCACAGCTCGCCAGGGCCAGGTACTGGCGGGCGTTGATGACGGGGTCGTGCGTGTAGTCGTCGACCGGGGCGTCGTGCTGGTGCTCACTGCGTACGAGCCGGTGCAGCTCCGGCCAGAAGCCCTCGCCGAAGGCCAGCTCCAACTGCCGGAGCGGGACGAGCTTTTCGTACGCGCCGAAGGTCTTCTCGTAGCTGATTCCGCTGGTGCCGAGCTTCGGCAGCGCGGTCTGGAAGTGGTTCAGCCCGGTCTTCGGGTCGACCGTCAGCAGGTTGGAGGTCTGGCCGAGGGTACGTTGTGCGGCCAGTGAGTAGATGTTGACGGTGACTTCGGTCAACTGGTCGGCCTGATAGGCGCCTTGCTGGTGGAGGTGGCCGAGCTCGTGGTACAGCCCCCAGCCCCGCGTGGTGAGGCCCGCAACCGTGCACAGCCGGTCCATGTAGGCGCGCGGGAAGCCGTTGTACCCGTGCCAGGCGTAGGCCCCCACCCCGCTGGGCACGACACTGACCTCGTTGAAGTGGTAGCGGCCCGCCTTGGGGCGGTTGAGCCGCCCTCTGCCGTCCAGGCCGCTGACGCGCGCATGGCTGTCGATGACGGTGTCGAACAGTTCCATCAGCTTCGCGTGGTCCTCGCCCCGGTAGAGCAGCGCGCCTTCGCGGGTGAGGGTGAGGATCGCCTGATCGGTGATCAACTCGACCCAGGGGACGTCGTTCTTCTCGTCGAGTTGCCGCTGGAAGACTGCTTCATCGGTGCGGCCGAGCTCGAAGACCGCCATGCGCGGGATGCCGGGGCCGAAGGTGACGGCGGCACGCTCGCCCTGTCCGGCGAAGCTCAGGTAGATCGGGCCGCCATGGGCGTCGCCGACCGTGTTGCGGCCCGGGCGCAGCGGGAAGGCGCGCGGCTCCTGGAGCGCGGCGTCCTCGTTGTAGTAGTCGAAGGTGCCGATGTGCAGCACCGGTACGCGGCCGCCCGCCGGACGGACCGTCACCGAAATGGGCCGGCCCGCCGGGGCGTACCGGCCGGTGGGGATGAAGTCGCTGGACCGGAGGGCGCGGGCCAGTCGCATGCGCTCGCTCTCGGCGTCCGGAAACGCCTTGACCAGGAGCGTGTCCCCCGAGCCGTGCCCGCCCTGCCGGGCGGTGGCCGGACCCGCGCCCAGCAGGGTTGCCGCGCCGGCCCCGGCGAGGGAGCCGAGGACGGTCCGGCGGCTCATGGCACGCGAGACAGAGCCTTCCAATGTGCCGGGGGCCGGGGTGGTGAACGGTGATCGGGCAGGACGCATCCGGGAACTCCCTTGGGGATCAACGGAATCGGAGGGTCGTGGGGGCTGCGCGTCAGCATGTAAGCGATTGCCATGGGACGCAAGGGGCTCTCAAATATTTCTGTCTTTTACTATGGCCAGGGCATGTGGTGGTGACAGTAACCGCTAACACTCACCGGCATTACGGGTGGGTTCGGAGACGTCGGGCAGTTCCGGCCCGACGGCCACGTACCGGACATGGGACAGCAGCCCCGCCGTAGCGGCGATGTCGACTTCCGTTGATCGCGGAGCAACCTCGGACGCACGACCGTCGTCTTGATCCATAACAAGCCCGATCCACAACAAGCCCGATCCGCAGCAAGGTGGTTCGCCACAAGCGACAGCCGCCGGCAGCAGCCACATCCGAAAGCCCCGACCGATCCCCCACGAGCTCCCGGGTTCGCCGAGCAGGCAACTATGCACCGCATGTATACATCGAGCGCATAGCCATGCCCTGTTCCGGTCCGGTCCGTGCACGAAAGGCTCCCATGCACAACAAGGCACTGGCGCCCGAGTACCAAGGCGCCCTCACCAAGATGTCGGTGAACTCCTCTCTCGCAGACGTACTGGCAGAAGGAGAACGCCACTTGAGGGAGGCCGAACTCTCCGGTTCACAGCAGGAGGTTGCCCGGTGCGGGCTCGCCGTCGCCGAGGCGCACCGCCGTCTCGGCAATGTGACGGAGGCCGATCGGGCCTGGAAGGCCAGTTACCGGTCCGCCCGCTCGGCCGGCGACCTCGGGGCGATGGCCTGGGCCCTGTGGAGCGGCGGGACTCTGGCCAGGCAGCGCGGTGAACTCAGGCTCGCCTTCCGCCTGTTGGGGCTCGCCGCCGACATGGGCAAGCGCGGCGGGGACATAGTCGCGCGCGGCTACTCCCTCGCCGGCCTCGCGGAGACCGGCCGCATCCAGGGCGACTACCGCACCGTCGCCGCGCTGCACGAGCAGCTGCTCGCCGAGGCACGTGCGCGCGGCGAGGCACGGCACACCGTGTGGGCACTGGAGGGCATCGCGCAGATCCACCGGAACACGGGCTCGCTCGACACCGCTCTGGCCATGTTCGAGGAGGCGGCCGAGCTGGCCGGCAATGCGGACGACCGGCGCGGCCGGGCGTGGGCCCTGCGCGGCATGGCCGACATCATCTCCCTGCGGGACGATCCGGAGCGCGCCCTGGAACTGCTCGCGGAGGCCGAACTCACCTGCCGTGAAATGAAGTTGTCCAGCGCCCTCGCCTACAACCACAAGATGCGCGCCAATGTCCTCTTCCGCGCCGGGCGGTACGAGGAGGCGCGCGGGATGTACGAGGAGGCGCTCGCGGAGTTCCGTGCCATGACCGAGCCCCGGGGCGAGGCCCTGGCCCGGCTGGGACTCGTCAAATCGCTGGCCCGGCTCGGCCGAGACCGCGATGACACCGCGGCGGACCTGCACGAACTGCGCCGCACTCTCAGCCGGATCGGCCTGCTCAACGCCCGGGACATGGTGGACAAGGCGTACGCCGAACTCGGTGTGGCGCCGGTCGACGGCGGCACGGACGAGAAGAGCTGACGACGATGACACCACCGCCCGCAACCCGTCAGGCCGCGCCGCCGGAGGCGCTCGCCCGCTGCCGCGACCAGGTGCGCCCGGCTCTCGCGCAGGCCGTGCGGCGGCTGCATCCATGGCATGCGGAGATGGCGGCCTTCTCCCTCGGGTGGGCCACGGCGGACGGCAGCCCCGCCCCGGGCTCACAGGGCAAGGGTATCCGCCAGGCACTCACACTGCTCAGCGCCGAGGCCGCAGGCGCACCGGCGCAGGAAGCGGTGGTCGGTGCCGTCGCCGTGGAGCTGATCCATGTCTTCTCGCTCCTCCACGACGACATCATGGACGGCGACGAGACCCGCCGGCAGCGCGCCACCGTGTGGAAGGCGTACGGAACCGGCCCGGCGATCCTCGCGGGCGACGCGCTCTTCGCGCTGGCCGTGCAGACCCTGGCCGAAGCGCCCGGAAGGCACAGTGCGGCGGCGGTCCGGCAGCTCGCCGGGACGCTGACCGATCTGGTGCGCGGCCAGGCCGACGACCTGCTCTTCGAGTCCAGGCCGTGGAGCGGCCCCGAAGCGGTGCAGCCGCACGAGTACCGGTGGATGGCCGAGAACAAGACGGGTGCGCTGCTGGGCTGTGCGGCCGGCCTGGGCGCCGTGCTCGCGGGTGCCCCGGCCGCCACCGTCGAGGCCCTCTCCCGGGCGGGCCGGCATCTCGGGGTGGCGTTCCAGGCGGTGGACGATCTCCTGGGGGCATGGGGCGATCCCGAGGTCACGGGCAAGCCCGTGCACAGCGATCTGCGCCGGCTGAAGAAGACGTACCCCGTCCTCTCGGCGCTGGCCACGGACCATCCCGCCGCCCACCGGCTCGCCCTGCTGCTCGGCACCGGAGACCCGCTCGACGACTCCGGGGCCCGGCGGGCGGCCGAGCTCGTCGAGGAGGCCGGCGGACGCACCGCCACCCTGGCCGAGGCCCACCGGCAGCTGGACATCGCACGGCGCAGCCTGGGGACCGTTCCGCTCGCTCCGGCCGCGCTCGGCGAGATCCTGGCGCTGTTCCCGTACCTCATCGACCGCACCGGGTGACCGTCTCTTCCTCGCCGCCCCCGCGTCAGCCGGTGAGTGCGGCGACGAGTGCCTGAGCGACGGCCGACGGGGCCCGGGGATGGAGCACTTCGGTGCGGTGGACCAGGCGAGGGGCGGACAGCCGGATACCGGCGGTGCCCGGCAGGGCGGGGGCGAGGGAGAGGGGCAGGGCCGCCAGCCCGTGTCCTGCGGCCACGAGCGTCCCGAGGCCGTGCACATCGGTTCCGCGGTACGTGAGGTGCGGGCGGAATCCGTCGGTGTTGGCGGCGGCGCGCAGCTGGGCGAGCGGAACGGCGGTGTCGGGGGCGTCGATCCAGTGGGCGTCGGCCAGGTCGAAGAGGCGCAGGGTCCGCCGGTGTTCCAGTGGGTGGCCGGCGGGGAGGAGGACGGCCAGGGGCTGCTCGGCCACGGCCAGCCCGGTCACGGGTCCTGTGTCGGGCGTCGGCAGTGGGTCGCTGGGGGCCGCCGCGCCGTCGATCAGACCCAGGTCCGCGGCTCCGGTGAGCACCGCCTGCGCCACTGCCGCCCGTCCGAGCATCTGGACGTCCACTGCGAGCCCCGGCGTGTCGGTGCGCAGGCGGGCCAGGTCCCCGGCGACGCGGGGTGTGAGGGCGGCGGGACTGCAGGCGAGGGTCAGCGCGGCGGTGTGCGTCCGTCCGACCCTGGCCACATCGGCTCGGGCGGCGTTGAGGCGGAGCAGCAGCGGGGAGGCGTGCTCCATGAGTCTCTCGCCCGCCGCTGTCGGTCCGACGGGGCGGCGGTTCACCAGCCGGGTGCCGAGGTCGTTCTCCAGGGCGGCGATGTGCTGCGACACGGCGGACTGGGTGTAGCCCAGTGCCTGGGCGGCGGCGGAGAAGGAATGGTGCTCGACGACGGCGACGAAGGTACGCAGCAGATGCGGATCCATGAGTATCAGTATTGCTGATACTGGATGCACCGATCATCGTTGGACGTGATGCGGAAGCTGGGCTTCGATGGGCTCATGACCCACACCGCACGTATCGCCCTGGTCGGCGACCGGGATCCGGCCGTCCGCTCCCACACCCGCGTCCCCCTTCTGCTGGACTCCCTCCGCGATCGCGACGGCCTGGACCTCGATGCCTACTGGATCCCCACGCAGGAGGCCGAGGAGGGCATCGAGGGGTTCGACGCGGTCTGGATGCTGCCCGGCAGCCCGTACCGCAGCGAGGCGGGGGCGCTCGCGGCCATCCGTACCGCCCGCGAGAACAGCATCCCGTTCCTGGGCACCTGCGGGGGTTTCCAGCACGCCCTGCTGGAATACGCCCGCAATGTGTGCGGCCTGGCGGGCGCGGGTCACACCGAGAACGCGCCGCTGACCGCCGCCGAGGACGCGGTCCTCATCCCGCTCGCCTGCTCACTGGTCGGCCACGAGGGTGCGATCGAGCTCGCCGACGGCTCGTGGGCCGCCCAACTCCTGGGCGCCGAACGTACGGTGGAGCGCTACTACTGCAACTACGGCCCCAATCCGCGCCATCTCGAACTGCTGCGGTCGCACGGACTGTGCTTCACGGGCATCGATGACGCGGGCGAGGTCCGGATCGCCGAACTGCCCGGACACCCCTTCTTCCTCGCCACCCTCTTCCAGCCCGAACTGCACGGCGACGGCACCAGACCCCACCCCCTGATCACGGGACTGGCCGAGGCCGCGGCCCGGCACGCGAAGGGCTCGCTCTGATGCGCATGGTGCCTGACCACACCTCCCGGGGCCGGCGAGCGCGTGCCATGGCCCTGGTCACCGCCTATCTGCGGGCCTGTACGGTCCCCGACGCGTACGCCGCAAGCCCCCTGGCCCCGGTTCCGGACGCAGCGCTGGCCGCCGCCCGCACCGACCCGCCGGGGCACCCCGGCCTCCGGCCCGGGGGCCCGTAGCCGGCCGGCGGGGGCCCGTGTCACGGGAGGCGGTTCACTGCGCGTCGTGGAAGACGAGGCCGAGGGTGCGGCGCCGGCCGGAGCGGACGGTGCTGACTCCGTGGCGCATGGGCGCCCGTGACCAGCCGCGCTTGGAGGCCACCGGCCGGTCACGGGTGGTGAAGACCAGTCCGTGGCCCTGGAGAAGGGCGGTGGCCGATCCGCGGGACTGCGCCCGGGGCCGCTGTTCGGTCATGAGGAACTCACCACCGGTGTAGTCGGCGCCGGGCACGTCGAGTCCGATGACGACCTGGAGCGGGAAGAGCATGTCACCGAATACGTCGCGGTGCAGGGCGTTCCAGTCTCCGGCACCGTAACTCAAAAGGATCTGGGCGGACTTGGACTGCCCCGCCGCGTATTCCGATCCATTCGGCCAGCCCGTCGGGCCATGGCACGTTTGTGCCCAGCTTCGCGGACCAGTCGCGGGCGATGGGCAGCAGGTGCGGGTGGAACGCCTCCCGCAGCTCCCCTGCCACTGCGGGCAGAACGTGGGTGAAGTAGCGGTACTGACCGGAGCCGAACCGGTGGCGGGCCATGTCGACGGTGGAGCGGAAGCGCTCGGTCTCGTCGTACAGGGCGGCGATCTCCCGGCACTGGGCGGGGGTGAGCAGTCGCCCGGTCGGTGCTCTGCCGTATGCGGCGATCTCGTCGGTGAGTGCGGCCCAGTCGGTGGCGTCGACCTGGTCGCGCACGGATCCGGCCGGGTGTGTCGTGTCCGTCATGGGCCTGGTTCCTGATTCCTGGTTCTTGTCCCTGGTTCATCGCTGTGCGGAGTCCGGTGCCGTGCCGAACGGGCGGCCGGAGGCCCCTGTGGTCGATGCTGGCTCGCACGGAGCACCGGGTCCGGCGCTGTTCGGACATCGCGCTGCGTGATCGGGCCTCTCGCTCCGGGAGCCCGCCGGACGTGGGACGGTGGAAGGACACAGTGCACTGCGCCGCGGGAGGTGACGGATGCCTGCACAGCCGCTCGACGACACGATGCTGAAGGAACTCGTTGCCGATGCCACTGCCGCCCCGTCCATGCACAACGCCCAGCCCTGGTGGTTCCGGTACGGGCGGGCCGGCCGGACGCTCACGCTCCGGGCGGAGTTCGACCGTGAGATGCCGGAGGCGGACCCGTCCACGCGCGGCCTGCACGTGGGGTGCGGTGCGGCGCTGCTGAATCTTCGGGTATCGGCGTCGTACCGGGGCCTGGATACGGTGACCACACTGCTTCCGGTTCCCACCGATCCGGCCGTCGTGGCGACCGTCCGTCTGTCGGAGCGCCGCGGCGGACCCGCTCAGCCGGCGGATGCGGCCCTCGCCGCTCTGCACCCCGCGATCCGGGACCGTCACACCAGCCGCTTCCCGTTCGACGACCGGGTGGTCCCCGACGACGTCCGTGCGCGCCTCGTCGACGCGGCCCGCGTCGAGGAAGCCGACTTCGCGTTTCTGCCACCGGAGCACCTGGAACGGTTGCTCGTACTGATCCGGGACGCCGAGGGTTTCGACCTGCGCGATCCGGCGAGGGAGGCGGAGCAGCGCTACTGGACCCGGGACACCGGGGTGGAGGCGCCGGTCGACGGCGTCCCGGACTACGCCTTCGGCCCCACCGACGCATCGGGCAGAGCGATCAACCGGGACTTCGCCGGGACGGATGTCATTCCGGGCCGAGCACAGGCCCTGTTCGAGGACCGGCCGCAGCTCGCCCTGCTCCGTACCGTGCGCGACCGCCCGGTGAACTGGCTGCGCGCCGGTCAGGCCCTGGAGCGCGTCCTGCTCACCGCCGTACAGCACGGGCTCGTCGCCTCGTTCGCGACGCAGCCCCTGGAATGGCCGGAGCTCCGGCACCTGCTGCGCGACCCGGCTCTCGGCACGGGTCACCCGCAGATGATCGTGCGTCTCGGGTACGGCCCCGAGGGACCGTGCACACCTCGTCGCCCCGTGTCCGAGGTGCTGCAGATCGAGCCCTGACGGATGGCCGGAGGCACGGTCCCGCTCGGCGGCGATGCCTTCGACGACTCGCTCGGGCCGTGCTCCCGCGCCCCCGCCGGCAGAGCACACCCGCCCCGGACGCCACCCCTCGCGCCACTACTAATTCGTATTAGTACCTTGACTTCCTCCATCGGCGGGTTCGAAGCTGAGCGCCACCCACAGTGAACACGCATGAGTGAGGACGCCATGAGTGAGATCACCCGCAGAGGGTTCGGCCGCATGGCCGGGCTGGCAGTGCTGGCCGCAGGATTCACCGCCGGGACGGGATGTGTGGGCACGGCCGTCGCCGCCACCACCCAGGAACCGTTCGAGCTGCGCCACCTCAGTACGTTCGACCAGCGGCGCTACTTCACCTACCCCACCCACAACGGCTTCGTCGACGCCGATCGCATCGTGCTCGGGCAGCGGGAGACCGGGGCCACGAGCCTGTGGAAGGTGAATCTGCGGACCGGTGAGGAGCGGTTCCTGGCACGGTTCGCCACCCCTGCGGGCGACCGGAATCCGTTCGTCTGGTGGAACATCCACTCCGGACGCCTCGTCACCTGCGCCGAGAACGCGGTCTGGCTGATCGACCTGGCAGCCCCCTCGCCCGTGAAGCTCTACTCACCGCCGCCGGGCCGCGAGCTCAGTGTCGTCGTCAATCTGCATCCGGCGGGCGACCGGGTGCTGTGCAGCCACTACCCGGCGCCGATCACCGCCGGTCCCACCACGGCGGTGGAGATCGAACTCGCGGGCGGCCGGGTGCGGGAGGTCTACTCCGGCGACGCGTTCGCCACCCACTTCCAGTACAGCGCCCACGATCCGGAATGGATCGGCTACGCGCTCGGCGGCAACATCCACTCCTGGGCCCTGCACCCGGTCCACGCGCCGCACGGCAAGATGATCTGGGACCAGGCCGCCGCGGGTGTCCCGGTCGGCACCCACGGCGTGTGGAAGTCCCGCGCCGAAACCGGGTCTCTCGTCGTGGGCATCGGCGGCAATTCGTCGGGGCTGTGGATGGTCGACCCGGACGACCGGCCGGACCGGCTGGTGGCGCCGGGGCCGTCCGGCGCGAACGGTGCGTACAACCACTGCGACCTCACCGCGGACGGCCGCTGGGCGGTCACCGACACCAACGGCCGCAACGGCTCGGCACGCGGACAGGTGGGCGCGGTGGCCCTGGTGGACCTGACCGGCGTACACCCGCCGCGCACGCTCGGCCTGGTGGGCTGGGGCTCCGCCCATCCCGGCCACCCCCATCCGGCCTTCTCGCCCGATGGCCGCATGGTCGCCTTCACCGACACGGAGGCCGCCACCGACCGTACCCGTGTGGTGCTCTGCGATTCGCGCGGCAGTTGGACGCCGCGTCCGCTGGACTGGGTGGCGGAGGCGGAAGAGCTGGCGCTCTCCGTCTCGGGCGGGCGCGCCGAGGTCTTCGCCGATCCCCAATGCGGCGCGGGCCACGGCGTGCTGTTCACTCCGGCCGCGACCGGTAACGCGCTGACCTGCACGTTCCAGTCTCCGGAAGCCGGGCTGCGCACCCTGCGCCTGCGGGTGAAGCGGCACGATTCCCGAGGCATCTACCGGCTGTCGGTGAACGGCACGACGGTGGGAACACCGCTCGACCTCTACAGCCCGGTGATGACCTACGCCGAGCCGGAGTTCGGCCAGGTGTCCGTGCGGGCGGGCACCAACACGCTCCGGCTGACCCACGTCGGGCAGCACACGGACAGCACCGGAACCCCCGGGACCTGTGCCATCGACCGGATCGGCCTGCGACGCGCCGGCTAGGACCACTCGCGGGGCGTGCCGGACCCTTCAGTCCCTTCCAGGGGCGCGGGCGGCGATGGCGTCCAGCATCAGGTCCAGTGCGAGATGGAAGTTGGCGTCGTCGTCGACCGAGGCCAAGTAGGGGGCCGCCGCGGCGATATGGGGATGGGTCGCGGCGGGTACGGCGGCGTACTCGCCGGACCAGGCGGACTCGTCGCCGCGGCGGGTCTGGGCGTCGAGCGTGCAGTGGGTGGCGTCCATGCACGACCGGGCCAGCAGGAAGTCCACCAGCGCACGGCAGTGGCGCACCGCCTGTTCGGGCGGGAATCCCGCGTCGGACAGCGCCGTGAGGATCATCTCGACCACCCGCATCTCGGCCGGTCGCCGTGTGATGCGTACCGTGACGAGCACGGCGGCGCGCGGGTGCGAGAGATAGACCTTGCGCATGCGGATGAAGAGCCTGCGCAGGGTCTGCCGCCAGTCACCGGAGGGCTCGAACCCTTCGATGCCCTCCTCCAGCAGGTGGTCCGCCACCGACAGCAGCAGATCGTCCTTGTTGCGGAAGTGCCGGTTGAGCGCCGCCGGGTCGGCGCCCAGTTGGGCGCCGATCCGGCGGAACGTCAGTGCGTCGGCGCCTTCGGCGTCCATCAGCGCGAGGCACGCCTCAACGATGAGCCGAGGGGTGAGCGACGGCCGCGGGCGGCCGGAGTCGGCCCGCTTCCCCTTCTCCGCGGCAGCCCGCTTCCCCGTACGTGACTCCACTGCGCACTCCTTCGCTCCGGTCAGCCCCATTGTGCCGTCGGTCGTGCGTACGCCATGCCTGGCCACACGCGAGTCAGCCGTGTCGTCATCACCGTTGAGTCTGTCGTCGCTCCCCTGCCACGCCGCCGTCACCCGCACCACTCACCGGCCGCCGTTTCTCCCGCATCAGCGGCTCGGCCTGACGACCGCGCCGCGCGTACACACCGGGCTCCGCGTACGTCAACAAGCTCGACGACGCCGGTGTGCTGCGGGCCGGACATCGCGCGCACCTGATCGTGCTCGACCGCGATCCCCACTTCCTGGACCCGGCCGAACTGGCTTCGCTGCGTGTCGAGGCCACGTACGTCGGCGGGCAGCAGGTCTTCGGCGGGCCCGGCGGGGAGTGAGCGGCGCGGCGAAGGACGGCCGGGGGACGAGGGAAGAGGCGGGGGCGAGGGGCGGGGCATCCTCGCAAGGCCACATCCTCGCAAGGCCCCGCCCCTCATTCCGTCACAGGCCGGCGTCGCGGTGGGTGGTGCGGCCGTCGACCACGGTGAGCACGACGGGAAGGCCGGCCAGGTCGGTGGCGGGTGTGGCCAGGGGGTTCTCCGCGAACACGGTGAGGTCCGCGCGGTGGCCGATGGCCAGTCGCCCCGACTCGTGTTCCGCGCCTGCCGCGTAGGCCGGGTTGAGGGTCATGCCCTGGAGCGCTTCGAGGGCGGTGAGGGCCTGGCCGGGGTTGTGCGGGGGCTGGGTGAGGTCGCGGCTGGGGCGGCGGTGGCGGGCACCGGCCATCACGGTGAGCGGCGGGTAGGGGGCGACGGGCCAGTCGGAGCCCAGTACGACGGTGGCTCCGGATTCCCACAGGTCGTGGCAGCGCCAGGCGTGCGCGGCGCGCTCCTCGCCGAGCCGCCGCGACCAGTTGTCGGTGTGGTCGGCACGGGTGAAGTCACAGCAGTGGGTCGGCTGCATCGACGCGATGACACCGAGCTCCGCGAACCGGTGCAGGGTGTCGTCGGGGACCGTCTCGATGTGCTCGATCCGGTGCCGTACGCCTCGGAACTCCGCGCTCGTCGCCGCCTCCACCGCGTCGAGGACATGGCGCACGGCGGCGTCCCCGATGGCGTGGGTCGCGGTGGGGACACCGGCCCGGTGGAGTTCGCCGATGATCCTCGTGAAAGCCGCAGGGTCGGGCCAGAAGGCGTGCGTGGACTCGCCGTGGCAGTCGGGCCGCTCCAGCCAGGCGGTGCCGTTGTCGATGGTGCCGTCCATGAACAGCTTGACGCCCGCCACCTCCCACAGCCGGCCGCCCGTGCCCTGCTGGGCAATGAGGTCGGCCACGGCCCGGCCGTCGGCCCCGGGCTGGAGCCAGGGGGCGACCCTCAGACGCAGCGGCAGTTCACCCGCCTCGTCGAGCTCGGCATACAGCGACAGGCTTTCCCCGTTGGCGTCCATGGCGTGCCCGCCGGTGAGTCCGGAGGCGGCCACCTCGCGCAGCGCCGAGGCGAGGCGGGCGCGGCGCTCGGCGGGGGCGACCGGCGGTGCGGCCCGCTGGACCAGTTCGCAGGCGGCGTCCTCCAGCAGCAGACCGGTGGGGCGGCCGGCATCGTCGCACACGATCTCGGCGTACTGCTCGAACCGGCGGGGGCCGTCGACGCCGGCGATCTCCAGTGCGCGGGGGCTGGCGATCATGGAGTGGGCGTCGAAGAGCAGCAGGGCGGCCGGGATGCCGTCGAGGACCGGTCCGATGGTGGCGGATGCGACGGGCCGGTCGCCGAAGACGTTCGGGTCCAGACCCCAGCCGTGCAGCCACGCTCCGGGGGCCAGCGATCCGGCCTCCCGCGCCAGGGCCTGACGTACCTCGTCGACGGTGGTGCATCCGGACAGGTCCAGGCCGTGGGTGAGTTCGGCCCCCATGAGGGGGTGGATGTGGCCGTCGACGAGGCCGGGCGTCACGACGGCGCCCTTGAGGTCGATCACCGTGGTCGCCGGTCCGGCGAGGGCGCGGATCCGCTGGTCGTCGTCGAGCGCGGAGATCCGTCCGCCGGAGACGGCCAGGGCGGTCTGCGGGAGCAGTTCGCCGGTGACGACATCGAGGAGGCGGGCGGAGAGAAGGACGAGGCCGGGATGCACGGGCGGACTCCTTGGGGGCTGGTCAGTGGGTGGCGAGGAGAGCTGCGGTCCGGGGTGTCGGATGGGCCGGATGGGTCAGATAGGCCGGATGGGTCGACAAAGCGCCGTCGGCCAGGCCGAGTTCGCGTGCGGCCGTGGCCGCGGCCAGCCGGTTCACCGAGCGGGGGCGGATGCCGGTCTCGGTGTTGGCATGGGCTCCGAGCCCATCCATGACGACGAGGATCTGGACGGCGCTCGCGTACGGGTCGGCGGTGCGGAAGTGGCCGCTGCCGACACCGTCACGGATCAGCTGCTCCAGCCGCCCGCGCCACTGGGCCTCCTGGCGGACGACCCGGTCACGCAGGACGGGCCGGTAGCGGCTCAGGTGCCGGGCGTTGATCCACAGCCGGCTGAGGGCGCCATGACCTTCCCCCGTCGCGAGTGCGAAGAAGCGTGCGAGTCGTTCGACGGGGGCGACCTCGGCCCGACCGGGCGGTACGAGGGTGTCCAGTTCGGCACCGACGACCTTGCCGAACGCCTCCGCAACCAGTTCGTCCACTGCGGGGAAATAGTGACCGATCAGCCCCGGGCGTACATCGAGGCGCTCGCCGATCCGGCGCAGGGTAATGCCTTCCAGCCCTTCGGCCAGGGCAACCGAGGCAGCCGTGTCAACTATTTCCGCACGTCGATCGGACGGCGACTTCCGAATGCGTCGCCGCTGGACTCTTGGCGTCATGAAACCAATGCTATTGAGTGTGTGACCAATAGACAAATGCGCGGATACGCCCACCGGGCGGAGGCGCGCATGACTTCCACGGCCCCCGACCTCGCGGAGGACGCCCCGGCTCTCGATCCGGTGCCCGATCAGCCCGGACGAATCTAGGCCCACGGCATCGACCACGTTCCCGAACGGGAACGCCATGGCCGCCCACGCGGGCGGTTCTCCGTCCGGGCCGCGCGAACGTCAGCCATCTGTACCTGGTCATCGGCGGCGCCCTGATCCTCATGGGCCGAGCCTCCGGCAGGCCTTCGCCGTCATCGTGGCGGGCAGCCTGCTCCGGGCCCTGGTCGGGCCGCCGGCCGCCTCCGGTCCTGCTTCGGGCACGTTGAGCTCGGCGATCAGACGGACGATGCACGGCATCCGCGGCAAATCGTGTGAACACCGCGATCACCGGCTGGGCCATCTGCCCCTGCCATGTCTCGCTCGATCTGTCCGGTACAACGGCCTCACCCTCACCGACGAGACCCCGGGCAGCACGTACCGGTAGGCCGGAATGGCCACCGGCTCGATGCGCCCGCTCGGCGTCCGCACCGACCGGTCACATCCGGCCCGGCGGCCGACCGGACGGACGCGCTACGCTCGATCTGTAGGCACGCGTTCCGACCACGGAGGCTGCCATGAAGGAGAACATCGAGTACCCGACCCCGTCGCAGGCCGAGGGCGAGAGGCTGGACGAGGACAGGGATCCGGCCGAGGAGCGACACCCCGCCACCATGCGCACCCAGCCGTCCCAGGCGGAGGGCGAGCGCCGCGGGGAGGACGAGGAAACCTGACACGGCCGGTGACCTCCCGGCGTCGGCCGCATTGGCGCCCCCCGGATGTCCGTCAGTCGGCCGGGCGGCCGTCGGCCCGCTCCTCGGAGGGCAGGCGCGGCACCTGTCCGGCCAGGGCGAGATCGACGAGCTGCCGGACCGTGTCCTCATGCACGGGAGCGGGCCGGAAGGACCGTCGGTAGACGAAGAACCCGTTCCACAGGTCGAGCAGTGCGTCGGCGTCGGTGTCCGCGGGCAGGTCACCGCGGGCGATTCCGCGCTGCATGACGGCCCGGACCTGGTCCCGGCGCCGCAGCACGACATCGAGGAAGGACTGGAGTACGCCCGATTCATCGACGGCCGCCTCGGTCAGACACAACCTTGTGAACGTGTCCCGGGCGCGGGTGAATTCGTCGATGTGGTCGAAGACGACGAGGAGTTCGGCACGGGTGTCTCCGAGGTCGGGAACGGCACGTACGTCGGCACGCGCGACGAGCACCTCGGCGGTCACCGCCGCCTTGTGCGGCCACCACCGGTAGAGCGTCTTCTTGGACACCTTCGCCCGTACGGCGATCTCGTCCATGGTCATGCCGAGATAGCCGATCTCGGCGAGCAGCTCGTCGGCCGCCCCGATGACCCGGTCCCGGACGTCCTCGCTGCGGGGCCGGCCGACCGGCCGCTGAGTGCTCCTAGCCATGACATCCCATTTCGGGGCATGCGACGCCCCACGTCAATGGGAAACGGATGGTTTCCCCGAGATGGTGCCGCACCGCTGGCCATTTCCCGCGCAGGCGGGTAGACATGGAAGTCGATTAAGGAAACGAATCGTTTCCATTTTTGCACGCCCACTCATCGCGTGCCTGCTTCAGTGGAGGGATCCCCATGCCCGCAGCCGGCTCGTCGCTCCGCGACCGCGTCGCCGCCCGCCTCGACACGTACAAGGACCGGCTTCTGGAGCTCAGCCACGCACTGCACGACGATCCGGAGACCTCGTTCGCCGAGACCAGGGCCGCCGAAAGGCTCGCGGTACTGCTGGAGGACGCCGGGTTCACCGTGAATCGCGCGGTGTGCGAACTGCCGACCGCGCTCACCGCCGAGTACGGCAGTGGTGACCTGACGATCGGGGTGTGCGCGGAGTACGACGCGCTGCCCGAGATCGGCCATGCCTGCGGGCACAACATCATCTGCGCCGCCGGTGCGGGTGCGGCGATCGCCCTGGCCTCGGCCGCCGACGAACTCGGCTTCCGGGTGAAACTGCTCGGCACCCCGGCCGAGGAGGAGGGAGGCGGCAAGGTGCTGATGCTCGAACGCGGCGCCTTCGACGATGTGACGGTGGCGATGATGGTGCATCCCGTCCCCTTCGACATCACGGATCCACGCGGCTCCAGCAACGCGGTCGCCCGCTTCGAGGTCACCTTCACCGGCCGGGCCTCACATGCCGCCGCGGCCCCCGAGGCCGGGCTCAACGCAGCCGACGCGGCGGTGGTCGCCCAGGTCGCGGTGGGCCAGCTCCGCCAGCAGCTGCGGGACGGATACCGGGTTTCCGGGATCGTCCGTCTCGGCGGGGAACGTACGAACATCATCCCCGAGCGGTCCGTGCTCGAATACGAGGTGCGCACCCCCACCGGCGAGGAACTCACCGATCTGCGCGAACGGGTGCTGAACTGCTTCCGCGGCGCCGCGCTGGCCACCGGCACGACCGTGGACGTACGGCAGATCCAGCCCGACTACCTCGATCTGCGCCAGGACCCCGCGCTGATGGCCGCCTACGCCCGCAATCTGCGCGCTACCGGGCGGGAGGTGCCCGAGCCCGGTCCGGTACCGCAGGGCACGGGCGGCTCCACGGACATGGGCAACGTCACCCACGCCCTGCCCGCCATCCACCCCGGCCTCGGGGTGCTGGGCGCCCGTGGCATTCCGCACACCCGGCAGTTCGCCGAGGAGACCGCGTCCCCGGCCGGGGACGACGCGGTGCTCGACGGAGCACTCGCGATGGCCTGGACCGGTCTGGACCTCGCCTCCGACACGGAGTGGCGGGCCCGTTGCGTGACCGCACGGCAGGGCTGACGCGCGCGGAGCGGGGTGGGATCCACGGCACAATCACCGGCTGTGACTACGCACCCTCATCCAGCCGTTCTCTATCCCGATGTAGCGGCACGCGGCAGCCTTGCCGCGGCGCTGCAAGCTGTGGCGGAGGAGTGCGGCTTCGCCGTATCCGTCACGTCCCCGGACTCCAGCCCGTTGTCCCATGCCGCCGCCGAGAGCGGACTGCCGTACCGCAAGGCGCTGATCGTCAGTTCGTGGGTGGCCGAGCGCCGGTGGTCGGTCCGGGGTGAGGAGCCGTTCGAAGGCAGCGCAGTGATCCGTGGAGATACCGACGATCTGGCGCAGGTCGCCGGGGCCGCACGGGCGTGGCAGGACGGGGTGGCATTGGGCGACATCCGGCAGGCAGCACCGTTCGTCCGCCTGACCGGCCGCTTCGAGGTGCCCGAGCCTGACCCCGTGCGCCTGACCGAGTCCGAGTGGCAGCGCATGCGCACGGAGGCGGGAGAACAGGACCGGCCCGCGTACCAGGCACTCATCGAAGCGGCATACGCCGAGCCGGTACTGCGGCGCCTCTACCCGTTCACCAGCCACTGGACGCTGCGTTTCTCGACCACCACCCGCCCGAACCTGACCCTCATCGGGCCGTGCCTGCTCGCGGATCGCGTCGAGCAGGGCTACACGGTGAGCAAGGGCTTCACAGGCACGGGCCTGCCGGCCGAGGCCGCCACGGCGCAGGAGGCGGTGGCGGCCGCCGTACGCCACCTGCCCGAAGATCCAGGCCCTGTCACGTTCGGAGCGATCCGCGACGGCCGTCGCAGTCGTTCCGGTGCATGAACTCCCTGGCCGGCACCGCTCAGTGCCGTGCGGGGCCGATGTCGCCTTCGAGGACGGTCTGGGTGATCCGGGGCCGGTCCCATAGGGCCAGGAGTTCGTTGGCGATGGCCACGACGGGCAGGGGGTTCCGGATTCCGTCCGCCGTGATCGCGGCGGCGGACAGGCTGCGCGGGACGGCTCCCGCGTCGAGGAGGACGCGCCATTCCTCCGGGCCCAGCTCCAGGAACTCCAGTGTGGTGAGCCCGGCGATCTCCATGGGATCGGCGAGCGTGCCGGGGCAGGCGGCCAGGGTCCGCAGGCGGGGCAGCCCGGTGACCGGCGCGAGGCTGAGTGGCTCGTCCTCCCAAACTCCGATGGACAGGACCTCCAGACCGGGATGCGCGGCGGCCTCGATGCTCGGCAGGCTCCGGATGTTGACATGGGCCACGGCCGGCGGCCGGTCTCCGCCCGAACCGCCACTTCGTTTGCCGGGCCGACGCATCACCAGGTCCGTGAGCGAGTCGGCGACCAGGCAGGCGCCGATGTTCTCCTCGTGGCTGAGGATGATGATCTGCCCCGTGTGTCCGCGCGGCCCGGGTGTCAGATCGACCGCCAGCCGGTCGCCGCCGCCGTTGTCCCCGAAGACGATCCAGCCGGGTGAGCCGACCAGTCCCTGCACCGCGGCGTCGGGCGGGGTGACGACCGCTTCCATCGCCGCGAACTTCCAGAGAGTGCGGCGGGACGACGCCTCCGCGATGTACAGGCCGTCCAGGGCGAAGAGCTCGCAGCCGACCGCCCTGCATTCGCGTTCAGCCGCCGTGTGGTCGTCGGCCCGGTCCTCCCATCGTGACCGTGTCACCCGGTAGAGCGCCTTGAGTTCCTCGGGCAGGGCGACACCGAGGCGGGCTTCCGCGGCGGCGATCTCCGCATCCGTGGCACCGATGGCGTCCGGCAGCCGCTCATGGAGCGTCCGCCCCAGCAGCGCCGGATCCGCCGAGGGGGCCGGCACCGCGCCGGGCACCGGGTCGGGCAGGCAGAGCCAAGGCCGGGGAACGGCGTCCTCGACCAGGATGAGCGATCCCGGGTGCGGGTTGCCGAGGCCGGGCTCCACGGCGGGGCTCGACCCGAACAGACGGAGCTCGGTCTCACCCGTCGGTGCGATCTCCGCTGTGAACGGGACGTCGTCGACACCGGCATCCGAGAGTGCGCGACGCACCAGCTCCACCGCCTGCATCTCGTCCTGCATGTCCTGGGACCGGGCGGCCCGATCGGGCCGGGGCAGCCGGCGTTGCCGGGGCAGGCTCCAGCTCTGTCGGCCGATGCGCCCCGCCACACGGATCGAGGAGGCCGCCTGCTCCGTCTCTCCGCCGTCCCGCAGCAATCGCAGCACGGCCTCCCAGGTCGCGAAGTCGTGCAGCAACGACGGACGAGATCTCCGATCAACCATGCGCAGACCCTACGCGTCGCCACTGACAACGGAGTTCGCCAGGCGTCGCGCCCCGCTGCTCGACGGCTCGGCAGCGCCTACCGGGCTCCGGGTGGCGCGGCCAGCGTCTCCTGCGCAGCGGCTACGAAAGCGAGCTTGGCGCGCTGAATGCTGTCCGGCGCCTCATGGCGTCGCAGTCGGTCGGCGACATCCTGTGCCGCAGCGGAGACCTCGGCCGGTCCCTCCAGGACGACTTCGCCCAGGGCCGTCTCCAGAAGGGCGTCGTCGTCCCCCCGGCCCCGCCCCGTCCGCTCGATCCGGATCCTCGACTCCGCAGCCGCGAGGAACGCCACGTAGGTCTGGCGCCGGATGTCGAGCACACGCAGGGCCGCCTGTTCCCGAAGAGTCATCCGTACCGTTTCGAGCAGCGCGTCGGCCTGACGGTCACCGGCCTGACGTGCCGCTTCAGCCTGCCGGAGTCCGGCGCTGCGGGTGTACCAACCGGTGGCGACGCTTCCCGCGACGGCGGCTCCCGCAGCGATCAGTGCGATTCCCAACTCACTCATGCCGCCATCCTCCCGAACGCCCGCGGGCACAGCCCGGCACTTGCGGAATGTGCGTTGTGGATCACGCTCGGCCACCGCGAAGGGTGCGCGGTACGATCGGATCATGTCGTTCGACGGCGCGAAGAAGCACCCCCGATCTGCGGAAACGCCGGATGGGCCCCGCCGCGCCTCCCTAGACTGGACACTTGCGGGCGACGGGCGACGGGCGACGGGCGACGGGCGACGGGCGACGGGCGACGGGGCGACGGGGCGACGAGCGGTGCTTTTCGCTGCTCGGTCGGCGGTGGCTCTGTACCGCCTCCTCGACGCTCTCCCCGTCTTCACCGGCGATGAGCGCATCACCCGCCTCTTCACCCTGGTTCCCGGATCGGACTTCGGAGTTGACGCGCTCTCGGTCATCGATGACGTCGGCGGCCGCACGCTCCCCTGGGACGAAGCGTGTCGGCGCACCTTCGACCTGGTCCTCACAGCCAGCCCGAAGGGCGAACTGAGCCTGCTTCGCGGGCAGCACGTGCTGCTCCCGCACGGAGCAGGGTTCAACAAGTCGATTCCGGGTGAGGGTTCCGCCGACTCGGCCTCCGGGCTGGATCCGGAATACCTGATGTCGTCCGACGACGAAGCGCCCACCGCCCTGTACGCCCTCGCCCACCCCGACCAGGTCGCCCGGCTGGCCGCCGCGAGCCCGAGGGCCGCCGCGAGTGCCAAGGTCATCGGTGACCCCACGCTGGAGCGCATCCTCGCCTCGCGGTCCCTCCGCGACCGATACCGGACGGCGCTGGGCACCGGGTCACGCACACTGATCGTTCTCGCTTCGACGTGGGGACCGGAGTGCCTGCTGCGTCAGCGGCCGGCACTGCCGGCGGAGTTGGCGGCCCAACTCCCCTGTGACGAATACCAGTTGGCGCTCATCGTGCACCCCAACGAGCGGAGTCTGCTCGGCAGATACGAGCTGACCGAACGACTGTCCCCCGCCCTCGATGCCGGAATGGTGCTCGCCGGACCGTACGAGGAATGGGCATCCGTCCTCATCGCCGCCGACGCGCTCATCACCGACCACGGATCGACAGCCCTGTACTTCTCCGCGGCGAGCGACCGGCCGGTCGTGAACGTCCACCGCGCCGGCGTCGAGCTGATCCCCGGCAGCCCGATGGACGTACTCCTTGGAGAGATACCGGAGTTGGGCCCGGCCGAAGCGGTGCGGGATGCACTCAGGGCGTACCGGCCGGGTACGGGTGGCGCCGCAGCCCGAGCCGGGTTCGCGGCCCAGGGCGAGTCGTTGAGCCGACTGCGCACCGAGGTGTACGCACTGCTCGGCCTCGCTCCGCCGGCCCACCACGCCCCACCGCGGCTGCTGCCCTCTCCCACAGCCGCCACCCGCACCCCTGCCGCCTTCGACGTGCACGCCGCGATCTCCGAGGACGGAGTCCGGGTCGACCGACGCCCCGCCGGGATCGGCCCGCCCGGTCACCACCTGGCCGTTGAATACGGCGCGGCGAGCGAACAACTCGTCCGTTCCGCCGGTCTGTTGTACTGCCGTCCGCTTCCGCCGTCACCCGCTACCGGGGAACTGGCGTGGACGGCGGCGGGGTGGGCGCGGCACGCTCTGTCCGAGTACGCGGGCTGCCGTTCCGCCGCAGCCATCCTGACCTCCGGGTTGTGCGTGCTCAAGGTCCGGGGCGACGAGGGTACGTATGCCGTGCTCGTCCGACCCCGCTCCGAGGACGGCCGGATCGTACGCATCGACCCGGCCGCCGCACTGTCCGCCGTCCACGCCTGGTCGTCCGCCCACCGATGCCTGCCCGGCGACGGGCTCGGCCTGGACTGCGTGATCGGCGACCGGACCTTCCGCGTACTGGTCCGCCCGGCCACGGACGAGGAAGCCGGACGAACGGTCTAGGCGTATCGATCACGGACGTTGTCAACACCGATTGGTCTTGATCATGGCGAAGACCTCCGGTGTGGTGGAGGTGTCTAGGCTCCACACCGCACACGGAGGTCTTCGTGTCCCACCGTAACGCCCGTCTGACTGTTCACGGCAGGCGGATCCTGGTCGAACGCGTCCTCGCGGGCCGACCCGTCGCGCACGTTGCCGCGGAGATGGGCATATCCCGGCCCACGGCCCACAAGTGGGTCCGCCGGTGGAACACCGAGCGGACCGAGGCCCTGGCAGACTTCCTCCACACCTACAACCACCACCGCTGCCACACCGCCTCGGGCGGACACCCGCCCATCAGCCGCATCAACAACGCTGCGGGTCAATACACCTAGCTCCTGTCCGGCCCCGGTCCGCCGGACAGGGCCCGGGACAGGCCGTATCGTCGCCGGATGGCTTCCGCGGCTGCGCGGTGCTCTTCGGCCGCCGCGCTCGCTCCTTCCGTACCGGCCAGCCCGGCCAGTGCATCCAGGACTCTGGCCTCGTCGAAGCCGGAGCCCCGTTGGCGTGCTCCGTCCAGTGACCGCTCGTACAGGACACGGGCCTCGTCGGTACGCCCGAGCTGTTGCAGAACGCCGCCGAGCGCGAATCCGGTGCGCGCGCTCATCCTCGCGCGGTGCTGTGCCACGGCCGCGTCGTGTGCTTCGGCCAGCAGTCGGGCCGCCGCCTCCAGGTCACCGAGGTTCGCGTTCGCCTGGCCCAGGCGGTAGGTCTGGAGCATGGCTCCATAGGTGTTGCCGATCGCGAGGTGCACCTCGCGGGACCTGGCGAAGTCGGCCGCTGCCGCGTTCCAGTCCCCGCGCGCGGAGCCGAGCATGCCCCGGAACTCGATCGTCGAGGCACGGAGCTTGTTCTCCGGCTCGGAGTCGCCCAACAGGTCGAGGGCCGCGAACGCACCGTCGAGTTCCCGTCCTGCGTCGGCGAGCTTGCCCGACTCCCAGAGCGGTCGGGCGAGTTGGCAGCGCATGCGCACGATCCAGGATGCGTTCCCGGATCGGAGTGCGGAGGTCACTCCGAGCCGGAAAAGTTCGGTCACATCGGATGCGTGGGGATGGTCCATCGCGTACGTCCACACAGGTTCGCACAGTGCCACGACCTCTGCGTCCAGCCCCCGCCCGTGGGCCAGTCGCACGCACGCGAACAGCATGTGCCGTTCCCCGTGCAGCCGGCGCGCCGCCCGCTCGGCGCGTACCGTGCGGACCGAACGGTCCTCGGTCCCCTCCGGATCTTCGAGGGGCATGTCCGGCGCATCGGGAACGGGGTCGAAGAGATCGGCGACGACGAGCCGCTTGCCGGCGGCGAACCGGTCGGCCAGTTGGGCCTGTCGGACGAACCAGCGCAGCAGCCGCTTCTGTGCCTCGGCCGTCTCCCCGTGCGCCTCGTGGTCGCGGGCCCTGCGCCGGGCGTGGGCGTGCAGCGGACCTGGCAGCCTCATCCGGCCGTCATCCGTCAGCCGCAGCATGCGCAGGTCCAGTAAGCCCGCGTTGACCAGCTCCTCCAGTGCGTCCTGACAGGCTTCCGGGCCGAGTCCCAGCAACGCGGTGGCGGACTCGTGGGTGAATGTCGAGCCGGGATGGTGGGGCAGCAGGCGGTAGAGCAGGGCGGCCGAGGAGGACAGCCCTCGGTAGGCCGTGTCCCAGATGTCCTCCACCCCCGAGGACACCCCGTTCTCGTCCAACTCGGCCCGTAGCTCCGGGATCAGACGCGACAGCGGCCGCAGGGGGCGCGAGCGGACCCAGCGGCCCGCGACATGCAGGGCGGCCGGCAAGCCGTCGCACATCTGCACCACCGTCCGCGCGGCCTCCGGATCGGTGGCCAGCCGACGGTCCCGGACGATCAGCTCCAGCAGTTCCGTCGCCACCGGGACCTCCAGCGGCGGTAGCACCAGGTCGACGGCGGCACCGTCCTCCAGGTCGTACAGCGGTCCGTGGCTCGCCACGATCACCACGCTGTTGCCCGACGCCGGAAGCAACGGAACGATCTCCGAGGCGTACCGGGCATTGTCCACGACGACCACCATGCGGCGGTCGGAGGTCACGTTCCAGTACTGCCGGCAGCGCGCCTTGAACTGGCGCTCCAGCGCGTCCGGTTCCACATCGAGGGAGAGCAGCAACTGTGCGAGCACCTCGCCCGGGTCCAGTTCGCCACTCACCCGGTAGTCGTCCAGGTCGACCGACAACACATCGGAGAAGCTGTCGCGCAGCTTCCGTGCGATCAGGAAGGCCAGCTCGGTCTTGCCGAGCCCTCCCGGTCCGCTCAGCGACAGGACCAGCGGCCGGGAGCGCCCCTGCCACTCCTCCACCGCACGGAAGGCCCGTGCCTTCTCCTCCTCGCGATTGACGAAGTGCACCGGTTCCGGTGGCAGTTCAACCCTCATTCAGGATCCGCTCCCATCCCCCGCCCGGCACGGCCGAGCCAGGTACTCCACGCAAACCCGGCTTCCGTCCGAAGACCTGCCGCTGTCCAGGACTCGCACTCTAGAGGTTCCCGCACAAGGGAAGGCGCAGCTCGGTGCGGCCATTTACACCCGTCTGCTCACCGCGGTTCCGTCACGCAGCGGGAATCTCGCCCGGGCGGTCCACCACGGCCCTGGTGAGAACCGCCGAGGTGCCCACGACGGTGCCTGCCGGACCGGCGTCACCCGCTTCGGCGAGGACCGTGCGTTCGCCGAGGAACGCGTACGTGGCCGGGTCGAAGATCCACTGTGTCTGCTCCCCGTGTGCCGTGCGGGCGACGGCGATGCCCTCGCGTCCCGTGGCGTCGTCGGCCGCGTGGACCACGGCGACCCCGGGGATTTTCGCGGCGGCCCGGTAGAGGGCGGCGCCGACCTTCGGTGGGGCCCATGTCTCGGCCAGCAGGTCACCGATCGCGGTGAACGCCCGCTGGTCCGGGTCCTGGCCTTGTCCCCGGGTCTGGTCCCGGATCAGTTTCATCAGGACGTCGGGGTCGGTGGGCAGTGATGCGACGTACGCGGAGGTCGGGTTGCTGATCGACGGATCCGAGGCGTCGAGGGTGCTCGGCCGGGGTGTCGCCCCGGGGCCGTCCAGGGTTTCCACGGGGCCGTCGGTGCCGAGCGGGGTGTCGGGCCCGCCCGCCTCGCGGAGCAGGCCCGGGCGGCTGCCGTCGGCGGACAGCCACACCTGGCGTGTGTGCACGGGGGGCATGGTCACGGGGCCTCCTCCGGCGCTCTGCCCTGCGTAGGCGACCTTGCTCTCGATGTACACGAACTGGTCGGCGCGGACCGTCGGCTGCTTCGCCCCGGTGGTGGCGAGCGCGATGTGGTCCAGGAGCCGTGTCGCCTCGGAGGAGTTGGTGGCGCCGCCACCCGGAACTGCGGTGGTGCCGTTGCCGGGGGTGTCCGCCAGGTTCACCACCGTGACGCCGCCGACGGCCAGGGTGCAGATAACGGCCGGCACCGCGAGCCGTACGAGCTGTCGACGCGGGCGCGCGGCTCGGGCGGTGCGTCTGCCGGAGGGGTCGGCCGGGGCCGCGTCGGCCAGGAGTGCTTTCCTCAGGAACAGTTCGCGGTCAGGGGCCAGGCCGGGAACCGGCGGCGGGGGCAGTAGGGCGGTCAGGCCAGGACGCTCGTCCTCCTCGGAGGGGTGGTCCGAGGGGTGCCGGGGGGTGGTGTTCATCCGTGGGTCTCCTGGCTGGACGGGCGGACCGCGGCAATACGGCCGGGGACGGGGGTGTCGGTGGTGTGCTGGGCGGTGGCGCGGTGGGTGGTGGCGCGGTGGGCGCTGCCCTCCGCCCGGGCGGGGTTGCTGCCCTCCGCGGGGCAGGTGCCCTTGCCCGGCTCCGCTGATGACGGTGCGGCTTCGGGCCGTCGGGGTCGCCCGGTGCGCGGGCGGGTGGCACGGGTCTCGGCGTCGGCGAGTTCGCGAAGTCGGGTACGGGCGCGGGAGAGGCGGGAGCGGACGGTTCCGACCGGTACGCCGAGCGCCTCGGCCGCTGCCACGTAGTCCAGGCCCTCCCACACCACGAGGGTGAAGACCTCCCGGTCGCGGCGCCGCAGCCGGGCCAGGGCGTCGTGCGCCGCACGCAGTTGCTCGGAATCCGCGAGGTGGGCCACGAGGTCGTCGGCGAAGTCCGGAATGGAGCCGCGTTCCGGGACGCGGGCGAGGGCGATGTCACGGCGTCGGCGTACACGTGCGTTGCGGCGCATGACGTTGGTGGCGATGCCCAGCAGCCACGGGCGCAGGCTGTCCCCGTCGGGGCGCAGCCTCTCCCGGCTGCGCCATGCCTCCAGGAAGGTCACCGAGACGACATCCTCGGCCTCCGCCCAGTCGCCGGTCACGCGAAGGGCATAGCGGTACAGCACCTGGGCGTGCTCGTCGTACAGCTCTCCCAAGGCGTCGCGGTCCCCGCGGCGGAAGCGATTCCTCATGAGTGTTTCCACACTCTGCCCTGCCACGTCCGTTGCGCCGGTTCCCGTGATGTGCGCCACATGCGTGGACCGGGGCCGTGACCCTCATGACCGGTGTGACGCGGCTCACCGGAACTGCTGGGCCGGGCAGCGCAGTGCAGGTCATGACCAATTCTTCCGTACCCCGCCGGACCGTCCTGCGGACCATGGCCATCGCCGCCGTGGCCGGCAGCACGACGCCCGCCTGGAACACCACGGCCTTCGCCGAGGCGCCGCAGACGTACGCCCTCACGATCGAGCACCTCGACCGCAACGGCCGGCCGACGGGGGCGTACGAAACCACCGTCACCCAAGTCTCCGGTCCGGGGGCCGACCAGGAGGTCCGGCCGTACGACGCCTCCGGCACGACCACCGTGCGCCTGCCCAAGGGCCGTTACCTGCTGAGCAGCGCCCTGACGGCCGCCGACGGTGCGGGCGGCACCGACTGGATCGTCCAGCCGCGGCTCGACCTGGACCGTGACACCACCATCACCGTCGACGCCCGGACCACGGCGCCCGTCGACGTACGGCCGCCCGACCGCTCGGCGGCCTTCACGCACAGCGCGATGGTCGTCGAGGTCAGGCATCAGGGCGCCGAACGGCTCGTCAACCTGATCTCGGCCTCGGCGAATCTGCGCGTGGCGCACCTGGGCCCCGACGCCGAGGCCGGTTCGGTGAAGCAGTGGTTCGACTCGTACTGGACGGCCAAGGGTGTCGGCTACGCGCTCGGATACGTCTTCACGGGTGCCCGTGCCCTGACCGGCCTCACCCGGCACCCCTCCGCCAAGGACCTGGCCACCGTGAAGATCCGTGCCGCCGCGCTCCCGGGCACCGCGGGCACCGGGTCCGTCGACCTGCAACCGAGTGCCGGACTGACCGTCGGCGTGTCGCAGACCCTGGCGACTCCCGGCACCACCACCTACCTGGTGACTCCGGAGCGCGGCTCCTGGGACATCACGTACATGGCTCCCCGTGTGCCCGGCGGTTCGGTGAACCGCTACAGCGCGGACGGTGTCGCCGTGCGCGCCGGATCCACGACCACCCATGTCTTCGACAACGCCGTCTTCGGGCCCGCCCTCGCCGGCCGTCCCGGCGTCGTGCGCGACGGGAACACACTCACTGTCGATGTTCCGCTGCTCGCGGACGGCGGCGGCCATGTGCCTTCGTCACCGTCGTACGCGTCGGCCTCGACCACACTGCACCGCGACGGTGTGCTCGTCGGAACCCGGACCGGCGCTCCCGGGCGGGCCGAGTTCACCGTGGCCCCGGGGCGCGCGACGTACCGGATGACCAGCACGGTGAAGCGCAGCGGTGCGCCCGGCACCGCAACCCGTGTGACCGTGTCATGGACCTTCGTCTCGGGCAGGACCACGGGTCCGGTCCCGGTGCCGGTGAGCGCCGTGCGGTTCTCGCCCGTGCTCGGCCCCACCGGGACCTCCGCCGCGGGCGCGGTGCTCCGGGTTCCGGTCACTGTCCAGGGCGCCGCCGCGAGGGGAAGCGTCCGTTCGCTTGCCGTGTCGGTGTCCGTGGACGGCGGTGGCTCGTGGCGCCGGGTGCCGGTCGAGCGCGGTGCCGTCCTGATCCACAACCCGGGCGCGGGCACGGGTGTTTCCCTGCGCGCGGAGCTGACGGACACCACGGGAAACACACTCACCCAGACCATCGTGGACGCCTACCGCACTCAGTGAGTGACGGGGCCGCGGTGCCCGCCCGATCCGTCGGCTGACCCGCTGTCAGGCATCGCGGCCGGGCTGCCGCCGACGGGCGCTGCGCGGAGCCCCGGCGGAACCCACCACCGAAATCGGCCAGAACGAACAGTTCAGGCCACAGTCATCTGCGATACCCCACCGGGCCATCCCGAGCCGCGACACTCCCCCTGTCCCATTCGCACGGGGGCGTACAGACGAAGGAAGTTCCGATGGATCGCAGATCGTTCATGGCCACCACAGGCACCGCATCCCTGGTGGGCGGTGCTCTCGCCGCCGGGGCCGGGCTCGCGGCGCCGGCCGCCGAGGCCGCGCCGCACCGGCCCGGCAAGGGCCGGACGGTCCGGTTCAACATCATCAGTGACATCCAGGGCGACCTGACCGACTTCGGCAAGGCCCTCGACGACCTGCACCGCGTCAACCCCGACAGTGCGGGCCTCGGCATAGCGGGCGACATCACCCCGCGTGGCTACGACTTCGAGTACGCGGCGGTCCGCCAGACCCTTGAACGGCACCCGCACCCCAGGAACGTCGCCTGGGCCATCGGCAACCACGAGTTCTACGTACCGAAGTACAGCGACCCCAACACGCTCGCGCAGGCGACCTGGCCCAACGGCACGACGGAGGACTCCCTCTTCCGCAGTTTCTACAACTTCGCGGGCCGCAACAGGGTCTACTCGGAGACCTCGTTCGGTGGGGTGCCCGTGCTCAGTCTCGGGACCGAGCGCTACTCGCACTACCACGACGCGAAGCTGTGGGACGAGGTGTGGATCAGCGACGAGCAGTTCGCCTGGCTCGATGACCGTCTCGCGTACTGGGCCCGCCGTCGCAAGCCCGTCATGGTGATGACCCACCACCCGCTGCCCAACACCGTTTCGGGCACCCACAACAAGCTCTACCTCAACGACTACCTCCAGCCCGACCGGCTCCTGTCGATCCTCGGTCGCCACAAGGACGTGTTCCTCTTCTCGGGGCACACGCACTGGGACCTCAACCTGTCCGACTGGGTGGTGCGTCGGGTCGTCCCCGGCACCGGCAATCTCGAAGGCTTCACCGTCGTCAACACCTCGGCCGTCCAGGTCGGCTGGATGGACGACGGCAAGGGCGGCGAGGTCTCCCTCGGCGACGCCTTCAACCAGGGGCTCCAGGTCGAGGTCGGTCCCCACTCCGTCGTCATCAAGGCCCGTGACTTCACCACGGGGACCTGGCTGAAGCAGCTGACGGTCCCGCTGCACACCAGCTCCTGATCCCTCGCGGCGCGGATGCCGTACCGAAGCCCGGCACGGCATCCGACCGTGGCTCACTTCGGCAGCCACGCCCGCCAGGTGGACTCGTTCTTCTTCACCCAACGCTCCGCGGCCTGTTCGGGCGACAGCTTCTGGTCCGCGATCATCAGCGCCACCTCGTTCTGGGCCTCGGTCGTCCAGTGGAAGTTCTTCAGGAACTCCGCGGCGGAGCCCCCCGAGTCGGCGAACCGGGCGTTGAGGAACTTACGCAGCGGTGTGTGCGGATAGGCGCACGCGACCTTCTTCGGGTCGGCGTCGCAGCCCTCCTCGTACGCGGGCAGTTTCACCTCCGTCATGGGGACCTGCTCGAACAGCCACTGCGGCTTGTACCAGTAGGTCAGGAACGGCTTCTTCTCCTTGGCGAACTGCTTGATCTGGGTGATCTGGGCCGCCTCGGAGCCGGAGAAGACCACCTGGTAGTCCAGGTCCAGGTTCTTGACGAGTGCCTTGTCGTTGGTGACGTACGACGGCGAGCCGTCCAGGAGCTGGCCCTTTCCGCCGCTCTCGGCCGTGCGGAGCCGGTCGGCGTATTTGTCGAGGTTCTTCCAGTCCGTCACGTCCGGGTTCGTGTCGGCGAAGTATTTCGGTACGAACCAGCCGATGTGACCGGTCACACCGAGTTCCCCGCCCGGCGCGATCGTCTTCTTGTCGGCGACGTACCGCCGCTCCTGCTCGGGGTGGCCCCAGTCCTCCAGGATCGCGTCCACCCGGCCCTGGCTGAGGGCGTCCCAGGCGGGGACCTCGTCGATCTGGACGGTGTCGACCCGGTACCCCAGCTCGTGCTTGAGCAGGTACTGGGCCACGGCGGCGTTGGCCTGCGCGCCCACCCACGACTGGACGGACAGCGTGACGGTCTTCGCGCCGTGTGCGTCGGCGTACGGGGACGACTGCCTGGTCATGTCGGCCGCGCCGCAGCCCGTCAGGGCCAGCAGCCCGAACGCCGAGGCGGCGGCGATGGTACGGCTACGCATCCCGGGTCTCCTTTCCGGCGGGCTGGGTCACCCGGTCCAGCATCAGCCCGAGGCACACGATGGCCGCGCCCGCGACCAGCCCGGTCGCCAGGTCGCCCTGGGCCAGCCCGAACACCACGTCGTAACCGAGCGCACCGCCGCCGACCAGGCCGCCGATGATGACGACGGCGAGGACGAGCACCACGCCCTGATTGACCGCCAGCAGCAACGCGGGCCGGGCGAGCGGCAGTTGGACCTGGAGCAGCTGCTGCCGGCCGGTCGCGCCGAGCGAGCGGGAGGACTCCATGACGACCGGGTCCACGGCCCGCATGCCCTGCGTGGTGATTCGGACGACGGCGGGCAGCGCGTACACCACGGCGGCGGCGACGGCGGGCGCCCGGCCGACGCCGAACAGCGCGACCACCGGGATGAGGTACACGAACTGCGGCATCGTCTGGAAGACGTCGAGCACCGGCCGCAGCAGACGTTCCAGGCGTGGGCTGCGCGCTGCGGCGATGCCGGTGGCGACCCCGGCGAGGAGCGTGACGGCGACCGCGGCCAGCACCTGCGAGAGGGTGTCCAGCGCCGGGCCCCACTTTCCGAGCACCCCGATCGCGGCCATGGCGAGCACGGCGGTCAGCGCGGTGCGCCAGGTGCCGATGAGCAGGGCGAGGACCGCCACCAGGAGCAGTACGGTCCACCAGGGCAGCCACTGCAGCCCGTCGCGCACCGGGTCGAGGACCCAGGTGGTGAAGCGGGCCGCCCAGTCGGCGGTGCCGCCCACGACAGGCACCCCGGAATACAGGTGCGCGGTCATCCAGTCGACGACGCGGTTGACGGAGGCGGCGATGTCGACGGTCCAGGCGTCGGGCCACGAGATCCGGCCGGTGTAGCGGCCGACGAGGGCGGCGGCCACCGTGCCGACCGCGGCGACGGCCCAGCCGGGGCCCGTCTCCCGGGAGGGCCCGGCGCCGATCCGCTCCCCCGCCGCGGCGGTGACCCGGTCGAGGACGACGGCCAGGAGCACGACCGGCACACCCGCGGCGAGCGCCGCGCCGACGTCGACGGAGGCCAGCGCCTGGTACACGCGGTCGCCGAGGCCGCCGGCGCCGATCACTGAAGCGATCACGGCCATCGAGAGCGCCATCATGATCGACTGGTTGACACCGAGCAGCAGTTCCTTGCGGGCCAGCGGGAGCCGGGCGGTCAGCAGCCGCTGCCGGCCGGTCGCGCCGAGCGAGGCCGCGGCCTCCATGACTCCGGAGTCCGCGCCGCGCAGCCCGAGCGCGGTCAGCCGGGCCATGGGCGGGGCCGCGTAGACGACGGTGGCGAGGACGGCCGCCGGGACACCGATACCGAAGACCAGCACGACCGGGAGCAGATATGCGAACGCGGGCAGCACCTGCATGGTGTCGAGCACGGGGCGCAGTGCCCGGTGCACCCGGTCGGAGAGTCCGGCGGCGAGCCCGAGCAGTGCGCCGAGCAGTACGGACGCGGTGACGGCGACGGCCATCAGCGCGAGGGTCTGCATGGTCGGTACCCACATGCCGAGCAGCCCGCACACCGCGAACGCGGCGACGGCGGTGAGCGCCGGGCGGATGCCCGCGACGCGCCAGGCGACGAGTCCGGCGGCGGCCGTGACCCCGGCCCAGCCGGCGGCGAGGAGCACGAGGTAGACGGCGCGCACGGACAGTACGACGGCGTTGCTGATGTGGCCGAAGAAGTACAGGAAGAGCGGATGGCTGTCGCGGTTGTCGATGATCCAGTCGCTGGCGTGACCGAGCGGGCCGGACAGGTCGACGGCGAGGCGCGCGGGCCAGGTTCCGCCGCCCAGGAGCAGGGTGCCGAGGAGCAGCGCGAGGAGTGCGCCGCCTGCGATGAGGGCGGTGCGGCGCCGGGTGGGAGCTTCGCGCGGCCGTGTGCGTACCGGGGGTGTGCCGGCTTCGGAGGCTGCGGTGGAGTTGGTGCCTGTGGGGTCGGTGGTGGCGGTGGAGACGCTCATCGCGGTCGCCTCCCCGTGGTGTGCGAGCCACGGGCGGGCTCGGTGGGGTGCGCGGTGCGGGGGCCCGGCGGGCCCCAGGTGGTGTGTGCGGGCATCAGGCCGCCTCCTTCTGCGGGGCGAGCCCTGCCACCACGCCGAGCAGGTCGGCGTGGCCGACCACGCCCACGCAGCGGCCGTTCTCGACGACGCGGGCGGTTCCGCCGCTGCGGACCACGGCCTCGATGGCCTCGTGGACCGTCGCGTCGGGGCTCAGTGCAGGTCCGTGGTCCGCCTCCGCGGCCTCGGCCGGGCGCATCGCCGTGCGTACGGTCATGACCTGTTCGCGCGGCACGTCGCGGACGAAGTCGCGTACGTAGTCGTCCGCGGGGGCGCCCACGATCTCCTCGGGTGTGCCGAGCTGCACGATCCGGCCGTCCCGCATCAGCGCGATCCGGTCGCCGAGCTTCAGTGCCTCGCCCAGGTCGTGCGTGATGAAGACCATGGTGCGGCCCTCCTCGCCGTGCAGCCTCACGACCTCTTCCTGCATGTCGCGTCTGATCAGTGGGTCGAGCGCGCTGAACGGCTCGTCGAACAACAGCACTTCGGGGTCGACGGCCAGGGCGCGGGCCAGTCCCACCCGCTGTTGCTGACCGCCGGAAAGCTGTTCGGGGCGGCGGTGCTCCATGCCTTCGAGGCCGACCTTGGTGACGAACTCGGCCGCCCGCTCACGCCGTTCGGCGCGCGGGACGCCCTGGATCTCCAGCCCGTACGCGACGTTGTCGATGACCGAACGGTGCGGCAGCAGCCCGAAGTGCTGGAAGACCATGGCGGCGCGGTGGCGGCGCAGTACGCGCAGCCGTGCCGCGTCCATCGACAGCACGTCCTCGCCGTCCATGGCGATCGAGCCGGAGGTGGGCTCGATCAGCCTGGTCAGGCAGCGTACGAGCGTCGATTTGCCGGAGCCGGACAGGCCCATGACGACGAAGACCTCGCCCTTGCGGACATCGAAGGACACATCGCGCACGGCGGCGGTGCAGCCGGTGTGCTCACGCAGTTCGGCGGGTCCGAGCGCGGCGAGGGCCGGGTCCTTCGGTACCCGGTCGGCCTTCGGGCCGAACACCTTCCACAGCTCGCGTACGGAGAAGACCGGCGGCTCGGTGTTCATCAGGCATTGCCTCCCAGCAGGTCCGCGCATTTCTCCCCGATCATCAGCACGCCGATCATCGGGTTGACGGTCGTCATCGTCGGGAAGACGGACGCGTCGGCGATCCGGATGCCGTCCAGGCCTCGGATCCTCAGATCGGGTGACACCACGGCGAGTTCGTCGGACTCGGCACCCATCCGGCAGGTCCCCGCCGGGTGGTAGACGGTGTGCGCGACCTTGCGCGCGTATTCGCCGAGCTCCTCGTCGGAGGTGATCCCGGGCCCCGGGCAGACCTCGCGCTTGAGCCAGGCGGCGAGCGGCTCCTGCTCCGCGATGCGTCGTGCGATGCGGATCCCGTCGACGAGGGTGCGGCCGTCGTAGTCGTCCTCGTCGGTGAAGTACCGGAAGTCCAGGGCGGGCTTGGCCTCGGGGTCGGCGCTGGTCAGGTAGAGCCGGCCGCGGCTGCGGGGCTTGGGGATGTTGGGCGTCATCGACACGCCGTGCGGGGGCCGCTCGTAACCCAGCCGTTCGGGGTTGTCGGTGAACGGGATCTGGTAGAAGTGGAACATCAGGTCCGGCCCGTCGGCGTCCTGGTCCCTGCGTACGAACAGGCCCGCGTCGCTGTCCATCGCGGAGTTCTCCGGGATCGGCCCGTCGGTCTCCCAGACGATGACCGATTCGGGATGGTCGAGGAGGTTCTCGCCGACGCCCGGCAGGTCGTGCACGACGGGGATGCCGAGTTTCTCCAGGTCGGCGCGGGGCCCGATGCCCGAGTGCAGCAGCAGTCTGGGGGTGTCCACGGCGCCCGCGCAGACGAGCACCTCGCGCCGGGCCCGTACGACGTGCTCCTGGCCGTCCTCGGTGCGCACGTGCACTCCGGTGGCCCGGGTGCCTTCGAGTTCCAGCCGGAACGCCCAGGTCTCCAGGGCGATATGGAGGTTGGGCCGGTCCAGGAACGGGTGCAGATATGCCACGGAGGCCGAGGAGCGCTTGTTGTTCTCCGGGTGGTAGGCGAGGTCGAAGAAGCCGACGCCTTCCTGGAACGGCTGCTTGTTGAAGCCCTCGACGCGGGGCACGTCGAGGGCGGTTCGCGCGGCTTCGACGAAGTCCCGGGCGATGGCGTTCCGGTCGGCCTCGTCGACGGGGACGATGTTGTTGCGCAGGCGGGCGAAGTACGGATCCATCGACGCCGCGTCCCAGCCCTCGGCGCCCGCGTCGGCCCACTCGTCCCAGTCGGAGGGCAGGGGCTTGAAGGCGATGAGGGTGTTGTGGGACGAACAGCCGCCGAGCACCCGGGCACGGCTGTGGCGGATGTGCGAGTTGCCGCGCGGCTGCTCGGTGGTCGGGTAGTCGTAGTCCAGCTCACCGCCGAGAAGGCCCATCCAGCGGCGCAGTGTGAGGACGTCGTCCCGTCCGACGTCGCTGGGGCCGCCCTCGATGACGGCGACGGTGGTGTCGGGGTTCTCGGTGAGCCGGGAGGCGATCACCGATCCGGCGGTGCCGCCGCCGATGACGACGTAGTCGTAGACATGGCTGTCGGTCATGTGCTCTTTCCCTCTGCTCCGTTGGGTACCGGCGTGCATCGGTCGCGTGCGTAGGGCCGGCCGCGGGCGGGGCGCCCCGCCCGGCGTGCCGCGCCGAGGTCGTGTGCGTCGCGTCGCGCGTCTTCAGCCCGCGAACCAGCGCACGGGGCGCGGAGCGAGGTTCTGGTAGATGTGCTTGGCCTCGCGGTACTCGGCGAGTCCGGTCGGGCCCAGCTCGCGGCCGATGCCCGACTTGCCGAAGCCGCCCCATTCGGCCTGCGGGAGGTAGGGGTGGAAGTCATTGATCCAGACGGTGCCGTGGCGCAGCCGTCCGGCGACGCGCCGGGCGCGGCCCGCGTCGGCGGTCCACACCGCGCCGGCGAGCCCGTACTCGGTGTCGTTGGCGAGGGTGACGGCCTCCTCCTCCGTGCGGAACGTCTCGACGGTCAGGACCGGGCCGAAGACCTCTTCGCGCACGACCCGCATACTGCGGTCGCAGCGGTCGAGCACGGTGGGGCGGTAGAAGTAGCCGGGGCCGTCGGGCCGTTCGCCGCCGGCCCGGAGCACGGCGCCCTCCTCGATGGCGGACGCGACGAAGTCCTCGGTCCTCGCGAGCTGTTGCGCGGAGACGAGCGGACCGCATTCGGCGCCCGGGTCGGTGCCCCGGCCGAGGCGGATCCGCTCGGCGCGGCGGGCGAGTTCGGCGACGAACCGGTCGCGCAGCGACTCCTCGACGATGAGGCGGGATCCGGCGGAGCAGACCTGGCCGCTGTGGATGAAGGCGGCGTTGAGCGCCTGGTCGACGGCGGTGTCGAAGTCCTCGTCGGTGGCGCAGGCGTCGGCGAAGACGACGTTGGGGTTCTTGCCGCCGAGTTCGAGTGCGACCTTCTTCACGGTGTCGGCGGCGGCCCGGGCCACCTTCGTACCGCTGGACAGGCCGCCGGTGAACGACACCAGGTCGACGTCCGGGTGCTCGGCGAGGCGGGCGCCGGCGGTGGCACCGGCACCGGTGACGAGGTTGGCGACGCCCTGGGGCAGCCCGGCCTCCATCAGGAGCCCGATCAGGGCGACGGTGGTGAGCGGGGTGATCTCGCTGGGCTTGATCACGAAGGTGTTGCCGGCGGCGAGGGCCGGGGCGATCTTCCAACTCGCCTGGAGCAGCGGGTAGTTCCAGGGGGTGATCAGTGCGCACACCCCGACCGGCTCGTGCACGACGACGCTGTGGATCTCGTCGGTCCCGGCGTCCACGACGCGTCCGCCGCTCTCGTTCATGACGAGGTCGGCGAAGTAGCGGAAGGCGTCGCGCACGCAGTCGACATCGACGCGCCCCTCTTCGAGGGTCTTGCCCGCGTCCTGGCTCTCCAGGGCGCCGATCTTCTCCCGGTCCCGCTCCAGCAGTGCCGCGACGCGGCGCAGCAGCTCGGCCCGTTCGGCGACGGGCGTGCGTGGCCAGGAACCGTCGTCGAAAGCGGCACGCGCCGCGGCGACGGCGTCATCGGTGTCGGCGACGTCGCCCTCCGACACAACGGCGAAGACGCTCGCGTCAGCGGGATCGATGATGTCGCGCGTGGCGCCGGAAACGGCCGGGCGCCACTCTCCGCCCACGTGGATGGTCTGCTGTGCTGCCGACACGTCGTGTTTGGCCTTTCGGTTCCGGGTGGCTTGCTACGCCGGTCACACCCCGGCGATCTGGCCGCCTGCCCCGGGTCCTGAGAACCATGCCCCACTGTGTACGGAAAGTGACCCGCCTCACGCGGCGACGTGGGCCGCCGGGTCGTGCGGCCGGGGCGCGCCGCGCTGGGCAGGGGCTGCTGCCATGATGGACACCGATCACCGCACCGACATCCGTTTGGGGGTTCCATCGTGGATAGATTCGTTCTGGGCGACACGGACTTCGGCGTCGACCGATCGGAGTCATCGGTCCAGGTGGCACCGGACGGCAGGGTGACGATCGAGGTGTGGGGAACCGCCGGGGCCCTCGACGCACTGCCCGAAACCAGCCGGTTCGCGTGGGCTGTCCATCCGCCGCGCCTCTATCTCACGGAGGTTCCCGTCGCCTGGTCCGGTGATGTGGCCACCGTGAGGTTCGACGACAGCATGGCCGACCTCTACGACATCGGTCTCTACCTCCACGAGCACGGCGACGTCATCGGCGAGCTGACCCTCGATCCGGCGCGTTCCCTGCGCATCGGCGGTTCTGCGCGGGTCAACGGGCGGACGGAACCGATCGATGTCGAGGTGGGGCTCCCCCTGCTGCCCGAGTAGGGGGAGCGCTCCGCGGCCCGCCGCCGCTACCCTCGCGGCTCCGGGGTGAGGGCGGCGGAGCCGACCGCGGCGAGCCAGGCATCGGCGATGATCCGGTGGCCGACGGGGCTCGGGTGGACGCCGTCCCGGGCCAGTTCCGCGGCCTCGTACTGCTCCCGGGCACTCAGCATCGCGAGGTCCGCGCGGACCAGCCGGGCCCCGTTGGCCGTCGCGGCACGCAGTACGGCTTCCGTACGGGGCGTCAGGTCCTCGAACCAGCCTTCCTGTTCGGCGGTGACCGGGAGCAGGAACGGGGTGATGACGACCAGTCGGGCCGAGAGTTCCCGCGCGGTGTCCGCGAGCAGCCGGTCGAGACATGCCTCGAACTCGTCGACCGGGCTGGCGAGTCCGCTGTCGTAGCGCCGCCAGGTGTCGTTGATGCCGATCTTCACCGTGACCACGGTGGGCCGGTGGTCGATGACGTCGGTGGTCCAGCGGGCTTCGAGGTCGTACACACGGTTGCCGTTGATGCCCCTGTTGATGACGGCGGGCCCGGTCCGGCCGTTCGCCCGGTCGTGCAGGGTCCGTGCGATCTCGTTCACGTACCCGCTGCCGAGCGATGCAAAGTCCGTACGGTCCCGGCCCGCGTCGGTGATGGAGTCACCGATGAACAGGAGTGTGTCCGCCTCCTTGAAGGGCGTGTCTGCGATGTGCGTGTCTTCGATGTGCATGTCTGCCGTCCTGACGGTGGGCTGGTGGTGCCGGCTCGGTGTTGCCGGTCGAGTGTGCCGCGTACGCCGGGGCCTAGCGAAGCGGGGCCCGGGGCGGCGGACCCTGGGGGCGGGCCGCCACGCGCCGCAGGGTCGCGGCCTCGCGCGCCAGCACGGCGGGGTCGTCGCCGGGCACGAATTCCAGCAGCGCCTCCATCGGGACGCGCCGCGCGTTCAGCAACTCGAAGACTCCTGCCCACAGTTCGCCACGGTCGGCCAGCGGCAGTCGATGGTTGCCCGGCCACCACGAGAACACATGCACCGCGCTGACCCGGTCGACGAGCCGGCAGAGCCCCGCCAGCGCCTCCTCGTCGGAAGCGCCGAGCGGCGGCTGCCAGTAGGTACGGAGATTGTCCGCGCCGACCTCGTCCAGCAGCCGGAGCGTCGAGGTGACGGTGTCGGTGAGGGTCTTCGAGTGGAACTCCAGCGCGAGTTCCAGCCCGTGGTCCGCGGCGATACGGGCCGCCTCGCGCAGTCCGGCCTCGGTCGCGCCGCGTTCCTGCGGTGTGGCCGCCACCGAACCGACTCCGCCCGCCCAGACACGTACCCGGGGTGCCCCCAGCAGGACCGCGGCGCGGGCGATCCAGGGGAACTCGGCCAGTTCGTCGTGCGTGGCGCGGAAGTATGAGCCGTACGAGCAGCAGGTCAGCCCGTATCTTTCGCTGGCCTCGCGGGCCGCGCGGAGCGTGTCGGGGTCCGCCGGAGGGGCGTGCACGTCCGCTCCCCACTCGACCGATTCCAGACCCGCCTCCGCGGCCCTGCGTGCGACCTCGGCCGCCGGCAGCCGCCGGAAGGTGACCGAGCACAGTCCCGGCGTGATCACGGTGGTGCCCGGGGCGCGGTCCCGGCTTTCCCTGCCTGTCACGGCGTTCCTTTCCTCCGGCCGCCTCGCGGCGACCCGTTCCTACGGAGCGAGGTCCTGGGGAGCCCGTCGGGCGCGCCTGCTGCCGACGGGTTCCCCGGACCGTTCCACCGGTGGCGCGTCACTTCACCGACGGTGTCGTCTCACGACGCGTTCGGGCCGACGTCCGCGGCTGTGAGGGGGTGACGGAGCGCGGGCGCGGTCGAGTGCTCATCGGCGCCGATGTCCCGTGCGCCGCCCCGTGCGTCACCGTCGATGTCGTCGGCCACGGCCGGGCTGCCGAGCGTGGCCGCGCCGATCGCCGGGCTTCCCGCCGACAGCCGGGCGACGCCGTCCGCGCCGGTCACCAGCTTCGGGTCGACGCGGGTGTATCCACTGGAGGGGATGTTGCCGTCGGCAGCCGCGCCCCACAGCATGTTGCTCTTCCAGGTGAAGCCGGTGGTCGCGCCCATCGATACGAGGCTGCCGTTGTCGCCGACGATCAGGTTGTCGGCGATGACCACGTCCCGGGGCTCGTAGGTCCGGGTCTCGCCGGAGAGCGAGCCGGAGTTGCCGAGCAGGGTGTTGTGGACGATCACCGCGCGGTCGCAGGCGTCGTTCCCGCGCCGCTCGTCCTCCGTCTCGCCCGAGTTGTGGTCGCGGGTGGTGCCGCTGCCGACCACCAGGGCCCGGGCCGAGAGGCCGCTGAGGTAGTTGTTGACGATCAGGTGGTCGTTGCCGTAGAGGCGTACGCCCTCGCTGCCGCCGATCAGGTAATTGCCCTCCACCCTGGAGCGGTTGCCGTGGCGCAGCACGATTCCTCCACGGCTGTCGCGGATGGTGTTGTAGCGGATGATGTTGTCGGAGGACTTCACCGAGATCGCCTCGGGGTCTCCGTCCGCGTGCTCGAACAGGTTGTACTCCACCACGGCATGGGCACTGGACAGCGCCCGTCCGCTGACGCCGAGCCGGATCGACTCACCGCCGTTGGCCCCGGCGAAGCTGTGGTCGGAGAAGTGGTTCCGGAGGATCTGGAGGTTCTGGGCCATGCCGGTGGAGCCGGGGCCGTCGACGACGAGGAAGATTCCGGCGGTGGTCTTGTCGTGGAAGTGGTTCCGGTCGACCTTCGAGTCGTCGGACCGCACCAGGAGCCAGTACGGGTCGCCGGTGTCCGCGAACTGGAAGTCGTTGCGGGTCATCCGGATCGACGAGCAGTTCGCCGGGAGCTCCATCGTGGTGCTCTGCCGGAAGGCGAAACCGCTGATGGTGATGTTGCTCGAATTGGCGAGGACGAAGCTGCGTTCACCGCGCAGCACCGCGCCGCCGCGGGTCTTGGAGACGATGGTGATCTGCGCGGCGCTGGTGCCGTTCTTGCCGGACACGTTGATCGCGCCCCCGGACGGAACGGTGTACGTGCCGTCGGCCACGATGATCCGGTCGCCGGGCACGGCGGCGTTGATCGCGCTCTGGAGTTCGGCCAGGGAGCCGACCGGTTTGTCGGCCGCCGAAGCGTCGATCGACATCGAGGTGCCGAGGGGCACGGCGGCGAGTGCTGCCACCGCGGTGCCCCTGAGGAACGTGCGTCGTTGCATGGTGCCTCCTGTGACGACAAGGACATGACGGGCCCGATCCGTTCAGCCCCCGCAGCTGGACGTGCCGGTGCCGGGTGAACGGCGGTGGGGACAGCCGGGGGCGGACCGGACCGGCTGTCCCGCTCGGGCGGAAGCGGTCAGCGGGCGCCGGGGCCGACGTCGGCGGTGGTCAGCGGCCCGCGCCGGGGCGGCCGGTGCGAGAACTCGTCGGCGCCCACGTCCGGATGCCGTCCGCGCCGCTCTCCGTCGATGTCATGGGCGACCGGTGGCCGACGGAGCGTGCCCGCGTCGATCACCGGGCTGTCGGCGGCCGGCCGGGCGATGCCGTCCGCGCCGGTCACCAGCTTCGGGTCGATGCGGGTGCGGCCGTCGGCGGGGATGTTGCCGTCGGTCCCGGCACCCCACAGGATGTTGCCGGACCAGGTGAAGCGCACGGTGTTCGCCATCGCGACCAGATCGCCCGTGTCCCCGACGAGCAGGTTGTCCGCGACGGTCACATCGCGCGGCTCGTGGGGGCGCTGGCTCTCGCCGGAGAGCGTGCCCTTGTTGTGTACCAGGGTGTTGTACGCGATGAGGACCCGGTCGGGCGCGTCGTTGCCGCGGCGGTCCTCGGGCGACTCGCCGGGCAGGTGGTCGCGCTCCGAGCCACTGCCGATCACCATGGCCCGCCCGGACAGGCCGGCGAGGTGGTTGTTGACGATCACATGGTCGTTGCCGTAGATCCGTACGCCCTCCGTGCCGGCGACGAGGTAATTGCCCTCCACCCGGTTACGGTTGCCGTGCCGCAGGACGATTCCGCCGAAGCTGTCGCGGATGGTGTTGTGCCGGATGATGTTGTCCGAGCTCTTCACGGAGATGGCCTCCGGGTCGCCGTTGGCGCGCTCGAACAGGTTGTACTCCACCACCGCGTGGGCGCTGGACAGTGCGCGGGGGCTGACGCCGAGCCGGATCGGCTCGCCGCCGTTGGATCCGGCGAAGGTGTGGTCGGAGAAGTAGTTCCGGAACACATGGACGCGCTGGGCCATCTCCTCGGTGCCCGCGCCCTCGATCCCGAGGTAGATGCCCAGTGTGGATTTGCCGTGGAAGTGGTTGTGGTCGACCTTGCTGTCGTCGGCGCGCACCATCACCCAGTGCAGGCCCTCGATGTCGGCGAGCTGGAAGTCGTTGCGGGTCAGCCTGATGTGCGAGCAGTTCGGGGGGATGTCCAGGGTGCTGCGCTGGCGGAAGGAGAAGCCGCTGAGCGTGATGTGGCTGGACGCGTCGAGGACGAAGCCCTGTTCACCTTCGAGGACGACGCCGCCGCGGGATGCGGCGACGACGGTGATGGGCGCGCGCCCGGTGCCCCGCTTGTTCCGGATGGTGATGGGCCGGTCCGACGGCACGGTGTACGTGCCGTCGGCAACGACGATGCGGGCGCCCGGCCCGGCCCGGTCGATCGCGGCCTGGAGCTCTTCGAGCGAACGGACGGCGGCCGGGGCCGTCGTGGCGCTCGCGGTCACGAGACCGCCGGTGGCGGCGACGGTGAGCGCCGCCCCTGCCGCGGAAGCCATGAGGAACGTGCGGCGTTGCATGGTGCCTCCGTGAGTGTGGTGGTGGATCGGTGGGGCGGGCCGGTGTCAGCCGTCGGCCCGGTCGGCCGGGGTGTCCAGGAACAGCTCGATGACGGGCACCGGGGTGTCGGGGCGCTGGACGGGGATCTCCAGGGTGAGCGTTCCGGCGGGCTGCCCGCCCATCTCGGTGTTCATCGCGGGCCGGTCCGGGTCGATATGGACCCGGATGATCTCGGAGGCGTCGTTCAGCAGCTGGGCGTAGCGCACCCGGCCGGCGAGTCCCGGCAGGTGCAGATGGCGCAGCGGCCAGGCGAGCAGGTGGACGTAGAGCCGGTCGCCGCGCCGGGTGTACCGGCACTCTGGCGGGGCGGTGTACGGGGCCGGGCCGCAGCCGCGTACCGACCGCTCGTGCAGGTCCATCCACCGGCCGATCTCGCCGAGGACGGCGACGGCACGCGGTTCGAGGTCGCCGCGGCCGGTCGGCCCGACGTTGAGCAGCAGATTGCCGCCCTTGGACACACCGTCGACGAGCATGCGGATCAGCAGGTCGGCGCTCTTGTGGTCCAGGTTGTCCCGGTCGTAGCCCCAGCTTCCGTTGAGCGTCTGGCACGCCTCCCACAGCACGGGCCGGCCGTCCTTGGTCATGGGACCGGAGGGCTGGTACTGCTCGGGGGTGATGAAGTCGCCGGGCAGGCCGGTCCTGTCGTTGACGAGGATGTGCGGCTGGAGTTCGCGGACCATCTCCAGCAGCTTCGGGGAGTCCCAGTCGTCCGGGCCCTTGCCGCCCCACCAGATGCGGCCCGCGTAGGAGAAGTCGAAGAACAGGTAGTCGACGCGGCCGAAGGAGGTCAGCAGCTCGCGGACCTGGCCGTGCAGATAGCGCCGGTAGTCGCGGATGTCGCGGTCGGCTGCCGCCGCCTTGAACTCCTCGTCGTCGCGCTGCGGATGGGTGCCGTCCACGGGGAAGGAGGGGTGGTGCCAGTCGATCAGCGAGTAGTAGAGCCCGACCTTGAGCCCTTCGGCCCGGCACGCCTCGACGAACGGTCCGACGAGGTCCCGGCCGTGCGGGGTGTTGGTGACCTTGTACTCGGTGAGGGCGCTGTCCCAGAGGCAGAAGCCGTCGTGGTGCTTGGTGGTGAGGACGACGTACCGCATGCCCGCCGCTCTGGCGGCCCTGGCCCACTGGACCGGGTCGTAGCGGTCGGGGTCGAAGTGGTCGAAGTAGACCTGGTACTGCTCGTCGGTCAGCTTCTCCCGGTTCTTGACCCATTCGTGCCGGGCGGCGAGCGAGTACAGGCCCCAGTGGACGAACATGCCGAACCGGTCGTCGGTGAACCAGGTGGTCTCCGGGGCCGGGGTCGCGGCGGGTGCGGAGGGGGACGCCGACGGGGTCTCAGCGTTCGGGGTCATGGGGCATCGTTCCTTGTCGTCGGCGGCCGGGCTTGCCGGTGCGCTTCAGGAGGGCTGGGCTGGTCGTGAGGGAGGTTCGTGTGCGGACGGTGTACCGGGTCAGCCCTTCAGGGCGCCGGAGGACAGTCCGTGCACGAAGGAACGCTGGAAGAACAGGAAGACGATCACGGAGGGAAGCAGCGCCAGCAGGGAGGCGGCCATCACCACTCCGGGGGTGACGGCGGGGTCGATCCGCAGGGTCCGCAGCGCCAGCGGGAGGGTGTACGAGGAGGAGTCGGTGGAGACCAGGAGGGGCAGCAGGTACTGGTCCCAGATCATGGTGAAGCCGAAGACCCCGATGACCCCGAGGGCGGGCTTGCACATCGGCAGGATGATCTGGGCGAAGATCCGCAGGTCACCGGCGCCGTCGATACGGGCAGCCTCTTCGAGCTCCCTGGGCACGTCCTTCATGAACTCGGTCATCACGAGGATGGAGAAGCCCCAGGCGCCCAGCGGGACGATCATGCCGGCCAGGGTGCCGATGAGGTTGAAGTGGACGACCGGCAGGTCGGAGAGGATCACGGACAGCGGGAGGGCCAGGATCTCCTCGGGCAGCATCAGCGTCGCGAGGATGGCGACGAGCACCAGTGTCATCCCCGGGAAGCGTTTCCTGGCCAGTGCGTATCCGGCCAGGACGGAGACGGCGACCTGGAGCAGCAGTCCGAAGCCGACCACGAAGAACGAGTTCAGCAGGTACGCGAGCACGCCCTGGTCGAAGGCGATCCGGAAGTTGTCCAGGGTGGCGCCCGAGGGGATGACGCTGAGCTGGGTCGGGTCCTTGACGTGGCTGAAGGCGCTGACCAGCAGGGCCAGCAGGGGCCCGGCGAAGACGATCAGGACCAGCAGGTAGGTGATGGCCTTCAGGATCCGCCCGCCGGGACTGCGGCTCTCCGTCAGACCCAGCGCGGTCTCGGTCGGCGCGTTCATTTGCTCTCTCTCCGTCGCAGCAGATGGACGACGACTGTCAGGATCAGCGTCGCGATGAACAGCAGGACGGCTCCCGCCGCGCCGACGCCGAGTCGGTTCTGCTCAAGACCGAGCTTGTAGATCAGGGTCATCACGACCTCGGTGGAGCCGTCGGGCCCACCGTTGGTGAGCAGGAAGACCTCGGTGAAGACGCGCAGTCCGCGGATCGCGGCGAGGATGAACAGGATCGAGAACACCGACCGCAGTCCGGGCACCGTCACATGCCAGACCCGTTGCAGCCGGGAGGCGCCGTCGACCTTCGCGGCCTCGTAGAGGCCGCGGTCCACGCTGGTGAGGCCGGCGAGGAAGATCATCATGTCGTAGGGGGCGCCCCGCCAGATGCCGGTGACCATGATGGAGGCCATCGACGAGTCGGGGTCGTTGATGAATCCCGAGGGGCCGAATCCCACCAGGCCGAGGATGGAGTTGAGCATGCCGTCGGAGGTGGGGTGGTACATGATCCGCCACAGCTCGGCGACGACCGCGATGGGCACCACCACCGGCAGGAACGCCGCGGAGCGTACGAACCCGAGCCGGCGGCCCTGTCCCTCCATCAGCAGCGCGAGGGCGAGGCCGAGGGCCATCGACCCGGCCGTCTGCCCGGCGGCGAGGACCACGGTGTGCCAGGCGGCCTCGCGGAAGCCGTCGGACTGGAGCACCGTGGCGTAGTTCTCGGTGCCGACCCATCTGTTGCCGAGGTAGGGCTGGACGTCCTGGAAGGACATGGTCAGCGCACTGACCATGGGGATGAACTTGAAGTACAGGAAGAGGAGCAGTGCCGGTGCCAGGAACAGCCAGGGCGTCCACCACCGGCCCGCCCGGCGGTCGTGCCCGCGGCGGCCGGCGGCGCCGCCGGTCGCACGGCCCGTTTTCCGGGTGGCGGGCCCGGCCGCCTGGAGGGCGGCCGGATCCGCCTGGTCAAGACTCATGACGCGGCGATTCCCTGTTCCTTGAGGATGTCGGCGAGCTGCTTGTCGAGCTCCTTGAGCTTGGTTCCGGTGTCCAGGTCGCAGTCGGCCAGCAGGGCGTTGACGGCTTCCGCGGTCGTCTGCCGGACGGGGGTCCAGTTCGGGACGGACGGCGCGTACCGGCCGGTGCTCCGGTAGATGTCGGCGTAGGTCTTCCAGCGGGGGTCCGGGCGGACCTGGGAGATGTCCACCGTCTTGTTGACGGGCAGCTGCACGGTGAAGCCGGTGTCGCCCGCCATCCCGGTCTTCTGGCCCTCGGCGGAGATGGCGAAGTCGGCGAAGGCGTCCTGGCCGGCCATGTTCTCGGAGCCGGCCATCAGGTAGATGGATCCGCCCTCGGCGAGCACGGTGGCGTCCTTCGGGCCCTTGGGCATGGGGACGACCTCGTACTTGTCCTTGCCGAGGGTCTCGTCGAAGCGGGGCAGCAGATACGGGCCGACGACGAACATGCCGGTCCGGCCGGCCTCGAACGTCTCGTTGGTGGGCGGGGTCTCCATGGTCACGGCGCCCGGCTGGATGACCTTGCTCGTGCAGCCGAGGTCGCGGAACCACTGCACGGCCTGAACCGATTCCTTCGTGGTCATCGAGGGCTTGTACTTGCCCTCCCCGGACGCGGTGATGAAGTCACCGCCCGCGGCCCAGAGGAAGTTGGAGAAGTACCAGGAGGCGTATCCGCGCTTGGTGGACAGCGGAGCGGCGAGGCCGTACGTGTTCTTCTTGCCGTCGCCGTCGGGGTCCTTGGTGGTGAAGGCCTCGGCCATCGCGGCGAAGTCGTCCCAGCTCTGCGGGACTTCGAGCTTCAGCTTCTCGCGCCAGTCCTTCCGGATGAGCAGCGCGGACGCCTGCGCCGAGTACGGCAGGCCGAACTGCTTGCCGTCCACACTCTTTCCGGAGTCCAGCCCCTGGCCGACGATCTGCTTGCTGTTCTTGAGCTTGTCCAGGTCGATCTCCCGGAGCAGGCCCTGACTGTGCATGGCGCCGAGCTGCGTCACATCGTTCATGACGATGTCGGGCAGCTTCTTCTGCGCCGCCCGCTGCTGGAGCTTGGTCTCGAAGTCGTCGAAGATCGCCGTGACCTTGACCTTGAAGCCCGTGGACTTCTCGAAGGCGGCAGCGAGCTTGAGGGCTCCCTGCTCTCCCGGACCGCCCGGTGTCGTACGGGTCCACAGTTCGAGCGGTGCCTTCGAGTTCTGCTTGGCGTCCACTCCCGCAGGCCCCGATGTACAGCTGGTGAGGACAAGTGCGGACGCGAGAACACCCGCACCGATCCACCGCGTTCTCTGCATGACAACTCCTGTTTCGCCGCATCACAGCTGGCCTGGAAGCGCTTGGTCACAACTGGGCTGGAAAGCGCTCGATCACAGCTGGCCTGGAAAGCGCTTGCTGGGACGCTAACGGGGTCCGAATCCTTGGTCAATAGTCCGATGAATACAAAAGCTCCACGATGGCTCGCGGGAGCCTTGCCGGATCCGCCGCCACGCCCCTCCCCCGCCACTCCCCACCTCGGCACGCAGACCGGACACCCCGCGAAAGCGCCTGGTGAGCCGCTAGTTCAGCCATGCCGCACACCGATCGACCGAACAAGCACCGACCGCACATGCACACGACAGTCGACGGGGCAGTCGATTCCGGGTGGCCGATCTTCATCCGAGGACCCCCCAATCATCCGATGTATCGTGCCTGCAAGCACATCGACCACGGCAACGAACAAGCCACGTCAATCTTCAACATCGGGTCAGACATTTCCCCACGCGCCCGACCAGGGCTCACGAGCCGATTCACTGACTGTCTGTCAGCAAAGAGCTGAGGAGCGTAACGCCATGAACGAGCCGGCCCGCAGACCGACAGCCCTGTTGGTCATGGAGGAAGAACGCAGGGCGGACGTCTATCCCCAGGAGGTCCTGGCCGAAGTCGAACGTCTCGTACACCTGCCGGGCCCACCCCTCACACGTCGGCAGCTCGACGAGGATCCCGACGTGCTGCGACAGGTCGATGTCCTGCTCACGGGCTGGGGCGCGCCCGTGCTCGATGCCGCCTTCCTCTCGCACGCCCCTCGGTTGCGGGCGGTCCTCGTCGCCGCGGGCTCGGTGCGGCATCTGACCACACCCGAGTTCTGGGCGCGCGGCGTCCCGATCGTCTCCGCCGCCGCGGCCAATGCCGTCCCGGTCGCGGAGTTCACCCTCGCTCAGGTCCTCCTCGGGCTCAAGCAGGTGCATCGCATCGCCCGGGAGGTGGCGAGCAGCCGCCGCTTCCCCCACAACCCCCAGGTGCCGGGCGCCTACCGGTCACGTGTGGGCCTGTTGGGGCTCGGGCACATCGGCCGTCTCGTCGCGGCCCACCTCGGCCGTTTCGACATCGAGGTCCTCGCCACGGATCCCATCGCCTCCCCCGAGACCGCCCGGCAGGCCGGCGTCCGGCTGGTCGGCATCGAGGAACTGTTCGCCACCTGCCATGTCGTCAGTCTCCACGCGCCCCTCCTGCCCGAGACCCGCGGCACGATCGGGGCACGGCTGCTGAACTCCCTGGTGCCGGGCGCGACACTGATCAACACCGCGCGCGGCGCGCTCATCGACGAGGCCGCCGCGGCGCAGGTCCTGCACGCCAGACCCGACCTCACCGCCGTACTCGATGTCACGCACCCGGAGCCTCCCGCCCATGACTCGCCACTCTTCACCCTTCCCAACGTCGTCCTGACACCCCACCTCGGCGGTGCCCTGGGGGCCGAACGTCATCGTCTCGGAGAGCTTGTGCTCGACGAACTCCGACGCTTTATACATGACCAACCTCTCCAGCACGTGATCGACCCCGCCCGCGCCGCGTCGCTGGCCTGAAACGGCGGCGGCCGGCCCGCGACGTCAGCGAAACGTCAGCGAAACGTGCGTGGAACGTCAGCGCACAGCAGGAGAGTTCGGGGTCCGGCCGGGCCGTCGGCCCCGACTCGTGAAGGGCGCGCGGGTTCGCGTGTTGGGTTCACACGCGTTGGTTCTGACGTGTTGCGTTCTCGCGTGTCGGGTTCGTGTGTTGGGTCTTGGCGTGTCGGGAATTCGCGTGCTGGGGTCTTCGCGTGTCGGGTTCTCGCGTATGCCCGGGGGCGGTGCGGGCCGGCCGTCGGCACATCGCCGAAGGAGTCGGTCATCGAGCTGCTGAGGATCAGGGCCGCAGCACGGGCGGGAGTGCGCCGGACCGGTTCGGACGGCCGGGAGCCGTACCGGGGCTGAGCGGTGGTCGCGGACCATCGGCGGCACCCCGCCGAGCGGTCTGCGAAGTGGCCGGCGGGGTGGACGACGGACTTGCGCCGACCACCCCGCACGGCCGCTGCGGAGCGACCCTCAGTGCGGCCGCCAATGGAACTTGCCGCCGCCCACCCAGCGCACAACACTCGGGTCGTCGAGGTCATGGACCCTGATTCCCGCGGCCGAGGCGGCGGCGAGCACATCCATCATCGATGTTGCCGCGCTGACCACCTCCCCGTCGATCTCCACCAGGCGGAAGGGCGGATCACCGGGCTGTACTCCCAGCACGGTGATCCGGGCCGACGAGATATAAGGACTGCCACTTTCGGTCATGCGTAGATCGCTTCCACGCCACGGGCGACACTATGCCCGGCGGCAGTACGGGTGACGCCCCATCGCGGAACAGTGCGGCTACCTGGGGCAATGGCAAGCGGCCCCGGCCCGGCCCACGCCCGGGCCGGGGCTCGCCCGTCTGTCGCCGTCCGGTGACCCGGTGCCGGCCCCGGGGTCAGTCCTCGCCCTCCAGATTGCCCTCCGTCTCCAGGTACGCCTGGCGCAGGGCGTCGAGGATCGCCGGGTCGGGCTTGGCCCACATGCCGCGCGACTCGGCCTCCAGGAGACGTTCCGCGATGCCGTGCAGGGCCCAGGGATTGGCCTGCTGGAGGAACTCGCGGTTGGTCGGGTCCAGGACGTACGTCTCGGTGAGCTTGTCGTACATCCAGTCGGCGACCACCCCCGTCGTCGCGTCGTAGCCGAAGAGGTAGTCGACGGTGGCGGCCAGCTCGAAGGCTCCCTTGTAGCCGTGCCGCCGCATCGCCTCGATCCACTTGGGGTTCACCACCCGGGCGCGGAAGACCCGCGAGGTCTCCTCCAGCAGGGTGCGGGTGCGGACCGTCTCGGGGCGGGTGGAGTCGCCGATGTAAGCCTCCGGGGCCGTACCGCGCAGCGCGCGGACGGTGGCCACCATGCCGCCGTGGTACTGGAAGTAGTCGTCCGAGTCGGCGATGTCGTGTTCACGGGTGTCGGTGTTCTTGGCCGCGACCGCGATCCGCTTGTACGCCGTCTCCATCTCCTCCCGGGCCGGACGGCCGTCGAGTTCGCGTCCGTAGGCATAGCCGCCCCACACCGTGTAGACCTCGGCGAGGTCCGCGTCGGTGCGCCAGTCGCGGGAGTCGATGAGCTGGAGCAGACCGGCGCCGTACGTACCGGGGCGGGAGCCGAAGATACGGGTGGTGGCGCGGCGTTCGTCGCCGTGGGCGGCCAGGTCTGCCTGGGTGTGGGCGCGTACGTGGTTCTGCTCGGCCGGCTCGTCCAGGGAGGCGACGAGGCGCACCGCGTCGTCGAGGAGGCCGATGGTGTGCGGGAAGGCGTCGCGGAAGAAGCCGCTGATGCGCAGGGTGACGTCGATGCGGGGGCGGCCGAGCTCGGCCGGCGGGATCGCCTCCAGGCCGGTGACGCGGCGCGAGGCGTCGTCCCAGACGGGGCGGACGCCGAGCAGGGCGAAGGCTTCGGCGACATCGTCGCCGGCGGTGCGCATCGCGCTGGTGCCCCACAGGGACAGACCGACCGAGGTGGGCCAGTCGCCGTTGTCGGAGCGGTACCGCTCCAGGAGCGAGTCGGCCAGGGCCTGGCCGGTCTCCCAGGCCAGGCGCGAGGGTACGGCCTTGGGGTCGACGGAGTAGAAGTTGCGGCCGGTCGGCAGGACGTTCACCAGGCCGCGGAGCGGGGAGCCCGAGGGTCCGGCGGGGACGAATCCGCCGTCCAGCGCGTGGAGTGCGTGGTCGAGTTCGTCGGTCGTGGCGGCCAGTCGCGGTACGACCTCGCGGGCGGCGAAGTCGAGGATGTCGGCGACCGCCCGCGGGTGCCCGGCGGCCACTTCGGCGACGGCGTCCGGGGACCAGTCGGCGTCCTCCATCGCCTGGACCAGTGTCCGGGCCCGCTCCTCGGCCTCGTCGGCGGTGACGCGGGTCGCGGCGGACTCGTCGAGCCCCAGTGCCTCGCGCAGGCCGGGCAGGGAGGCGGTGCCGCCCCAGATCTGACGGGCCCGCAGGATCGCGAGGACGAGGTTGACCCGGTCGGCGCCGGCCGGGGCACCGCCCAGCACATGCAGACCGTCACGGATCTGGGCGTCCTTGATCTCGCAGAGCCAGCCGTCGAGATGCATGATGAACTCGTCGAAGCCCTCGTCCTCGGGGCGGTCCTCCAGCCCCAGGTCGTGGTCGAGCTTGGCGGCCTGGATCAGGGTCCAGATCTGTGCGCGGATCGCCGGGAGCTTCGCCGGGTCCATCGCCGCGATCTGCGCGTGCTCGTCCAGGAGTTGTTCGAGGCGGGCGATGTCCCCGTAGCTGTCGGCGCGTGCCATCGGCGGTACGAGGTGGTCCACCAGCGTGGCGTGGACGCGCCGCTTGGCCTGCGTTCCCTCGCCCGGGTCGTTGACCAGGAACGGGTAGATCAGCGGGAGGTCGCCGAGGGCGGCGTCGGGGCCGCAGGCGGCGGAGAGGCCGGCGTTCTTGCCCGGCAGCCACTCCAGGTTGCCGTGCTTGCCGAGGTGGATCATCGCGTCGGCGCCGAAGCCGTTGTCGTCGGCGGGGGCGGCGATCCAGCGGTAGGCGGCCAGGTAGTGGTGCGAGGGCGGCAGATCGGGGTCGTGGTAGATCGCGATCGGGTTCTCGCCGAAGCCGCGCGGCGGCTGGATGAGGATGAGCAGATTGCCTCGGCGCAGGGCGGCGAGGACGATGTCGCCGTCCGGGTTGCCCGACCGGTCCACGAACATCTCGCCCGGGGCGGGGCCCCAGTGCTGCTCGACGGCTTCGCGGAGCTCGGCCGGAAGGGTCGCGTACCAGCGCCGGTAGTCGGCGGCCGGGATCCGGACCGGGTTACGGGCCAACTGCTCCTCAGTGAGCCACTCCTGGTCGTGGCCGCCGGCCTCGATCAGTGCGCGGATCAGCTCGTCGCCGTCGCCCGACACCAAGCCGGGGACCTCCTCCGTACCGAAGTCGTATCCCTGGTCGCGGAGTCGGCGCAGCAGGGCGACGGCGCTGGCCGGGGTGTCGAGGCCGACGGCGTTGCCGATCCGGGAGTGCTTGGTCGGGTACGCGGACAGCACCAGCGCGATCCGCTTCTCGGCGGCCGGGATGTGGCGCAGCCGGGCGTGGCGCACGGCGATCCCGGCGACGCGGGCGGCGCGCTCGGTGTCCGCGACGTACGCGGGCAGGCCGTCCTCGTCGATCTCCTTGAAGGAGAACGGCACGGTGATCAGGCGGCCGTCGAACTCGGGGACCGCGATCTGGCTGGCGGCGTCGAGCGGGGAGACGCCCTCGTCGTTGCCCTCCCAGTCGGTGCGCGATCCGGTGAGGCAGAGCGCCTGGAGGATGGGGACGTCGAGGCCGCTGAGGACGCCCGCGTCCCAGGACTCGTCGTCACCGCCCGCCGATGCCTCGGCCGGCCGGGTGCCGCCCGCGGCGAGGACGGTGGTCACGATCGCGTCGGCGGCGCGCAGCGCCTCGATCAGTTCGGGCTCGGGGGTGCGCAGCGAGGCGACGTACAGCGGCAGCGCGCGGGCGCCGGCGTCCTCGACGGCACGGCACAGGGCGTCCACGAACGCGGTGTTGCCGCTCATGTGGTGGGCGCGGTAGTAGAGCACGGCGACGACCGGGCCGTCGGTGCGGCGGGCGGTGCGCTCCAGCGGGCCCCAGGAGGGTGCCGGGGCGGGCGGTGCGAATCCGTGGCCGGTGAGCAGGACGGTGTCGGAGAGGAAGCGGGCAAGCTGGTCCAGGTTGGCGGGGCCGCCGTGGGCCAGGTAGGCGTGGGCCTCGGCGGCGATGCCGATGGGGACCGTGGAGGCGGCCATCAGCTGGGCGTCGGGGGCCTGTTCGCCGGTGAGGACGACGACGGGGCGCCCGGTGGCGAGGACTTGGTCGAGGCCGTCCTGCCAGGCGCGTACGCCACCGAGGAGCCGTACGACGACCAGGTCGACGCCGTCGAGGAGCTGCGGGAGGTCCTGGAGCGGGAGCCGGGAGGGGTTGGCGTAGCGGCAGGAGACCGGGCCGTCCGAGGCGCGGGCGCTGAGCAGGTCGGTGTCGGACGTCGACAGGAGCAGGATCATGCGGCGTCGGGCCTTCCTCGGGGTGTCCACGCCCCGGGCGGTGTCGGAATGGAGTCTCCCCTGCTCGACGGAGTCGAGGGCCGGGGAAGGGAGTTCCTGACTCGCCCGGCCGGGGCCGGGCTCACAGTGGCGGGACCGTGCCGGAATCTCACCGGACTTCCTCCCCTGTCGCCGTCTGTGGCGACGACGTGCCGGATGGCCCGTCACTAGGCATAGTAAGGGCCGGTCAACCGATGGAGGACATACGGTTCTGCTCGGATGGTCGGTATGCTCGCCGCCATGCCCCCACCTGCCACTTCGCCTTCGCTGCCCGAAGACGCGTCTGCCCGGGACCGCGGTGACGCCTGCCCCGGCACACTGCGGCTGCACCGGGCGGACGACGGCGCGCTGGCCCGTGTCCGGGTGCCCGGTGGTCTGCTGACCGCGGCGCAGGCGGATGCCCTGGGTGCGGTGGCGGAGGGACTGGGCGATGGTGAGTTGCATCTCACTTCGCGAGGCAATGTGCAGTTGCGCGGGCTGAGCCCCGACTGCGGTGGCGAACTGGCCGGCCGGCTGGGCGAGGCGGGACTGCTGCCCTCCGCCCGCCACGAGCGGATACGCAACATCGTGGCGTCGCCGCTCTCGGGGCTCGACGACAGCGGGGCGGCGGACGTCGGACCGTGGCTCCGGACGCTGGACTCGCTGCTGTGCGCGGGCGCGCGGACGGCCGGGCTCTCGGGCAGGTTCCTGTTCGTGCTCGACGACGGCCGTGGCGATGTGGACGCGCTGGGCGGCGATGTGACGCTGCTGGCGCAGGACGGCGGAGCGGCGCTGCTGCGGATCGGCACGGCCCGGACCGTGGTGCGGATACCCGGTGCGCAGGCGCCGCGGGCCGCCCTCCTGGCGGCGGAGATCTTCCTGGAGCGGGCGTCGGGCACCGGCGCCTGGCGGGTGTCGGACCTGCCCGGCGGCTCCGGCTCCCTTCTCGACGAGGTCGTACGGCGGTTGCGGGAGGAGGATCCCGGCACCGCCGCCACCGAGGACCGCGACTGCCCGCGCGGCTCGGACGGCCCCGCCCCCGGCGTGGTCACCGGTCCGCACGACGGGGCGGCGCTGTCCGTCGGAATCCCCCTGGGTCGGATCGACGGGGCGCAGTGGCGGTCGCTGACCGACACGGCCCGGCACCGGGGACGTGGTGAACTGCGGCTGACTCCGTGGCGCGGGGTCGTCGTACCGGGGGTGGAGCGGCGACGGGCGGCGGGGCTGCTGGACGAGCTGGGGGCCACCGGCCTCATCGTCGGACCCGACTCCCCCTGGACCGGGGTGGGTGCCTGTATCGGCCGCCCCGGCTGCGCGAAATCGCTCGCCGATGTGCGGGACCGGGCGGCGGCCGTGGTGGGGCCCGCGGGTCTGCTGCCGGTGTACTGGTCCGGGTGCGAACGCCGGTGCGGCCATCCCCGCGGCGAGTGGGTCGATGTCGTCGCCGTCCCCGGCGGACACCGGATCTCCGTCGTACGGGGCGAGGAGAGGGGCGCGCCGGTGAGCGTCCCCGACGGCCCCGGCGGGCTCGCCGAAGCGGTGGCTTCGGCCCGCGGTACGCGCGGCTGATCCCGTACGACCGACTCCCCCTTACTCGCAGTTCTTGCTGTATCCGACCGTTGCACGCCCGAGGAAGAGAGCGAAAGCACTGTGCACCAGTACGAGAAGGACGGACCGGCGATCTATCGCCAGTCCTTCGCCACGATCCGCGCGGAGGCGGATCTCGCAGGCCTGCCCGCCGATGTGAGCCAGGTCGCGGTCCGCATGATCCACGCCTGCGGGATGGTCGACCTCGTCCGCGATCTCGCTTTCACCCCGGACGCGGTCGCCCGTGCCCGTGCCGCGCTGCGGGGCGGCGCGCCCATCCTGTGCGATGTGGCGATGGTCGCCAGTGGTGTGACCCGCAAGCGGCTGCCCGCGGACAACGAAGTGGTGTGCACGCTGTCCGATCCGGCGGTGCCCGGCCTGGCGAAGGAGCTGGGCACCACGCGCAGCGCCGCCGCCCTGGAGCTGTGGCGCGACCGGCTGGACGGCGCGGTGGTGGCCGTCGGGAACGCGCCGACCGCCCTGTTCCGGCTGCTGGAGATGATCGAGGAGGGCGCGCCCCGCCCCGCCGCCGTCATCGGTGTGCCGGTCGGCTTCATCGGTGCCGCCGAGTCCAAGGACGCCCTTGCCGCGCACCCGTCCGGCCTGGAGCATCTGATCGTCCGGGGCCGTCGCGGCGGCAGCGCCATGGCAGCCGCCGCCCTCAACGCGATCGCCAGCGAGGAAGAGTAGACGTGAGCGAGCAGAAGACGGGCCGGCTGTACGGGGTCGGGCTCGGCCCCGGCGATCCGGCTCTGATGACCGTACGCGCGGTGGAGATCATCGCCGAGGCCGATGTCATCGCCTATCACAGCGCCCGGCACGGGCGGTCCATCGCCCGGTCCATCGCGGCGAAGCACATCCGTGCCGACCATGTCGAGGAGCCGCTGGTCTACCCCGTCACGACGGAGACCACGGATCACCCGGGCGGTTACCGGGGGGCCATGGAGGAGTTCTACGCCGAGGCGGCGGCCCGCCTGGCGGCGCATCTCGACGCGGGGCGGACGGTCGCCGTGCTGGCCGAGGGCGACCCGCTCTTCTACGGCTCGTACATGCACATGCACAAGCGGCTCGCCGACCGGTACCCGACCGAGGTGATCCCGGGCGTGACCTCGGTCAGCGCGGCCGCCGCCCGCCTGGGCACCCCGCTCGTCGAGGGCGAGGAGGTACTGACGATCCTGCCCGGCACGCTGCCGGAGGAGGAGCTGACCGCCCGGCTCGCGGCCACCGACGCCGCCGTGGTGATGAAGCTGGGGCGTACGTTCCCGGCCGTGCGCGGCGCCTTCGAGGCGTCCGGGCGGCTGCCCGAGGCCCGTTACGTCGAGCGCGCCACGATGGCCGGGGAGCGGGTGGGCGACCTGGCCGAGGTCGTTCCCGAATCGGTGCCGTACTTCGCGGTCGCGGTCCTGCCCAGCAGGATCGGGGCGCCGCGTCCCGACCACGCCCCGCAGGGCGGCGAGGTGGCCGTGGTCGGCACCGGTCCGGCCGGGCCGCTGTGGCTGACCCCCGAGACGCGCGGGGCGCTGGCCGCCGCCGACGACCTGGTCGGCTACACCACGTATCTGGACCGGGTGCCGGTCCGGCCGGGACAGGTGCGCCACGGCTCGGACAACAAGGTCGAGTCGGAGCGGGCCGAGTTCGCCCTCGATCTGGCCCGGCGCGGACGGCGGGTGGCCGTGGTGTCGGGCGGCGACCCCGGGGTCTTCGCGATGGCGACGGCCGTCCTCGAAGTGGCCTCGCAGGAGGAGTACGCACAGGTGCCGGTGCGGGTGCTGCCGGGAGTGACCGCGGCCAACGCGGCCGCCGCCCGGGCGGGTGCGCCACTGGGCCACGACTACGCGACGATATCGCTCTCCGACCGGCTCAAGCCTTGGGAGGTGATCGCGGAGCGGCTGCGCGCGGCCGCGACGGCGGATCTGGTGCTCGCGCTGTACAACCCCGGGTCGCGCAGCCGGACCTGGCAGGTCGGCAAGGCCCGTGACCTGCTGCTCGAACACCGCTCGCCGGACACTCCCGTGGTCCTGGGCCGCGATGTCGGCGGGCCCGCCGAGAACGTGCGGACGGTGCGGCTCGCGGACCTCGACCCCGCCGAGGTCGACATGCGCACGATCCTGCTCGTCGGGTCTTCGCAGACCCGCTGGGTCAAGCGCGGTGAGGGGCAGCAGATCGTCTGGACGCCCCGCCGCTATCCGGAGGGCTGAGCCGGGTCGGCCGTCGCCCGCCCCTGGCGGAAGAAGTGTTCGCGCAGCCAGGCGACGGCCCCCTCCGGACCGTCGACGACCGGGATGCCCCGGGGCACGGGCGGTCGCCGCACCACCACGACCGGGATCCGTGCCTCGCGGGCCGCGGCGAGCTTGGGGGCGGTGGCGGCGCCGCCGCTGTCCTTCGTGACGACCACGTCGATGCGGTGACGTCGGATCAGCTCGCGCTCCCCGTCCAGGGTGAACGGGCCCCGGTCGAGCAGCACCTCCATGCGGGCGGGGTACGGAGCCTCGGGGGCGTCCACCGAACGCATCAGGAACCACAGCTCGTCCAGCCCGGCGAAGGCCGCCAGCCCCATGCGTCCGGTCGTGAGGAAGACCCGTCGGCCCAGTGCGGGCAGCGCCGCCGCGGCCTCGGCCAGCGAACCGGCCGGGTGCCAGTCGTCGCCGTCATCGGGCACCCAGCCGGGCCGGCGCAACGCCAGCAGGGGAACATGGGCGGCAGCGGCGGCAGCGGCCGCGTTGAAACTGATCGTCCCGGCGAAAGGATGGGTGGCGTCGATGAGCGCGTCGACCCGGTGGGTGCGCAGCCATGCGGCGAGCCCGTGGGCTCCGCCGAAGCCGCCGATGCGGACCTCGCCGGGCGGAAGCCTCGGACCGGCCACGCGTCCGGCGAGCGAACTCGTCAGCCTGGCCCCGGCCGGGAACACCTCCACCAGCAACTCGGCGAGGCGACGGGCCTCCGTCGTGCCGCCGAGTACGAGTACATGCATCGGATCCATCCATGGGTGAGATTGAGGGCGGGCGCAGCGCCCAGCTGAAACACACCGGTCTGCGGTCCGGCTGGACCACCGGCGCCTGTGCCACCGCGGGGGCCACCGCCGCGTACACCGCCCTGCTGGCGGGCGACTTCCCCGACCCGGTGACGATCACCCTACCCAAGGGGCAGACGCCCGCTTTCGCGCTCGCGGTGGAGAAACTGGCCGGGGGGCGGGCGACGGCCGGGGTGGTCAAGGACGCGGGCGACGATCCCGATGTGACGCACGGCGCTCTCGTCCGGGTCACCGCGCGACTGCTGCCGCCGGGCTCGGGTGTGGTGTTCCGGGCCGGGCCGGGCGTGGGCACGGTCACCCTTCCCGGGCTGCCGCTCGATGTCGGGGAACCGGCGATCAATCCGGTGCCGCGGCAGCTGATCCGCGACCACATCGCCCGGGTCGCCGCGGAGCACCGGGGCACGGGGGACGTGGAGGTCACCGTGTCGGTGGACCACGGCGAGGAGATCGCCCGCTCGACGTGGAACCCGCGTCTCGGCATCCTGGGCGGTCTTTCGATCCTCGGCACGACCGGTGTGGTGGTGCCGTACTCCTGCTCGGCGTGGATCGACTCGATCCGCCGCGGGGTGGACGTGGCCCGTGCCGCCGGGCACACCCATGTGGCCGGGTGCACGGGTTCCACCTCGGAGAAGACGGTGGTGTCCGAGTACGGGCTGCCGGAGATCGCGCTGCTCGACATGGGGGACTTCGCGGGCGCGGTGCTGAAGTACATCCGCCGTCATCCGGTGGACCGGCTCACGGTCTGCGGCGGCTTCGCGAAACTGTCGAAGCTCGCCGCCGGGCACCTCGATCTGCATTCGGCCCGGTCCCAGGTCGACAAGCCGTTCCTGGCCGGGCTGGCCAGGCGCGGTGGTGCGGACGAGGCTCTGGCGGCCGAGGTGTCGGTCGCGAACACGGGGCTGGCGGCACTCCGGTTGTGCCTCGCTCGGGGTGTTCCGCTCGGGGATCTGGTGGCCGTGGCGGCGCGGGACGAGGCGCTGTCGGTGCTGCGGGGTGCGCCGGTCGCCGTCGATGTGATCTGCATCGACCGGGCGGGCACGGTCGTCGGGCGCAGTACGGTGCGCTGACCGGCCGCCCGGCCGATGCGGCGGCCCGGTCAGCAGACGTGGCGTTCGCGTCCGGGCGAGTAGAGGTGGCTGTCGCGGAACTGCTCGGCGCCCAGGGTGCGGCCGACCATGATGACGGCGGTACGGATCACGCCCGCCGCCTTCACCTGCCCGGCGATGTCGTCGAGGGTTCCGCGCAGGACGATCTCGTCCGGGCGTGATGCCAGCGCCACGACGGCGGCCGGGCAGTCGGCCCCGTAGTGCGGCAGCAGTTCCTCGACGACGCGGTCCACGTACCTGGCGGCGAGGTGCAGCACGATCAGGGCGCCGCTGCGGCCCAGGGTGGCCAGGTCCTCGCCCTCGGGCATCGCGGTCGCGCGGTGGGCGATCCGGGTGAGGATGACGGTCTGGCCGACGGTCGGTACGGTCAGTTCCCGCTTGAGCGCCGCCGCGGCGGCCGCGAACGCGGGTACGCCGGGCACCACTTCGTAGGGCACCCCGGCCTCGTCGAGCCGGTGCATCTGCTCGTTGACCGCGCTGAACACCGAGGGGTCGCCCGAGTGCAGCCGGGCCACGTCGTGACCGGCCTCGTGCGCGGCCAGCAGTTCGGCGGTGATCTGGTCGATGTCGAGCTGCGCGGTGTCCACCAGGCGGGCGTCCGGGGGGCATTCGGCGAGCAGTTCCCGGGGCACCAGGCTGCCCGCGTACAGGCACACCCCGCAGGAGGCCAGGGTGCGGGCGCCGCGCACGGTGATCAGGTCGGCCGCCCCGGGGCCGGCGCCGATGAAATACACGGTCATCTGTTGTCTCCTGGGTGTTGCGCGGGCTCGTGTGCCGAGTGTTCCGCTTCGGGACCGGTCAGGGGTTTGCGTACGGACCACTGGGTGACGGGCATGGCCTGCCGCCAGCCGGTGAAGCCTCCGACCGGCACGGCGTGCGCGACCGCGAGCCGGACCAGTTCGCCGCCGTGTTCGCGGTGTGCCTCGGCGAGCAGTGCCTCGGACTCCAGTGTGACCGTGTTGGCGACCAGGCGTCCGCCGGGTGGCAGTGCGTCCCAGCAGATGTCGAGCAGGCCGGGCACGGTCAGCCCACCGCCGATGAACACGGCGTCGGGCGTGGGTAGTTGGTCCAGGTTGCCGGGGGCCGGGCCGGTCACCACGCGCAGGGCCGGCACTCCGAGCCGGTCGGCGTTGCGCGCGATGCGTTGTGCCCGTCGCGGATCGCGTTCCACGGTGATCGCGCGGCAGGAGGGGTGCGTCCGCATCCATTCGATCGCGATGGATCCCGAGCCGCCGCCGATGTCCCACAGCAGTTCGCCGGGGGCGGGTGCGAGCACACCGAGGGTCGCGGCCCGGATGTGCCGCTTGGTGAGCTGCCCGTCGTGTTCGTACGCCGTGTCGGGCAGGCCGGGTACGGCGCCGAGGCGCAGGGCTTCGGGGGTGCGCCGGCATTCGACCGCGATGACGTTCAGCGGGTCGCCGGGTGGGTGCGGCCAGTGGTCCGCGGTGCCCTCCAGGCATGCTTCGTCCGCTCCGCCGAGCTGTTCGAGCACGCGCAGCCGGCTCGGGCCGAAGCCGTGTTCGCGCAGCAGTCCGGCCACGGCGGCGGGGGTCCGGGCGTCCGCGCTGAGTACCAGGACCCGCCGGCCGTGGTGCAGGGCGGCGGCCAGCCGGGCGGCGGGGCGGCCGACCAGGGTGACGACCTCGGTGTCCTCCACCGGCCAGCCGATCCGGGCGCAGGCGTAGGACACCGAGGACGGGTGGGGCAGGATCCTCAGCGCGTCGGTGCCGAGCACCTCGGTGAGGGCCCGGCCGATGCCGTAGAACATCGGGTCGCCGCTGGCCAGGACTGCGATCCTGCTCCCGGCGTGCGCGGCGAGCAGGCCGGGGACGGCGGGCCGCAACGGCGAGGGCCACGGCACCCGTTGTCCCCGGCAGGACGGCGGGAGCAGGCCGAGCTGTCGCTCACCCCCGATGAGGACCTGTGCGTCGATGAGCTCCGTGCGCGCCGCGTCGGGCAGTCCCGCCCATCCGTCGGCGCCGATTCCCACGACGGTCACCGCAGGTGGGAGGGGTTGTTCGGGTGGTGCGAGAGTCACGGACGGTACCTCGGAGTTCGGGGGATGACGCAGCCGAACTCTACTGTCCGGCCATGATCGGGCGGCGGCCAGGTGGCCGCCATGATGCCCTGCGCCAGGAGATCGCTTTTCTCGGATATGCGGCGAGTGAGGTGATGGCGGCGGGATTGCGTGGGCTTTCCACCGGATCCGCGTAGTCGAGGACGAAGATCCGGTCGTTCTTGATGGCCGATACGTTCGCCTCCGGCCCATCGCCCGCCGGTGCGGCAGCCGGCCCATCGCCACGACCTCGGCGACGGTGAAGTCGAATTCGGCGACCGCTTCCTGGGGCAGTGCGGCCAGACCAGAAGTACGGTGCCCAAGGCGGCCAGGAGCAGCGGCAGCGACACGCGCCGGGGCGGCGCGGGCCCGGCTCCGGCCCGGGATGTACGCGGGGGCACGGCGGGTTTGCGGTCGAGGGGTGCGGCCACGGGCGGATCGCTCTCGCCTCGGGCCGTGCGCCTACGTGATCACAGGAGCAGCCCGGGCGCCGAGCGCCCTGCGCAGCGCCACTCGCAGTCCACGGCGAATTGACAGGAGCCTTCACCACCGCGGGTAATCGGGCTTACGGGGCCCGCTGTGCGGGCTCCGCCCACCGTTGCGGGTCAGCGCCGGATTTCGACCGGACTTCCCCCGCGGGGCACGTGCAGCTTAGCGCGAGCGGGGTTGCGTACCGTCGGAGGGTGATCATGCCGGTTCCGAACGGGCGGCCGGGAATCCGGTCGCGGACGGTCCGGACCGCGGCGGCATGAGCTTCGATCGGTGCTCGCTGCTGCGGCTCGGGTCAGTACGCGGACATCCTGGCGAGCCATGACCGGCGGCGGCTGCCGAACGGCTCGACGCCCCCGGTGAGCGCGGCTCTCAGCTGCTCGGCCGTTGTCGTGGCCCGGGCTATGACGTCGGACGGGTAGGAGTACCGGACCTGGTGGTCGGCGAACTCGTCCTCGTCGTCGACGAAGACGGTGCCCCCGTCACGTGTGCGGCAGACGTCGAGATCCAGGTCGATCATGCTGACCTCCCCGGGATGCAGCCACCGGGGCGGGGTGGTGACATCGCAGTAGGCGTCCAGCCGTGCGGGCGCTGCCTGGAACAGCCCCGTCCACCAGGCATCACGGGGAATGAGCATCACTCTGGCCTCCCGCGTGGTGTAGGTGGCGCCTTCGGTGCCCGTGCTGCAGACGGTGCCGGCCGGCGCCCCGAGCCAGACCCCGTGCTCGTCCTCGCCCAACCGGACCATGGAGTGGCGCCGGTGCGGGCGGCCGTCGTACTTGTGGACGGAGATCAGCACCTCAGTGGCATCCATGGCCAAGACAGTACAGCGGGGACCTGGAACCGTCCCTCGTCCCGGCGGCCCCACCGAAGGTGCGCACGACGGCGAGAACCACGCCTGTCGCGCCAACCCCACAACCACCGGTTGTGTTCTTCAGGCAGGTCGGTTGTTTGATCTCACCGTCCCCGCCTCGCTTTGATACCGACGTTCAGCGAACGGTTGTTCCGACATCGGCGAGAGGTGCGTAGGGAATGGCGGGCAGGCAGGCTCTGGGGCGGCGGTTCGGGTGGTTGTGGGCGGCGTACGCGGCCAGTGCGTACGGCACCGGGCTCGGGTTCGGTGCGTTGCCCCTGATCGCGGTGCTCGTGCTGCACTCCGGGCCGACCCAGGTGGCGGTGCTGGCCGCTGCGGGGCGGGCGGTGGGGGCGGCGCTCGCGGTGCCGCTCGGACCGTGGATCGAGTTCCGCCGCAAGCGGCCGGTCATGATGGCGATGGACCTGACCCGGTTCGCGGCCTTGATGAGCGTCCCCGCCGCGTTCGCGTTCGGACTGCTCGGCTTCGCCCAGCTTCTCGTTGTCTCCGTCGTCGTCGCCGCGGCCAACATCGCCTTCAACGCGGCCAGTGGCGCGTATCTCAAGACGCTCCTGCCGCCGGAGCACCTGCTCGTCGCGAACGGCCGGTTCGAGTCCACGACCTGGACCGCGACCACGGTCGGACCACCGCTCGGCGGGGCCGCGATCGGGCTGTTCGGCCCGGTGACGACCGTGGTGGTCGACGCGGTCAGCTACCTTCTCTCGGCACTGGGCATCCGAGCCATCGGCGGGACGGAACCCCGTCCCGCGCGGAACGACGCGCCCAGGCTGCGGGCGGGCGATCTGCTGGCGGGCTGGCGTCACATCCTCGGCCACCCCGTGCTGCGCCCGCTGCTCTTCAACTCGATCGTGGTCAACGGCCTGATCATGGCTTCCGAGCCGCTGCTCGCCGTGCTTCTGCTCGGCCGCCTCGGGTTCTCCCCCTGGCAGTACGGTCTCGCGTTCGCGGCCCCTTGCGTCGGCGGCCTGATCGGCTCACGTCTCGCGCGCCCGCTCGCGGCACGGTTCGGGCGGCACAGGGTACTCCGCGCCGCCGGAGCGCTGCGTGCTTGCTGGCCCCTCGGGCTGGCGTTCGTCCGGCCCGGCGTCCCCGGGCTCGTACTCATCATCGTCGTCCAATTCGGCCTGGTGACCTGCTGCGCGCTGTTCAACCCGCTGCTGTCCACCTACCGGCTCGACCACACCGACCCCGGCCGGGTCGCCCGCACCCTGACCGCGTGGTCGATCAGCAGCAGCGCCGCCATCGCCACCATGACCGCCGGGTGGGGTCTGCTCGCCGCCGTCACCGGTCCCCGTATCGCGATCGCGGCCGCCGGGATCCTCCTCCTCGCCACTCCGCTGCTGCTGCCGCGCCGCGAGAGCGCTCCCCTGGACACGGGTGAACAGGCCGCGAGCCTCGGGTGACCGTTCGATCTCCGCCTCTGCCACACGGCTGCGGCGGCAGGCCGCCGATCCGCGCGGACCGTGAACTCGACACGCTGCCGCTGGACCATCGCGCGCGACGGCGCCGCCTTCCGCCGGGTCGTCCCCTCCCCCTCCCCCGTGCGCATCGTCCAGGCACCACTTGTACGCACCCTGCTGGAGAGCCGGTATCTCGTCGGCGGTGGCGGCGTGCCGGTACGGTCCGACGGCAAGGGGCGGCAGACGGGCCTGCAGGCGGTCGTCGACAAGGACCTCGCCTCGGCAGCCCTGGCGGCGGAACTCACGGCGGACATGCTGGTGATGCTGACGGACGGTGACTTCGTCAGCGAGAACTGGGGAACGGCCGAGCAGCGCGACATACTCACCGCCTCACCGGAGGCGATCTCCCGGCTGGCCTTCGCCGAAGGGTCCATGAAGCCGAAGGCCGACGCCGCCGTGCGGGTCGCGCAGGCCGGCGGACGGGCGCTCATCGGTCCGCTCGAACGGCTCGACGACCTCCTGGGACGGAACGTCGGGACGGAGATCCGCCCGGATGTCCCGGACGGAATCGTCTACGTCTGAGTGCTCGCGGGGCGGCCCGATCTCGGGTGCGCCGCCCGGCCGCACCGCCCCGTTCAGTCCCGGGACTTGCGTCGCGCGGCGGCCGCGTTGCGACCTGTCACCAGGTGCTGGTCGGCCAGTTGCTCGACGCTCGCGACGTCCCGCTCCGCGATCGCCCGGTACAGCGCTTCGTGCTCCTGCGCGACGCCCCCGAGGTCGTCGTGCTGCCCCAGCAGCCAGCGCATCCGGCTGCGCAGCGTGCTCTGGAGCTCGTTGAGGAGTTCGTTGTCGGCCAGCTCGGTGACCGTCTCGTGGAAGTCGGCGGCGGCGCGGTGGGCCCGTACGGCGTCCCCCTTGTCCGCCGCCTTCAGCTCGGCGTCGAGGTCCGCGCGCAGCTTTTCGAGCCCCGCGCGGGTGCGCCGTTGGGCGGCGAGCCGGAAGGTCAGCGTCTCCAGGGCCGCCCGGACCTCGTCGAGGTCCTCGATGTCCGCCGGCGTGAACTCCCGTACGACAGCCCAGGTCCGCGGCCTCGGCGTGACCAGCCCTTCGGTGACCAGCGCCTTCAGCGCCTCCCGGATGGGCAGCCTGCTCACACCGAGCTCCGCGGCGAGCTCGCGCTCGACGAGTTTGCTGCCCGGCTCACGCACCCCGTCGATGATCTCGTCACGCAGCAGGCGTGTGACCCGCTCCGACTCGGGCTCGAACTCCCCAGACCCTGTCATGTCCTCAATTCTCTCATCACTCGAAGTCGGTTTTCGGTATGCCGTCCGCGGGACGGGGTGCTCAGGCCGGTGCGTAGCCGCGTGTGCCGACCAGGTCGCGGGCGAGCCGGGTGAAGGCGCGTGCGGCGGCGCTCTCGTAGGCGCTCTCCCGGTGCAGCAGCGTGGCGACGCGGGCGGGCAGCGGGGGGTCGATGGGAATGGGCCCGAGATGCGGGTGGTCGTCCGTGACCGCGTCGGGCAGGACGGTGGCCAGCAGCCCGGTGCGCCGGACGATCTCCGTGAGGGCCTGGATGGTGTTGGCCTCCACAGCGATCGGCGGGCTGACCCGATGCGTGGCGAAGTACCCGTCGATGTGGGTGCGGGTGGCAAAGTCACTGCTGAGCAGCGCGAGTTGCTGGTCCGCCAGATCACGCACCGGGAGCGGCCGGTCGCCCCGTTCCCGGGCGCGGTCGGTGGTGACGACGAGGCTGAGGGTCTCGGTGAACAGCGCGGTCGCGGTGATGCCGGGCAGATGGGTTCCCGCGAAGGCGATCCCGAGGTCGAGGTCATCGGCGAGCAGGCTCGCTTCGATGCGGTCCTGCGTCATCTCCCGCAGATCCAGCGTGACGCCGGGATACTGCGTGTGCAGCGCCTCCACCAGTGGGCCGATGAGGTACGCGGTGAAGGTCGGTGTCACCGCGAGGCGCAGATGCCCCCGGGAAAGGTCGGCGACATCGAGTACGGCGCGGTCGGCGGCGGCCAGTTCCCGCAGCGCCCGCCGCGCGTAGTGCACATAGGCCTCGCCCGCGTCGGTGGGTCGCACGCCACGGCCGCTGCGGTCGAGCAACTGCACACCGACGACGCGCTCCAGCTGCTTGATCTGCTGCGAGAGCGTCGGCTGCGAGATGCGCAGTTCTTCGGCGGCGCGTGTGAAGTTGCCGTGCTCGGCCACCGCGATCAGATAGCGGAGGTGACGCAGTTCCGGACCCATGTCCGAAGTATAGAGAACCTCAATCGGTATCCCTGCATGGGCGCCATGGCATCTATGGAGCCCTGGCCGGCGGGCCGCTCCACCGGCAACCCTCAGCCAAACACCGACCATTGATGAGATCTATGAAAATTATGGACAACAAGACTTGGAAACTATAGATGGAGGTCATGGATGGCGGAAACCGTCGACCCAAACACAACGCCTCACTCACAACACCTCACAACACCCACCGCCTTACACCGGAGGCCTCACCATGGACTTCGCCCAGCGCACCATCGACATCGCCCGCAAGAATGTGGAGGAGGGCGGACGCCCCTTCGCCACCGTCATCGTCAAGGACGGCGAGATCCTCGTCGAGAGCCCCAACAGGGTGGCCCAGACCAACGACCCCACCGCCCACGCCGAGATCCTCGCCATCCGGGACGCCTGCCGGAAGCTGGGTACCGAGCACCTGGTCGGCGCGACCAGCTATGTGCTCGCCCACCCCTGCCCGATGTGCCAGGGGTCGCTGTACTACTGCTCCCCCGACGAGGTCGTCCTCCTCACCACCCGCGACGCCTACGAGCCGCACCATGTGGACGACCGCAAGCACTTCGAACTCGACACCTTCTACGGCGAGTTCGCCAAGGACCACACCGAGCGGCGGCAGCGCGTCGTTGCCCGAATCGGGAGCGGGCGCCGTGGAGTGGCGCACCGGTACGGCGGACTCGGCGTTCGTCCGTATCGAGGTGCGCCGTCCCGACGGGCACATGGCGGCGCTCGCCAACCCGATCATCCTGGCCTGAACGGGCCTGAACGGGCCTGAACGGGCCTGAACGGGCCTGAACGGGCCTGAACGGGCCAGGATGCCTGCTACGCCTCCGGCGTCAGGTGCTGCTGGAGGAAGGTATGCATCAGGGCCTCGTTGTGGGCGGACTGTTCGTTGTCGCTGGCGCCCGCGTGTCCGCCGCCGGTGTTCTCGTGGAACAGGACCGGGTGGCCGAGTTCGCGCAGCCGGGCAGCCGTTTTGCGGGCGTGGCCGGGATGGACCCGGTCGTCACGGGTGGAGGTGGTCAGCAGCACCGGCGGGTACACCTGGTCCGCGCCGATTCGGTGGTACGGGGAGAGCTCGCGCAGGTGCGGGCGGTCGGCCTCGTTGTCCGGGTTGCCGTACTCAGCGGTCCAGGACGCGCCGGCCAGGAGCTTGTGGAAGCGGAGCATGTCCAGCAGCGGAACCTGGGCGACGATCGCGCCGAACAGGTGCGGGTAGCGGGTGAGCATCGCGCCCATGAGCAGGCCGCCGTTGCTTCCCCCCGCGGCGCCCAGCATGGCCGGGGTGGTGATGCCGCGCGCCACGAGGTCCTCGGCGACGGCCGCGAAGTCCTCGAAGGCCCGCGGCCGGTCCGCGCCGAGGGCGGCCTGGTGCCAGTCCGGTCCGTACTCGCCGCCGCCCCGGATGTTCGCGATCACATAGGTGCCGCCGCGCTCCAGCCACGCCCGGCCGGTCACCGCGTCGTAGGAGGGGATGAGGGGGACCTCGAAGCCGCCGTAGCCGTAGAGCAGCGCGGGGCCGGGGCCGGTTGCGGGGGCATGGCCGGGGCCGATCACGAAGTAGGGCACCCGGGTGCCGTCCTGGGAGGTGGCGAAGTGCTGCTCCACGGCCAGCCCGGCCGTGTCGAAGCGGTCCGGGGTCTGCTTGAGGATCTCGGAGTCGGCGCCGATCTGCCCGTGGTGGAGGGCGGACGGCTGGAGGAACCCGGACACGTCCAGGAAGTACTCGTCGGAGACGTCCGGGTCGGTGTCGACGACCGTGACGCGGGACAGCGCCGGGACGTCCGCGAGCGGCTTGCGTGTCCATCCGCCGCCGGGGGCGGGGGTGAGGACCTCGATGTGGGTGCTGACGTCGCGCATCGTCTCCAGGATCAGATGGTGGCGGGTCCAGGAGTGCCCGGCCAGGGCCGTCCGCTCGTCCGGGGTGAACAGCACCTCGGCGGTGCGGTCGCCCGCCAGGAAGGCGTCGAAGTCGAACGCGAGCAGCGAGCCCGCCGGCTGTCCGAGCCAGTCGGACTTCAGGGAGACGATCAGATGCCGGCGGTGGGCATAGGCGTTGGCGTCGTCGGGGACGTCGATCCTGACGAGCGAGGCTTCCGGGGTCAGGAGGTATGTCTCGCTGCGGAAGAAGTCCAGCCACCGGGAGACGAAGTCCCGCTCGAACCCGGGTGTGGCGTCGTGCCGGCCCCAGGCCGCCACATCGCCCTTCGCGGCCTCGAAGACCAGGACGGACTCATCCAGGGGTGTGCCGCGGCGCCATCTGCGTACCGTGCGCGGATAGCCCGCGTCGGTCAGCGAGCCGGGGCCGAAGTCCGTGCCGACGAAGACGGTGTCGGCGTCGATCCACCCGATCCGTGTCTTCGCCTCCTCCACCTGGAACCCGTCGTCGACGAAGGTCCGGGTGGCGAGATCGAACTCGCGGACCACGACGGCGTCCCCGCCGTCGCGCGACAGACACACCAGTGCCCGGTCGTGATCGGGACGGCGCACCTGCGCACCGGCCCACACCCACTTCTCGTCCTCCGCCGCGGCGAGCGCGTCGATGTCGAGAAGGACCTCCCAGTCGGGCAAGTCCTTGCGGTACTGCTCCGGTGTCGTACGCCGCCACACCCCGCGCACCTGCCCGGCGTCCTGCCAGAAGTTGTAGAGGAACGCGCCGCGCCGGACGGTGTAGGGGATGCGGTCCGAGGCATCCAGCACCTCCCGCAGGCGCTCCTTCAGGACAGGGAACGCGGCGTCGGCGGCCAGTGCCGCCGCCGTCTCGGCGTTCCGCTCGGCCACCCATCGGAGCGCGTCCTCGCCGTCGATGTCTTCCAGCCACAGGTACGGATCTTCATCTGTCACGAGTCGCATTGTGCAGCCACGGACCGCGTGCGGAGAACACATCCACGCGTTCGGCGTCCGGGCGTGCGGGCTCAGAGCCAGCCCCTGCGGGCGGCGATCACACCGGCCTGGAAGCGGTTGGCGGCGCCGAGGAGCTCGTGGAGGCGGCTGATGCGGCGGCGCATGGTGCGCACGGACCAGCCGAGCTGGCGGGCTATCGCCTCGTCCTTGAGGCCGCTGACCAGGAGGGTGAGTACGCGCCGGTCCTCCTCGCCGAGCGGGTCCTCGGCGGGGGCGTCGAGGGGCAGAGCCTGCTTCCAGCACATCTCCCAGTAGTCGGTGAGTGCGTCGAGCAGGGTGGACGGGCGGATCACCGCGGCTCGGACGTCGTTGAGGTCGAGGGAGAGCGGCATCAGGGCGAGTCTGCGGTCGGCGATGGCGAGTTTGATGCGCAGACCGGGCATGACGCGGGCCTGTTCGCCGTGCCGGACCAGTTCGCGGATGTCGTCGAGGACGCCCGGCCATTCCAGTGCCTCGGGGGCATAGACCGCGCGGTAGCGCACGCCCCGGCCCATCGCCGTCGCCTCCACCGGGTTGGAGGTGGTCAGGGCGTACGGCGGCCGGTCCAGGGTCATCACGTCCTCGTGGGCCTCCTGCTGGAGCCGGACGAACCAGCGGCCGAGCGCCTCGCTGCCGGTGGTGATCTCCACCTCGTCCTCGTCCGTGGCGCCGGTACGCGCGGCGGCGAACAGCCGGGACAGCTCGTCGGCCGCCGAGCGGACCCGCTCCAGCTCGTCGCTCCGCGCCCGCACCAGTGCCTCGACGGCGGCCCCCGGCTCGATCGCGGCATACCGGCGGCGGGTGCCGGCGAGCCGTCCGACCAGCCCGTGATCGCGGAGCCGGTCCAGCGCCCTGGCGACGCGCTCGGCCGAACAGCCGAGGTCAGCGGTGAGTTCGGCGGGTGCGGCCGTCCGCCGGTTCAGGACGGCTCGGTAGACGCTCTCGTCGAACGGATCGATGCCTGCCGCGGTGAGTCGCGGTGTCTCGGGGGTCATGGACGGATGGTGGCCCAGTTGTGCCAGAGGCAGCAATGGGCCACGAAGATCCGTTGTGCGGCAAGGGCGCGCACCACTAGGACCTTTACGCATGGCAATGAAGTCACGAAGATCTCGTCATGCCGCTCTCGCCGCCGCTGTTCTCGCCGGCACGTTGGCGGCGACACCCGGTGCCGCCGACGCGTCCACGACCGACCCTTCGCAACGAGTGATCGTCGAACTGTCCGGGAGGCCCGCGGTCACCGCCGCGCCCGGTGGTTCGCTGCTGTCCGCCGGAGCCGCCGACGGCGTCGGCGCCGCACGCCGCGCGCTCGACGCACGGCAGGAGACATTTCTCGGCTCGGCCAGGGGCGCCGGGCTGCACCCTTCGGCAACCCGCGGGCTCGGGCTGCTCATCGACGCCGTGGCGATGACGGTGCCCGCGTCCGAGGTGGGGCGGCTGGCCGCGCTGCCGGGCGTCACCGCCGTCCGCCCCGACACCCGGGTGCTGGCGAAGACGGACGTGAGCGTGCCGCTGATCGGCGCGCCCGCCGTCTGGCAGCGCGAGGACCCCGGCGGAAGCCGCGTCAACGGGACGGGGACCACGGTCGCGATCCTGGACAGCGGGGTCGACTACACCCACCCCGACCTCGGGGGCGGGCTCGGCAAGGGCCACAAGGTCGTCGGCGGGCACGACTTCGTCAACGGCGACGACGACCCGATGGACGACAACGGCCACGGCACCCACGTCGCCGGGATCGTCGCGGGCCGGGCCGCCGCGAAGGGCGGCGTCACCGGCGTGGCGCCTGGCGCGGATCTGCTGGCCTACAAGGTGATGGACGCCGACGGCTCGGGCTACACCTCCGACATCATCGCCGGGATCGAGGCGGCCTCCGATCCGGCCAACCCGCACCGTGCCGATGTCATCAACCTGAGCCTCGGCGGCCCCGGCGACGGCACCGACCCGCTGGGCCGCGCCGCCACCGCGGCCGTACGCGCCGGTGTGGTCGTGGTGGCCGCGGCCGGCAACGACGGACCCGGCGCGGGTACGGTCAGCAGCCCGGCAACGGCCGACGGTGTGATCGCGGTCGGCGCGTCGACGAGCAATGTGCGGCTGCCCAGCGCGTATCTGGCGGGCGAGAAGCCGGAGTTGATCCAGGGTTACCGCGGCATCCTGTCCGCGAACCCGCCCGAGCGCCCCGTCACGGCTCCGCTCGTCGATGTCGGCGAGGGCACCCCCGAGGACTGGGAACGGGTCGGCGACGTACGCGGAAAGGTCGTACGGGCCCGGATGCTCATCGCCGCCGACGCCGAGTACCTGACGGCGAGTGCCGTGGAGTGGGCGCGGGAGGCGGAGAGACGCGGCGCGATCGGCGTACTGGCCGGACTGCCCGGCAGCGACGGCCCGGTGTTCGCCGCCGGAGCCGCGGGAGAGGCCCGGTCACCCGAGGTGCGCCCCGAGCCGGGAGTGGCGCAGGTGCCGTCCTCGCCCGCGCGGATCGACGCCTCCGGCGACTCGCTGCGGATGGACCACCTGGTGGTCATGGGCATCGACGCGACCCAGTACACGGAGTTGAGCTCCCGGCTCGCCGCCGGGAATGTCTCCGTGACGCTGCGCGGCACCGACACCACCGACCGGATCGCCTCGTTCTCCTCACGCGGCCCCTCCGGGACGTTCGGTCTGAAGCCCGATCTTGTCGCGCCGGGTGTGGAGATCCGCTCCACCATGTCCAAGGCGCTGTACGGACCCGGCGAGTACCGCATGTCGGGAACGTCGATGGCGGCCCCGCACGTGGCGGGCGCCGCGGCCCTGCTGCGCCAGTTGCACCCCGGCCGTACGCCTGCCGGGATTAAGTCCGCGCTGGTCGGCACCGCCGAGCCGTTGAGCGGCAGCGGGCCCACGACGCAGGGCTCGGGCCGGCTCGATGTGGCCGCGGCCGCCTCGGCCACGCTCGGCGCCGCACCGGCTTCGGTGTCCTTCGGGCTCGCCGACCTGTCCGGGCGGAAGGTCGGCGGCACCGCGAAGGTGACGCTGCGGAACTCCGGCCGGCGGCCGGTGACGGCCTCGCTGCGCACCGACGGCCCGGCGACGGTCTCGCCGGGGCGGGTCACCGTTCCGGCCGGGCGGACCGCGACCGTCACGGTCTCGCTGCGCGTCGCCCGGCCGGACACGGACACCGAGATCGGCGGCCGCATCACGGCGACCCCCGACCGGGGACCGGCGATCCGGGTGCCGTACCTGCTCGCCGTCCGGCATCTGGCCGTCCAGGCCGCTCCCGACCCGAGCGACGGTCACTCGACCGTGCACATCGCCCCGCCGACCCGGCTGGCCGCACCACCGGTCGTCACCGTCACCCCGCCTCGCGGCCGGGCCACCGACGTCGCCTCCACCCTGGATCCGGCGACCGGCTACTACCGGGCCGAGGTGACCGGCGGGGCGGCCGGCGCGTACCGGGTCTCGGTGCGCGGCACCGCCGGCACCGGGCAGCGGCTGATCGGCTCCAGTGCCTTCGAGGTCACCCCGGCCGACAGCCGCGGCAACCGCTGGGAGCCGGTGGGCCCCAACGGGGAGGCCGGCTTCCTCACCCTCTCGCCGGGCCGGCCGAAGCAGGCCGTCCTCACCCAGTACCAGAAGGCGGCTCCCTGGCTGACCACCGACAGCGGGGCCTCCTGGCAGCAGTTGGGGCGGCTGCCGGTCGCGGACGGCACGGGGCAGCTCGTGGTGGACGCGAAGAACCCGGACCGCTGGTGGTACTCCGTGAACAGCGTCCACGACTTCAGTCGCCGGGGCACCGTCCTGCGCACCGACGACAACGGCCGGACGTGGCGCATGCTCGATGTGCCGGACACCCGCATCACGGCGTTCACCGCCGATGAACACACCCGCACCCTGGTCGCGGTCACTTCGGACGCACTGCTGGTCAGCACGGACGCGGGAGACCACTGGACAACGTACCCGACCGGCGTCGCCGGCGCCGTCACGGCCGCCGCGATCACCGGTGACACCCTCTACCTGACGACGAACGACGGCGTCTGGGCCCGCTCCGGCATCGGCTCGGACGACCCCGGTGAGGCGCGCCGGCTGTACGGCTCGCCCGGCGAGCGCGTCGGCGGACTGGCCGCCGACTCCTCGGTGGTGGCGGTGTACGTGACGGGCACCGGAGTCGTCGGCTCCCACGACGGCGGGAAGAGCTGGGCCACCCTGCTGCCCCTGGCGGAAGGCGGCCTCGGCCTGACCGTCTCGGGCGGCGACCTGTACCTGCGCACCCTGTCCGGCAGCGGCAGGCTCAGCCGCGACCACGGGCGGACGTGGACCACGGTGGCCACGCCGTCGCGTGCGACGGTACCGCTGGACTACGACCGCTGGGCCGACGGTTCCGTCACCGTCTCCGGCGAGCAGGACGGGATCTACCGGGGCGCCGCGGACGGCACCGGCTACCGGCGGATCGGCGTCCAGGGACAGACGGTCCTCGATCTCGCGGTCAGTGACGGCCGTCTGCTCGCCGCCACCGACAGCGCGGTCTACCGCACCGCACTTCCCGTCGCGGGCCCGGAGTGGGGCCGGTCGGGCGGCGAGGGCATGCGCGGCGTCACCGTCCCGCAACTCGCCACTTCGGCCAAGGAGCCGAAGGTGATCTGGAAGGTCCGGCGCACCGGGTTCGGCGCCTTCACCGTCGAGCGGAGCGCCGACGGCGGTGCCACCTGGGAGAAGCGGGGCACTTCGGCCGAGGTGCCGACGGCGCTCCTGGTCCACCCCGCCGACCCGGACCGGGTGATGGTCAGCTTCCGGAGTCTGCTGGGCCAGGGGCTGTTCGCCACCGTCGACGGCGGCGCGACGTGGAAGAACCTGTACCACGAGCGTTCCTTCGACACCATCGTGGGCGATCCCGCCGATCCGCTGCGCCTGTGGCTCGGCAACAGCTCCGGTCTCTACCGCTCGGACGACGGTGGGGTGACCGTCACCAGGGTCACCGACGGCCCGGTGGCCGCGATCGACCTCGACGGCCGGCGGCTCGTCATCGGCGGTGAGAACGTCCGCGTCAGCACCGACGGCGGCCGGACCTTCCGCACCGCGGACACCGGGGCGCTCGCGATCCATGTGTCCGACCTGCTCCGGGTCGGGGACACGTACTACGCGGCCACCACCAGGTCCGGGGCCAGTGGTCTCCTGCAGGGCGGCCGCGGTGTGCTGCGCAGCACGGACCGCGGCCGGAGCTGGCACAACATCTCCACCGGCCTGCAGAACACCGATACGACGAAACTCGCCGCGAGCCCCGACGGCCGTACGCTCTACGTCGGCACCCTCGACGGCGGGGTCCACCGGCTCGGACTGCGTCGCTGATCACCACGGACCGCGGTCGGCGGCTTCCTTCCGCCGCCCGCGGTCTCCGGCGCTCCCGATTCATCGCGAGCGACGAGGAGCATGCGACCGGGCCCTTCCGGCGCGGGTCCGGGAGATGATCACCGCTCAGAGACCGATGTCACGGCCGTTGATGTCGGCGAGGGACTCGCGCCGGACCAGTAGCCGTGCGCGGCCGTCCGCGACGGCGACCACCGGCGGACGGCCGACCGCGTTGTAACTGGACGCCATGGAGAGGTGGTAGGCGCCCGCGACCGGCACGGCCACCAGGTCCCCGGGGCGGATGTCGCCCGGCATGGGCACATCGGCGGCGAGCACATCGCCCGCCTCGCAGTGCCGGCCGACGACGGTCGCGGTGCGGGGCTCGGCCGTCGAGCGCCGGCCGACGAGCCGGGGTGCGTAACGTACGCCGTACAGAGCGGGCCGCGGATTGTCGCTCATACCCCCGTCCACGGCCACGAAGGTGCGGTCACCGGTCGTCTTCACCGCGAGCACGCGGTAGAGCGCGACGCCCGCGGGCCCGACCAGTGCCCGGCCGGGCTCGACGGTGAGCCGGGGCGCGGGGATGCCTGCCGCGGCGCAGTTCGCGGCCAGTTCGCGGTGGATGCGGGCGCCGAGGGACGGAATGTCGAGGGCGGTCTCCCCCGGCCGGTAGGCGACGGCGTGCCCGCCGCCGAGGTCCAGCTCCGGCAGGGCGATCCCGTGCTGCCGGCGGATCCGGGCGAGCAGCCCCACGATCCGTCGCAGCGCGGTCAGATAGGGCTTGGCCGTGGTGATCTGCGAGCCGATGTGGCAGTGCAGGCCCACGAGTTCGAGCCGTGGCTGGTCGAGAATCCGGGCGACGGCGTGCTGTGCGCTGCCGTCGGTGATCGACAGCCCGAACTTCTGGTCGTCCGTGCCGGTGCGGATCGCGGCGTGGCCGCCCGCGCTCACCCCCGGAACCACGCGCACCAGTACCTTCTGCCGGATGCCGTCCGGGATGAGCGCGGACAGCCGGGCGACCTCCCACGCGCTGTCGATGACGATCCGTCCGACGCCCAGGCGCAGCGCGGCTTCCAGGTCTTCCGGGCTCTTGGCGTTGCCATGCAGCACGATGCGTTCGGGCGGGAAGCCGGCCGTCACGGCGAACTCCAACTCGCCCGCGGAGCACACGTCCAGGCCGAGCCCCTCCTCCCGTACCCAGTGCAGCAGGGCGCGGCAGAGGAATGCCTTGGCCGCGTAGACGACATCGGTGTCCGGGAAGGACCGCAGATAGGTACGGCAGCGTTCCCGTACTTCGCCCTCGTCGAGGAGGTAGACCGGTGTGCCGAACCGTTCGGCCGCCTCGGCGAGCGGGACGCCGCCCACCGCGACATCGCCGCGGGAGGTGAGCCGGGCCGATGCGGGCCAGACGGACAGGCTCGCCGCGTGGCCCGAAGGCACGGGGGCCGGGTGAGGCTCGGCCGGTGCCGAAACCGGCTGTCCGGGGAGTGTTGTGGCCATGGTGTTCCCTCAGCCGATCAGGAGGATGCCGCAGGGCACGGGGGCCGTCCGCCGGTCGTGTTGTGGCGAGGGGGCCGGGCGCCGGCTGCGGTTCACGACGGGGACGGTGGCGTCGGGCCCCGGTACGGCGAGCAGTGGGTCGACGACGAGGTCGACGATTCCCAGTGGCGCGACGAGGGCGCGTACCGCCGGCTCGGAGAGGCGGATCCAGGGCTGGCGTTGTCCGAGGGTGAGAGTCAGCTGCCGCTCGTGGGTGAAGGCGACGGCGGTACGCACCCCGAGGGGCGTACGGAAGAGGCAGGCGCAGTGGCCCTCGGGCCCGGGCCGGACCGGAACGAACAACGCTCCGGTCCGGCTCGGTCGAAGGGGGTCGGGGTCCTCGGCGGGCCGGCTGTCGTTCATGGCACTCCTCGTGGAGACGGGTACATCACCCCGGACCGATCGCGATCCGGAATGGCATGCAACGACGCTATGCCCGCTCCCACGGGGCCGGACGTCCCCCTTGGCGGGCCCTTGATCCCGCAGGTCCGACCCTTGACGCACGATTGACGACGACCGTCGTTTCCCGGCAGGCGGTCGTCACCCCCGCATCGCTCCTTGTGCGGGCGTGGCTCTTGAGGGCACCGCCCGGGGTGCGTGGTGCGGCAGCGGAACGGCGTGGGCCGTGAACGCCTCGGTGAGGGATGCGTACTGGTCGCCGGTCAGCCGGTCGCGCTCCGGATCGCCTGTGCGGTCCGCGTCGTGCGGGAGACCGCCGAACGCAGCCCGCCCGGGCGCCCGCCGCCGAGTTCCGCACCGCGCGGGACAGACGCGTCTCGGACCCGCTTGTGCAGTGCGCTGAACTGTGCGGCGGAGAGCTCCGGCACGGCGCGACGGCCGCAGGCCCCCGATGCCGACTCCGTGGCGACGGCCTGCCGGGCCGTGTCCGGTGTCCGGTCTAGTTGCTGTGCACGATCTGGATCAGGTTGCCGCAGGTGTCGTCCAGGACGGCGGTGGTGACCGGGCCCATCTCCAGCGGGTCCTGGGTGAAGCGCACCCCGAGCGCGCGCAGCCGCTCGAACTCCGCGTTCACGTCGTCCACGGCGAAGGACGTGGCCGGGATGCCGTCCTCGGCCAACGCCGTCCTGTACGGCTTCACCGCGCGGTGGCCGTCGGGCTCCAGCAGCAGTTCGGTGCCGTCGGGGTCCTCCGGCGAGACCACGGTCAGCCATCGGTCCTTGCCCACCGGAACCTCGTGCTTCTTCACGAAGCCGAGCACGTCCGTATAGAAGCGCAGGGCCTTGTCCTGGTCATCGACGAAGACGCTGGACAGGTGGATCCTCATGGGGTGTTCTCCGGGGTGTCGGTCCTGAGTCACCGGGTCACGGTGCGCTCGGGGGGTCGGTGTTCAGAGCGTGGAACTCGTCGCGGCCCTGGCGCCGCACATGGGCGGCCATCGACCTGCATATCAAACGGCGCGCCGGGACGCAGTCCGACCGCGCCCTCAGTGGTCGAGCAGTCCGCCGACCGGGACCGGAGCGACATGGCCGGTCGCCGGCCGGGACCGCGCCAGGGCGAGGCCGATGTCGACCAGCGACGACCGCCGCAGGCGGGCGACGTCAGGGATCGGAGTCCACGCCGACTCGACGGTGTCGCCGTTGGGCTCGGGGCGCAACCGGCCACCGGTGATGCGGACCTGGTAGAAGATACCGACGTTCTGGTGGTCGGGCCGGCGGTCGGCCGCGGGGATCACCCGCGAGTCGACGCCGAGCAGGCGTTCCACCACCGCGTCGCAGCCGGTCTCCTCGGCGACCTCGCGGATCACCGCGTCGAACGGGTCCTCCGCGTGCTCGACGCGGCCGCCCGGGAGGGTCCAGTTTCCCGACGAGTGGTGGGCGAGCAGCACCCGCTCGCCCTCGATGCACACGGCGTACGCCGCCAGTCGAAAACTCATCCCCGCACGCTACCCGGACGCCCGCGCGATCCGTCACTGCGTGAACGTTCACAGAGCGCACCCCTTGACGCACCACCTGCGCCGATTTAACGACCTGTACACCGATCCTCGCTGGTCGCGGGGGTACGGAACGTTCGGCGAGGACCCCGAGACCGTGTCCCGTCTGACCGCGGCCTTCATCCGGGGGCTGCGCGGTCCGGGCACGCTGGGGGCGCGGAGCGTGGCCGCGATGGTCAAGCACTTCCCGGGCGGCGGACCGCAGAAGGACGGGGAGGACTCCCACGACCCGCGCCACCCCGAGCAGGTGTACCCGGGGGGCCTGCGCAACCTGCACCTGCTGCCCTTCGAGGCCGCGTTCCGGGCCGGTGTCACTCAGGTGATGACCTACTACGGCATGCCCGTCGGCACCGACTGGGAGGAGACCGGCTTCGCCTTCAACAAGCCCGTCGTCACCGGTCTGCTGCGGGAGCACTACGGATTCGACGGCATCGTCTGCACCGACTGGAACGTCACCGAGTCCACACTGCTGGGCGGCCGTGCCTTCGGCCCCAACGCCTTCGGTGTGGAGAACCTGACCCCCGCCCAGCGCATCGCCAAGGCGCTGGACGCCGGGGTCGACCAGTTCGGCGGTGACGTCTCCACCGATCTCGTCGTCCACCTCGTCCGTTCCGGCGAGGTCCCCGAGTCCCGCATCGACGCCTCGGTGCGCCGGCTGCTCCTGGAGAAGTTCCGCCTCGGCCTGTTCGAGCACCGCCATGTGGACCCGCAGGCCGCCGCCGATCTCGGCGTCCCTGCGGGCGGCGGGCCGGGCCGCGCAGCAGCGGTCCCAGGTCGTGCTCAAGAACACCGACGGGCTGCTGCCCCTGCCCGGCCGCCCCCGGGTCTACGCCGAGGGCATCGATCCCACGGTCCTGGCCAGGTACGCCGAGGTCGCCGCCACCCCTGCCGAGGCGGACTTCGCGGTGCTGCGCCTGGCCTCCCCCTGGCAGGAGCGCGACGGTGTGCTGGGGGCCTACTTCCACGGCGGCAGCCTGGAGTTCACCGCACAGCAGGTCGACCACGTGCGGGAGGTCTCGGCCACCGTTCCCACCGCGCTGCTCGTCCATCTGGAGCGCCCGGCGGTGCTGGCCCCGCTCGACGCCGAAGTGCCCGCGATCGTCGTGGACTTCGGCTCCGACGACGACGCGCTGCTCAGCACGGTGTTCGGCCGCACGGTTCCCCGGGGCACACTCCCCTTCGACCTGCCGTCGTCGGCCGCCGCCGTGGCGGAGAGCCGCGAGGACGTCCCCTTCGACACCGCCGACCCGCTGTACCGCTTCGGCCACGGCCTGCGGCTCTGATCCGCCGGACGGTCCCTACCGCCCTTCGACCGGCAGCACGACGATCAGCCGGGTGCCCGGCCGGTTGTCCTCGATGTGGGTGGTGCCGTGGTGGGCCGTGACGATGTCGCGGACGATGGCGAGGCCGAGCCCGCTGCCGCCGGTGTCCCGGGCGCGGGCGTCATCCAGGCGGGTGAACCGGTCGAAGACTCGTTCCCGGTCCGCCCCGGGAATGCCGGGGCCGTCGTCGGCGACGACCAGTCGTGCGGTGTCGTGCAGCATACGGAGGCTGACATCGACGCGGGTCGCGGCATGGCGCAGCGCGTTGTCCAGGAGGTTGCGCACGACACGGGCGAGGGCGTCCTCGTCGCCGGTCAGGCGTGCCGCGCCGACGGCGCGCTGATCGATGACGAGGCGGGTGCGGCTGCGGGCCTCGCGCACCTCGGCGAAGACGATCTCGTCCAGGTCCACGGGCCGGGTCCGCAACCGGGGCCGGGCGTCCAGCCGTGCGAGCCGGAGGAGGTCGTCGACGAGACGGTTGAGCCGCTCGGTCTCCCGGAGCAGTTCGGGGGCCAGGGTCTGCCAGTGGGCGGATTCCGGGTGACGGTCGGCGACTTCGAGACGGGTGTGCAGGGTGCTGAGGGGGCTGCGCAGTTCGTGGGCGGCGTCCGCGATGAACCTTCGCTGTCGCCGGGTCGCGGCATCCAGTCGGCCCAGCAAATCGTTGAAGGTAGTGGCCAGTCGGCCGAGTGCGTCGTCGGCGGGCGGTACGTCGAGGCGGCGGCCGAGGTCGGACTCGGTGATCTCGGCCGTCTGGGCACGCATCGCGTCCACGGGCCGCAGCGCACGCCCGGTGAACAGCCATACGACTCCGGTGAGCAGGGCGACAACCGCCGGCACACCGGTGGCCAGGCCCGCGGTGAGTTGCGACAGCCCGTGGTCGACGCTTTCGGTGGGCAGCGCGACGTACACCGTCACGGGGTTGTCGGCGGTGCCCGCGGGGACTCCCACGGCGCGCCAGGCGCCGTGCTCGTGCTCGGAAATGTCGTGGACGGTGTGGGCCCGCGGGGTGCCGGAGCCGCTCGCCGGGAAGGTGAACACCCGGGGCAGACCACGGAGGTTGGCCGAGCTGGCGATCACGTTCCCCTTGCTGTCGACGACCTGCACGGCGGCTTCCGCGTGGGAGGTGGCCGGTACTTCCGCGCCGATCCGGTTGCTGTCCGCGTCGGCCGCCACGACCTGGGCGCGCTGCAGTGCGGTCTGGTCGAGACCGGCGATCAGGCTGCCGTGCAGCCAGACGACGAGCAGGACGGCGGCGCCGGCCAGCCCGGCCGCCATGACCAGGGCTGCGGCGGCGGTCAGTCGCAGCCGAAGCGACCGGCGGGACCACCAGGAGCGGACTGCGGCGGGCATCGGTCAGCCCGCGGTGCTGTGGAGCCGGTAGCCGGCGCCTCGGACGGTTTCGATGGTCCGGCGGCCGAACGGGGCGTCGATCTTGCGTCGGAGATAGCCGATGTACACCTCGACGATGTTGGTGTCGCCGTCGAAGTGTTCGTCCCAGACATGAGTGAGGATTTCCGCCTTGCTGATCACGTCGCCGGCATGCCTGAGCAGGTACTCCAGCAGCGCGAACTCCCTTGCTGTCAGGCCGATGTCGCGTTCGCCGCGTCTGCAGCGGTGACCGGCGGGGTCCACGGTGAGATCGTCGGCGCGCAGCACGGCGGGCCGGGCGGGTGCGCCGCGACGCAGCAGGGCTCGCAGGTGGGCGACGAGCACCACGTAGGAGAACGGTTTGCTCAGGTAGTCGTCGGCGCCGAGGTCGAGGGCGTCCGCCTCGTCGTACTCGCCGTCCTTTGCCGTGAGCATCAGCACCGGTGTCCAGATCCTGGCCGCTCGCAGCCGTTTCAGGACTTCGTATCCGGACAGTGCGGGCAGCATGATGTCGAGCACGATGACGTCGTAGGGTTCGTGCAGAGCACGCCACAGGCCGTCCGCCCCGTCGTGTGCGATGTCGGCGACGAACCCCTCTGCGGCCAGTCCGTCGGCGATCGCATCGGCGAGCTCCGGCTCGTCCTCGGTGATCAGCATCCGCATGGTGACCTCTCCGTCCACCTTAACTCCGGGCCGCCAGGGCCGTTTGCCTACCGGAACGGCCGTTGACTCGGAGGACGCTGAGAGACGGGCCTGCTCTCAGCGTCCTCTCAGGGCCCCGGTCGCAGGCTGGAGCCGTCAGCAGGACACGAACGGACAGGACGAGGAGTGCAACGATGAGCGACATCAGGGACGAGCGCCGGATCAGGGGCGAGCGGGCCCCGGATCGCACGCGGCGCGACGACGGCCGCGACCGGCGGGAATCCGGCGACCGGCGGGAATCCGGCGAGCTGCCGGACGACAGGCGGTCCGAAGGACGACGGCGGACGGACACCGGGCAACGGGAGCGTCTGGCCCGCTCCTCGCGTGTCTCCGACCGGCCGCTCAGCTGACTGGCGTCAGCTGCAACAGGCAATCACGGACAGTACGAAAAGCCGCGGGACGCCCCCCCGGGCGGGGCCGCGCCCACTCAAACGGTGTAGACCGACACACCGGGGAAACGAAAACC